>NZ_CACSJM010000049.1 GCF_902706185.1 Roseomonas sp. 18066 | reverse complement strand
GGTTTGGGAAGGGGCGCGAGGCCCCTCCCCGGTCGGATCAGATGTGCAGCGCGCGGCCGTCGACGGCCAGCGCCGCTTCCTTCACCGCCTCGTTCAGCGTCGGATGGGCGTGGCAGGTGCGCGCAACATCCTCGGCCGAGGCGCCGAATTCCATGGCGATGGCGACCTCGGCGATCAGCGTGCCGGCGTCGGGGCCCAGGATATGGGCGCCGAGCACGCGGTCGGTCTCCTTGTCCGCCAGGATCTTCACGAAGCCGTCGGTGTCGCCCATCGCCCGCGCCCGGCCATTCGCCAGGAAGGGAAACTTGCCGACCTTGTAGGCCTGGCCGCGGGCCTTCAGCTCTTCCTCGCTCTCGCCGACGCTGGCGATCTCGGGCCAGGTGTAGACGATGGCGGGGATCACGCCGTAATTCACATGGCCCTTCTGGCCGGCCAGGATCTCGGCCAGGGCGACGCCCTCATCCTCGGCCTTGTGGGCCAGCATGGCGCCGGCGATGACGTCGCCGATGGCGTAGATGCCGGGGACATTGGTCGCGAAATGGCCGTCGGTCTGCACCCGGCCGCGCTCGTCCAGCGCCACGCCCACCTCGGCGAGGCCGAGGCCCTCGGTGTAGGCGCGGCGGCCGATGGCCAGCAGCACCACGTCGGCCTTGAGCTCCTCGGCGGCACCCCCGGCGGCGGGCTCGACGGTCAGCGTCACGCCGTCGGCGGACTTGGTGGCGCCGGTCACCTTGGACTTCAGCTTGAACTTGAAGCCCTGCTTGGTGAGCACGCGCTCGAACTGCTTGGCGGTCTCGCCATCCATGCCGGGGGCCAGGCGGTCGAGATACTCGACCACGGTCACCTCGGCGCCCAGGCGCTTCCAGACGCTGCCGAGCTCAAGGCCGATCACGCCGCCGCCGATGACGACCAGGTGGCCGGGAACCTTCTCCAGCTCCAGCGCGCCGGTCGAGGTGACGATCTGCTTCTCATCGACCTCGACGCCCTTCAGGGGGGCGCTGTCGGAACCCGTCGCGATGACGATGTTCTTCGCGGCATAGGCCTGGCCGGCGACCTCGACCTGGCCGGGCGCGGTGATCTTGCCGGCGCCCTTCAGCCAGGTGATCTTGTTCTTCTTGAAGAGGAACTCGACGCCCTTGACGTTGGCGCCGACCACCTCGCCCTTGCGGGCCTGCATGCGCGCCAGGTCCAGCTTCACGCCGTCGACCAGGATGCCGTGGTCGGCGAACTTGTGCTTGGTCTCCTCGAAGGCTTCCGAGGATTGCAGCATCGCCTTGGAGGGGATGCAGCCGACATTCAGGCAGGTGCCGCCCAGGGTGTCGCGCTTCTCGACGCAGGCCACCTTCATGCCGAGCTGGGCGGCGCGGATGGCGCAGACATAGCCGCCGGGGCCGGCGCCGATGACGATGAGGTCGAAGCTCTCGGACATGGGTCGGAAGGTCCTGCCTAGCAATGGATTGCCCGCAAACTGGCGCGCCCGCGCCGCCCTCGCAAGGGGGAGCGGCGCCGGGCAGGCATTCGCAAGCGCGATCAAGCGCATCTCGGCCAGGATGACGGCGGATCGGAGAGGAAGTCGATGCCGAACAAGCCGCTGACGCTGCGCGACTATGCCCGCCGGGTGCAGCGCGCCATGGCCTGGCTGGCGGCCCATCCGGGGCGCGAGCCGCGGCTGGAGGAGCTGGCCGCGGCGGCCGCCTTCTCGCCCTGCCATTTCCACCGGATCTACCGGCTGCTGGCCGGCGAGACGCCGGTGGAGACGGTGGCGCGGCAGCGGCTGAGCCTGGCGGCGGCGGCGCTGCTGAAAAGCCGCATGCCGGTGGCGGGGGTCGCCAAGGCGGCCGGCTATGGCAGCGCCGCGGCCTTCACCCGGGCGTTCCGGGCGCAGTTCGGCCTGCCGCCGGCGGCCTACCGCGCCCAGGGCGGCATTGCTCCTGTCCGACCGATCACAGCAACATCCGAGGAGAGTCGCATGTTCGAGGTCACCATTCGCGAACAGAAAGAAATGCGTCTGGCGGTGCTGCCGCATTCCGGCCCCTACGACACCATCGCCGCCCGTTTCGACGAGCTCGGCGCGCTGGCGACGGGGCACGGGCTGGAGGACGAGGCCACCCGCTGGATCGGGCTCTATTGGGACGACCCGCAGACGGTGCCGGCGGCGCAGCTGCGCAGCGCGGCGGGTTTTTCGCTCCCCAAGGACGCGGAACCCCCCGCCCCTGCGAGGCTGACAGAAATCCCTGCGCTGACGGTCGCGGCGCTGCGCTTCAAGGGCCCCTATGCCGAGCTGGAGGCCGCCTATACCTGGCTCTACCGCGAATGGCTGCCGCAGAGCGGGCGGGAGCCGGCCGACCACCCGGCGATGGAGCACTACCTGAATGACTGCCGCAGCCTGCCGCCGGCGGAGTGGCTGACGGACATTCTGCTTCCCCTGAAGTAAGGCGGCGCGGGCCGAAGCCGGGTCAGGAAAAATTGCCTTCCCGTCACGGCTTCTGCCACCCTTGCCCCTGACGGCGCCGGCAACAGGCGCCGCAGAGGGAGGATTTGCGATGACCCGACCGACGCCCGGCCTCTGGCCGCGGCGCGCGGCGCTGGCCCTTGCGCCCGCCGCGCTGCTTTCCCCCTTGGCGAGGCCGGCGCTCGCCCAGGCCTGGCCTGCCCGCCCCATCCGGCTGATGGTGCCCTGGCCGCCCGGCGGCTCGGCCGATGCGCAGCTGCGCAGCCTGGCCGACCAGGCCGGCCGGGCGCTGGGCCAGACGGTGCTGGTGGAGAACCGCTCCGGCGCGCGCGGGCTGCTGGCGGCGCAGGCGCTGCTGCAGGCGCCGCCCGACGGCTACACCATCGCCCAGCAGCATCTCTCGGTGCTGCGCCACCCCTTCATGACCAAGGCGCGGTCCTGGGACCCGATCGAGGATTTCTCCCAGATCATCGGCCTGACCGGCTGGCTGTTCGGCGTCGCGGTGAAAGCCGACAGCCCCTACAAATCCTGGGCCGACTATGTCGCGGCGGCCAAGGCGCGGCCGGGGATGCTGACCTTCTCCACCAGCGGCATCGGCACCACCAACCACCTGGCGATGGAGGATATTCTGTCGCGGCTGGGGCTGCAGATGACGCATGTGCCCTTCCGCGGCTCCAACGAGGGGGTCACCGCGCTGCTGGGCGGGCAGATCGACAGCGTCGCCGACAGCTCCGCCTGGGTGCCGCAGGTCGAGGCCGGGCAGTGCCGGCTGCTCTGCGTCTGGACCGCCGAGCGCTCGAAGCGCTTCCCCGAGGTGCCGACGCTGCGCGAGCTCGGCATCGACCTGGTGGTGACCTCGCCCTACGGGCTGGCCGGGCCGAAGGGCATGGACCCGGGCGTGGTGCGCGCGCTGCATGATGCGATGAAGTCAGCGCTGCTTGGGCCGGAGAACACCGCGGTGCGCGAGCGCTGGGACATGCCGCTCGCCTATCTCGACAGCGAATCCTACCGCAATTTCACCGTCCAGCGCGTCGCCTATGAGCGCGAGATGGTGGCGCGGCTCAATCTCAGCCTCGACTGAAAGCGGAAAGGGCCAGGGCCGCTTGCGCGACCCTGGCCCTTTCACCGAACCCGCAGAGGGATCAGACGTCCAGCATCAGCCGGCGCGGATCCTCGATGCTCTCCTTGACGCGCACCAGGAAGGAGACGGCTTCCTTGCCGTCGACGATCCGGTGGTCATAGGACAGCGCCAGGTACATCATCGGCCGGATCTCGATCTTGCCGTTGACGACCATCGCCCGCTCCTTGATCGAGTGCATCCCGAGGATGCCCGACTGCGGCGGGTTGAGGATCGGCGTCGACATCATCGAGCCGTAGATGCCGCCATTGGTGATGGTGAAGCTGCCGCCCGCCATCTCCTCGAGCTTCAGCTGGCCGTCACGGACGCGCTTGCCGACGGTGCTGATGGCCTTCTCGATGCCGGCGAAGGACAGCTGGTCGGCGTTGCGCAGCACCGGCACGACCAGGCCGGAGGGCCCGCCCACCGCGATGCCCATATGGACGAAGTTCTTGTAGACCAGGTCGTCGCCGTCGATTTCGGCGTTGACGGCCGGGAATTCCTTCAGCGCGGCGACGCAGGCCTTCACGAAGAAGGACATGAAGCCGAGCTTCACGCCCTGCTTCTTCTCGAAGACGTCCTTGTACTCGTTGCGCAGCGCCATCACCGCGCTCATGTCCACCTCGTTGAAGGTGGTCAGCATGGCGGCGGTGTTCTGCGCCTCCTTCAGGCGGACGGCGATGGTCTTGCGCAGGCGGGTCATCTTCACCCGCTCCTCGCCGCCTTCCAGGGCGCGCGGCGCCTTGGGCGCGGCCTTGGCGGCGGCGGCCGGGGCCGGCTGCGCCAGGAAGGACTGCACGTCGCCCTTGCTGATGCGGCCATCCTTGGCGGTGCCGGCGCCGATCTGCTCGGCCGAGAGGTTGTTCTCGGCCATGATCTTGGCGGCGGCCGGCAGCGGCGCATGCGCGGACGGCGCGCCCGGGCGGGCCACCGGGCCGCTCTCGGCGCGCGGCGTCTCGACCTTCGGCGCGGCGGCGGGCGCAGCGGCGGCGGCGGGGGCCGCGGCCTTCGGCGCCGGGGCCGCGCCGGAGCCGGCGGCGATCACGCCCAGCACCGCGCCCGGCTCCACCTCGGCGCCTTCCTCGGCGACGATCGATTCCAGCACGCCGGCGGCGGGGGCATTGACCTCCACCGTGACCTTGTCGGTCTCCAGCTCCACCAGCGGCTCGTCGGCGGCAACTGCCTCACCGGCCTTCTTCATCCACTTCGCGATGGTCGCGGTGGAGACGCTCTCGCCCAGGGGGGGCACCACAATATCGGTCATTCTGCCGTCGCCTCTTTGCCGGTGCTAAAGGTCAGCTGCTTAAAAAAGATGCGCGAGGCCCCGCCCAGGCGGGACCTCGCCGCTGAGAAGGAGTTACGAGAGGCCGAGGGCCGAGCGGACCAGGGCTTCCTGCTGCTGCTGATGCACCTTGGCCGAGCCGGTGGCGGGGCTGGCCGCCTCCTCGCGCCCGACATAGGCGGGGCGCTGGGTCTTGTGGCCCAGCTCCTTCAGCACCTTCTCGATGCGCCGGTCGACGAAGGTCCAGGCGCCCATGTTCTCGGGCTCCTCCTGGCACCAGACGATCTCGGCGTTCTTGTACTCGGCCAGGATGCGGGCCAGCGACAGGCGCGGGAAGGGATAGATCTGCTCGACGCGGACGATCGCCACGTCGTCGAGCTTCTTGTCCCGCCGCTCCTGCAGCAGGTCGTAATAGACCTTGCCGGAGCAGAGCACGACGCGCTTGACCTTCTCGGCCGGGCCGATGGCGTCGGCCTCCGGGATCACGGTCTGGAAGGCGCTGCCGGTGGCGAAGTCGGCCAGGCTGCTGACCGCCAGCTTGTGCCGCAGCAGCGACTTCGGCGTCATGACGATCAGCGGCTTGCGGTAGTTGCGCTTCAGCTGCCGGCGCAGCGCATGATAGTAGTTGGCCGGCGTCGTGAAGTTGCAGACCGCCATGTTGCGCTCGGCGCAGAGCTGCAGGTAGCGCTCGAGGCGGGCGGAGGAATGCTCCGGACCCTGGCCCTCGTAGCCATGCGGCAGCAGCATCACCAGGCCGGACATGCGCAGCCACTTGGTCTCGGCGCTGGCGATGAACTGGTCGATCACCACCTGGGCGCCGTTGGTGAAGTCGCCGAACTGGGCTTCCCACAGCGTCAGGGTGTTGGGGTCGGCCAGCGTGTAGCCATAGTCGAAGCCGAGTACGCCCATCTCGCTGAGCAGCGAGTTGAAGGCTTCCATCCGCTTCTGGCCGTCGCGGATGTTGTTCAGCGGCATGTATTCCGCCTGGCTGTTCTGGTCGACCAGGACGCAATGGCGGTGGCTGAAGGTGCCGCGCTGCACGTCCTCGCCCGAGAGGCGGATGCGATGCCCCTCCAGCAGCAGGCTGCCGAAGGCCAGCGCCTCGCCGGTCGCCCAGTCGATGCCCTCGCCGCCCTCGATGGCGTTCTTCTTCGCCTCGAGCTGGCGGATGATCTTCGAATTGGCGACGAAGTCGGCCGGCACGCGGGACAGGGCGGCGCCGATCTCGCGCAGCGTGTCGAGGCCGACGGCGGTGCCGTCCTCCTTCTCCTCGTCGGTCGAGCCCGCGGCCTTCAGCCCCGACCAATGGCCTTCCAGCCAGTCGGCCTTGTTCGGCTTGAAGGTCTGGGCGGCCTGGTAGGCCTCCTCGAGCTGGGCGTAGAAGGCGTCCAGCATCGCCTTGCTGTCCTCGGCCGGCAGCGCGCCGCTGGCCGCCAGACGCTCGGCATAGAGGGTGCGGGTGGTCTTCAGCTCCTTGATCCGGCCGTACATGATCGGCTGGGTGAAGGCGGGCTCGTCGGTCTCGTTATGGCCGTGGCGGCGGTAGCAGACGATGTCCAGCACCACGTCGGCGGTGAACTTCATCCGGTATTCGGCGGCCATGCGGGCGGCGAAGACCACCGCCTCCGGATCGTCGCCATTGACGTGCAGGATCGGCGCCTGCACCGCCTTGGCCACGTCCGTGCAGTACAGGCCCGAATAGGCATGCGCCGGCACGGTGGTGAAGCCGATCTGGTTGTTGGTGATGACGTGGACCGTGCCGCCGGTGCGGTAGCCGATCAGCTGGCTCATCGCCAGCGTCTCATAGACCACGCCCTGGCCGGCGAAGGCGGCGTCGCCATGCAGCAGGATGGCCATGACGCTGCGGCGGCCCTTGACGTCGCCCGCCATGTCCTGGCGCGCGCGCACCTTGCCCACTACCACCGGGTCGACGACCTCGAGGTGCGACGGGTTGGGCTGCAGCGACAGATGCACCATCTTGCCGCCGATCTCGATGTCGGTGGAGGTGCCCAGGTGGTACTTGACGTCGCCCGAGCCCTGGACGTCGTCCGGATTGGCCGAGATGCCCTTGAACTCGGCGAAGACCTTGGTGAAGGGCTTCTTCACCACGTTGACCAGCGTGTTCAGCCGGCCGCGATGCGCCATGCCGACGACGATCTCGCCGACGCCCTCGGCGACCACCGCCTCGATCACCGTCTGCACGGCGGGGATGGTGACCTCGCCACCCTCCAGGCCGAAGCGCTTGGTGCCGACATACTTGCGGGCGCAGAAGGCCTCGAAGCCCTCGGCCTCGGTCAGCTGCTGCAGGATCTGCTTCTTCGCCGCCGGGTCGAACAGGGTGGTCCAGGGCGCGCCCTCGACCTTCTGCTGGATCCAGGACTTCTGCTCGGGGTCCTGGATATGCATGAACTCGACGCCGATCGAGCCGCAATAGGTGGCGCGCAGGATGGCGACGATCTCGCGCAGCGTCGCGGTCTCGCGGCCCAGCACCTTGTCGATGAAGATCGGCCGGTCGAGGTCGGCATCGGTGAAGCCGTAGCTCTTCGGGTCGAGCTCGGGGTGCGGCTTGGGCGTCTGCAGGTGCAGCGGGTCGAGCTGCGCCTCCAGATGGCCACGCACCCGGTAGGCGCGGATCAGCATCAGGGCGCGGATCGCGTCCTGCGCCTGCTGCCGCGCGGCGGCGGGGTCGAGGCCCGGGGCGGCGGCGGCGGCCGGCGCGGCGCCGGCCTTGGCCGGCTTCTTCGGGTCGGGCTTGGGCGCTTCCGGCTCCGGGGCGAAGCCGCCCTTCGGCCGCGGCGCCCAGGAGGCGCCGCTGGCGTCGTGCAGCACCGCGCGGGCGTCGTCGTTGAGCGCTGCGAAAAGCTCCTGGAAGGAAGCGTCCACGCTGTCAGGCCGCTCGACCCAGCGGGCGTACAGGTCAGCGAGATAGGTGGCATTCGCCCCCGTCATCACGCTTGCCAGGATGTCGATACCGGCCATCTTATCCTCCTCGCCCGCACCTTCCTGGGTCGCGGCGGTCAGCTCACAGCGGGGCGTCAGAAAACGCCAACGCCGCCCCGGATATAGGGACGGCGCTGGATAACATAATGGTAAAACGCGGCAAGTTGCAGGCTTCCGCCGCGGGCCTGCATGGCAGACCCGCGTCGTTGGCCGTCAAGCTGTCCGCGCACCGTCGGCATCAGCCGCGCAGCGCCTTCACCATGGTCGAGCCCAGGGCAGCCGGGCTCTCGGCGACATGGATGCCGGCCTCGCGCATGGCCGCCATCTTGGCCTCGGCGGTGTCCTTGCCGCCCGAGATGACGGCGCCGGCATGGCCCATGCGGCGGCCCGGGGGGGCGGTCGCACCGGCGATGAAGCCGACGACGGGCTTGTAGTTCTTCGAGCCCACCTTGTTCTCGCGGCCCAGGAACTCGGCCGCCTGGATCTCCGACTGGCCGCCGATCTCGCCGATCATGATGATCGACTGGGTCTCGGGGTCGGCCAGGAACATCTCCAGGACCTCGGTGAAGTCGGTGCCCTTGACCGGGTCGCCGCCGATGCCGACGCAGGTCGACTGGCCGAGGCCGGCCGCCGTGGTCTGCGCCACCGCCTCATAGGTCAGCGTGCCCGAGCGGGAGACGATGCCGACCGAGCCACGCTTGTGGATATGGCCCGGCATGATGCCGATCTTGCAGGCGTCGGGGGTGATGACGCCCGGGCAGTTCGGGCCGATCAGCCGCGACTTGGAGCCGGACAGCGCCCGCTTCACCTTGATCATGTCGATCACCGGGATGCCCTCGGTGATGCAGATGATCAGGGGGACCTCGGCGTCGATGGCCTCCAGGATGCTGTCGCCGGCGAAGGGCGGCGGCACGTAGATGACCGAGGCGTTGGCGCCGGTGGCCGCCACGCATTCGGCGACCGTGTTGAACACCGGCAGGCCGAGATGCAGCTGGCCGCCCTTGCCCGGGGTCACGCCGCCCACATAGTTCGAGCCGTAGGCGATGCCCTGCTCGGCGTGGAAGGTGCCCTGGGACCCGGTGAAGCCCTGGGTCATCACCTTGGTGTTCGCGTCGACGAGGATGGCCATCTTACTTGGCTCCCTTCACGGCGCGGACCACCTTCTCGGCGGCGTCGGCCAGATTGTCGGCCGGGATGATCGCCAGGCCGGATTCGGCCAGGATCTTCTTGCCCAGGTCGACGTTGGTCCCCTCCAGGCGCACGACCAGCGGCACCGACAGGGTCAGGTTCTTGGCGGCGACGACGATGCCGTTGGCGATCATGTCGCACTTGGCGATGCCGCCGAAGATATTGACCAGGATCGCCTTGACGTTGGCGTCGGAGGTGATGATCCGGAACGCCTCGGTCACCCGCTCGGCCGTCGCCGTGCCACCGACATCGAGGAAGTTCGCAGGCGAGGAGCCGTAGAGCTTGATGATGTCCATGGTCGCCATGGCCAGGCCCGCGCCATTGACCATGCAGCCGATCTCGCCGTCGAGCGCGACGTAGTTCAGGTCGTTCTTGACCGCGTCGAGCTCCTTCGGGTCCATCTCCGTGTCGTCGCGGAGCGCCTCGAGGTCCTTGTGGCGGAACAGCGCGCTGTCGTCGAAGGAGACCTTGGCGTCCAGCGCCATGATCTCGCCGGCGCCGGTGACGACGATCGGGTTGATCTCGACGATGGCGCAGTCCAGCTCGACGAAGGCCTGGTAGAGGGCCAGCACGAACTTGGTGAAGGAGGCGACCTGCTTGCCTTCCAGGCCGAGCCCGAAGGCCAGCTTGCGGGCATGGAAGCCGGAAACGCCCGAGGCCGGGTCGACCACCGCCTTCAGGATCTTCTCCGGCTGGTGCTCGGCGACCTCCTCGATCTCCATGCCGCCCTCGGTGGACGCCATGATGACGATGCGCGAGGTGTCACGGTCGACCAGCAGCGAGAGGTAGAGCTCGCGCTTGATGTCGCAGCCATCCTCGACATAGACCCGGCTGACCTGCTTGCCGGCTTCGCCGGTCTGCTTGGTCACCAGGGTCTTGCCGATCATCGCCTCGGCGGCGGCGCGCACATCGGCGACCGACTTGACGACGCGGACGCCGCCCTTGCCGTTCGGGTCTTCCGCGAAGCGGCCGGCGCCACGCCCACCGGCATGGATCTGGCTCTTCACCACATAGACGGGGCCGGGAAGCTTCTTCGCCGCTTCCTCGGCCTCGGCCGCGGTCCAGGCGACATGGCCCTCGAGCACTGCGACGCCGTAGCGCTTCAGCAGCTCCTTGCCCTGGTATTCGTGGATGTTCATCCGTTCACCCTCTGCATGGGCCACGAGGCCGGGAGCTGCCCCGACCCGTCATTTCCGGTCCCGGAGGAGGCCTTCCGGCCCCCTCCGGGGGCCTCAGACGCCGAGCTTCTTGAAGTCCGCGATCAGCTTCTTCACCGCATCGCAGGACTTGTCGAAATTGGCCTTTTCTTCCGGGGTGAACTGGACCTCGACGATCTTCTCGACGCCCTTGTCACCGATCACCACCGGCACGCCGACATAGAAGTCGCTCATGCCGTATTCGCCGTTCAGCAGCACGGCGCAGGGCAGCACGCGCTTCTTGTCCTTCAGGTAGCTCTCGGCCATGGCGATCGCCGAGGCGGCCGGAGCGTAGAAGGCCGAGCCCTTCTCCAGCAGCTTGACGATCTCGCCGCCGCCATTGGCGGTGCGCGTCACGATGGCGTCGATCTTCTCCTGCGTCGACCAGCCCATCTTGATCAGGTCGGGCACCGGGATGCCGGCCACCGTCGAGTAGCGGGTCAGCGGCACCATGGTGTCGCCATGGCCGCCGAGCACGAAAGCGGTCACGTCCTCGACCGAGACGCCGAACTCCTCCGCCAGGAACATGCGGAAGCGGGCGCTGTCCAGGACGCCGGCCATGCCGACGACCTTCTCGGCCGGCAGCCCCGACTTCTGCTGCAGCACCCACACCATCACGTCCAGCGGATTGGTGATGCAGATGACGAAGGCGTTCGGGGCATAGGTCTTGATGCCCTCGGCCACCTTGGTGATGACCTCGGCATTCTTGGTCAGCAGGTCGTCGCGGGTCATGCCCGGCAGGCGGGGGAAGCCGGCGGTGACGATCACCACGTCGGCGCCCTCGATCGCGGCATAGTCGGCCGCGCCGACCATCTTGCTGTCGAAGCCGTCGACCGGGGCCGACTGCATGATGTCGAGGGCCTTGCCGGCGGCAACGCCGGCGAAGACGTCGAACAGGACGACGTCGCCCAGTTCCTTGAGGCCGATCAGGTGGGCGAGCGTGCCACCGATGTTGCCGGCGCCAACCAGCGCAATCTTCTTGCGGGCCATGAGGATCATCCTTCCCGAGCGTTCGAGCGAAGGCGGTATCTGGAAACTTGCGACGGCTACCTACTCCCCCGCACCCCGCCCGACAAGGCGGGGGCGTGTCAGATTCAGGCAGCCGTCGCGAAGCAGCCGCCCCCCGCCCCCGGGAACCATGCCCCGGGCGCGGGAAGAGACCGCCAGATACCCCCCGATGCCCCGGCTTTCAGGCCGGGGCGGCTTGCCGGCCGCAGGCAGCGGCCGGGTGGCTGAGCACGGCCGCGCGCGGCCGAAACAGGGCCCCGGGGGAGGTCGCCGCCCACCGGCGGCTGGCCCGGGGAAGCGGGAAGCGCCGCTCAGAGCGGCAGGCAGCGCACCACGTCGTCATGGCCGCGCGCCAGCGTCGACATGGTGCCGACCGGGCATTCGCGCTGCTCGCCCTCGGCCGTCGGCAGCCCGGCCTGCCAGGAGGTCAGCCGCGGGCCGACCACCCGCTGCACCGCCTGGCGCTGGCCGCCGCGCAGCACCGGCTGGCGGCTGGCGGTGCGCTGCAGGGTGGCGCCGCGCCGCGCCGGGGCGACCGGCTTGGCCGCCGTGCGGCTGACGCCCGGCCGGCTGGTGGCGCCGCGCGCCGGGGCCACGGCCTGGCGGGTGTTGCCGCGCGCCACGCTCGCCTGCTGCCGCGCCGGCGCCGCTGCGCGCGCCGCGGTGCCGCTGGCCTTGCCCGCCTTGCCGGCGGTGCCGCGTTCGGTCCGCGCCCCGGCGGCTTCGGCCGCCGGCACCAGCGCGGCAGGCACCAGCGCCAGGGACAGCAGGCCCAAGAGGCAGAGCGGGATCAATCGCATGGCAGCTTCCTTCAATGACGCGGCCGCAGCCCACCCGGTCAGGTGAGATGCGGCAGGCCGAGATAGTCGTGGCTTTGCATTTCCATCAGGCGCGACGCGGTGCGTTGGAACATCGCCGCATTCTCGCCCTGCTCGTAAAGCTGGTCGGGCACCGCGGCCGCCGAGGCGACCAGCTTGCAACGGTGCTCGTAGAGGGTGTCGATCAAGGTGATGAAGCGCCGGGCCCGGTCGAAATTATCCGGCCCCAGCCGGGGCACGCCATCCAGCACCAGCGTGTGGAAATGCGTCGACAGCGCCAGGTAGTCGGCCGGACCCAGCGGCACGCCGCAAAGGTCGTCGAAATCGGCCCGGGCGACGCCGCCCACGGCCTGCGGCACCCGCACCCGGCGGCCGAGCACCTCGATCTCCTCCGGCGCGCCATGCGGGCGGCCGGTCAGCTCCTTGAAGGCGGCGTCCAGCGCCCGCTCCGCCCGGCCATCGGCCGGCGCGTGCCAGGTCGGCAGCCCCTGGATGCGGTCGCGCCGGTAGTCCTGCTGCGACTTCAGCTGCAGCACCGAGACATGCTTGTTGATCAGCGCGATGAAGGGCAGGAAGGCGTCGCGCCCCGGCTTGCCGCGGAACAGGTCGTCGGGCGCCGTGTTCGAGGTGGCGACGATCACCGTGCCGCGGGCGAACAGCGCCTCGAACAGCCGGCCCAGGATCATCGCATCGGCGATGTCGTGGACCTGGAACTCGTCGAAGCACAGCAGCGAAGCCTCGGCGGTGATCTGCTCGGCCAGCGGCGGGATCGGATCGGCGGCGTCGCCATGCTGCTTGCGCCAGGCGTGGATGCGGCCGTGCGACTGCTGCATGAAGGAATGGAAGTGGATCCGGCGCTTCCGCGGCACCTCGGCGCAGGCGAAGAACAGGTCCATCAGCATGGACTTGCCGCGGCCGACCTCGCCGACCAGGTACAGGCCCTGGGGCGCGTTGCCCGGGGCCTCGTCGACCGGCTTGCGGCGCAGGAAGCGGGACATGAAGCCGCCGCCCTCCTTGGTCGCCGGCTCCAGCCTGGGCTCGTAGCCGCGCGTGCGGCGCCAGAGATCCTGCAGGGTCTCGGCGGCCAGCGCCTGGGCGGGGTCGGAGCGCAATTCCCCCGCCGCCACCTTCGCACGATAGGCGGGGAGTGGTCCGTCGGCGTAGGACGGGAGGCTCAGCGCCTCCCCCGGCTTCATGGGGCCATCCATCGCGTTGCGGCATAGCCTGTCACGGCCGATGCGGCAACCGCGCCTTCACCCCAAACCACAACCCACGGAAAGAATGATGGTTTCCTCGCCCGCGGCGGGGAACCGGCACCATGGCGCATCCCTGTGCCCTGGCCTGGCGTTACCCCCGCACAACAACCGCCAGGGAGACCCCGGCCATGATCGACAAGAGCCTCATCCAGGAACACGCCGAGGTCGTCGGCTCCTGCGGCCACCCCATCGGGCGGGTGGATCACCTGGCCGGCGACTTCATCAAGCTGACGCGGGATTCCTCGCCGGACGGGCAGCATAAATACCTGCCGCTGAGCGCGGTCGCCGATATCGAGGGTGGCAAGGTCTCCACCATCATGAACCACACGGCGGCCACGTCGCTGCTGCAGGACGAGCCCGAGGCCGGGGCGGGCACCGCGGTCGCGGCCAGCTAGGCATATAAAAAAAAGCCAGGGGGCGCTGCCCCCTGACCCCCGCCGGGGGCATTGAATGCCCCCGGACCCCCACATCTGGTCTCGCTCAGCTTTGGCGCTCAACCATCATCTGCTTGATCTTGCCGATCGCCGCGGCCGGGTTCAGGCCCTTCGGGCAGGTCGCGGTGCAGTTCATGATGGTGTGGCAGCGGTAGAGGCGGAACGGATCTTCCAGGTTGTCCAGCCGCTCGCCGGTCGCCTCGTCGCGCGAATCGGCGATCCAGCGATAGGCCTGCAACAGCACGGCCGGGCCGAGATAGCGGTCGCCGTTCCACCAGTAGGACGGGCAGGCGGTCGAGCAGCAGAAGCACAGGATGCACTCCCACAAGCCGTCGAGCTTGGCGCGCTCCTCCTTCGACTGGCGGCGCTCCTCGTCCGGCGGCGCCGAGGTCTCGGACTTCAGCCAGGGCTCGACCGAGCGCAGCTGCGCATAGATATGCGACAGGTCGGGCACCAGGTCCTTCACCACCGGCATATGCGGCAGCGGGGTGATGCGCACGTCCTTCTTGACCACGTCCTCGATCGGCTTGAGGCAGGCCAGCGTGTTCATCCCGTCGATGTTCATCGCGCAGGAGCCGCAGATGCCCTCGCGGCAGGACCGCCGGAAGGTCAGGCTGGTGTCCACCTCGTTCTTGATCTTGATCAGCGCGTCCAGAACCATCGGACCGCACTTGTCGAGATCGATCTCATAGGTGTCGTACCGCGGATTCTCCCCCGTATCGGGGTCGAAGCGGTAGATCTTGAAGGACTTGACCTTCGTCGCGCCGGGCTCGGCCTTGTAGGTCTGCCCGGTGCCGATGGTCGAATTCTTGGGAAGCGTGAAAGTGGCCATGGTCCCGCTCCTTCCTCAGTACACGCGCGGCTTGGGCGGGAAGACCTGGACCTCGTTGGTCAGGGTCCGCATCTTCACGTCGCGATAGTCGAGCGACACTTTGTACTTCTCGTCGACGCGGGCGAGGCTGTGCTTCATCCAGTTCACGTCGTCGCGGTCCGGATAATCCTCATGGGCATGCGCGCCGCGGCTCTCGTGCCGGGCCTCGCCGCCGACCACGGTGGTCAGCGCGTTGCCGATCAGGTTGTCCAGCTCCATCGCCTCCATCAGGTCGCTGTTCCAGATCAGCGAGCGGTCGGCGATCTTGATGTCGCTGTAGCCGTCGGCCACCTTCGCCATCTTCTCGCAGCCTTCCTTCAGCAGGTCCGCGGTGCGGAACACCGCGGCATGCGTCTGCATGGTGCGCTGCATGTTCAGCCGCAGCTCGCCGACCGAGGTGTTGCCCTTGGCATGGCGGACGCGGTCCAGGCGGTCCAGCGCCAGCTCGCCGGCCTTGGGCGGCAGCGGCTGCTGGGTGGCGCCGGGCTTGATCGTCGCCGCCGCCCGCAGCGCCGCGGCGCGGCCGAAGACCACCAGGTCGAGCAGCGAGTTGGTGCCGAGCCGGTTGGCGCCATGCACCGAGACCGAGGCCGCCTCGCCCACCGCCATCAGGCCGGGAACCACGCGGTCCTGGTCGGTGCCGGTGGCGCTCAGCACCTCGCAATGGATGTTCGTCGGGATGCCGCCCATGTTGTAATGGACCGTCGGGAGCATCGGGATCGGCTCCTTGGTCACGTCCACGCCGGCAAAGATCTTCGCCGTCTCGGAGATGCCCGGCAGCCGCTCATGCAGCAGCTCGGCGCCGAGATGCTCCAGGTGCAGGTGGATGTGATCCTTGTGCGGGCCGACGCCGCGGCCCTCGCGGATCTCCATCGACATGGCGCGCGACACGACGTCGCGCGACGCCAGGTCCTTGGCGGTCGGGGCATAGCGCTCCATGAAGCGCTCGCCCTCCGAATTGGTCAGGTAGCCGCCCTCGCCGCGGGCGCCCTCGGTGACCAGGCAGCCCGAGCCGTAGATGCCGGTCGGGTGGAACTGCACGAACTCGTTGTCCTGCAGCGGCAGGCCGGCGCGCAGGATCATGCCGCCGCCATCGCCCGTGCAGGTATGCGCCGAGGTGCAGGAGAAATAGGCGCGGCCATAGCCGCCGGTCGCCATCACCACGGTCTGCGCCCGGAAGCGGTGCATGGTGCCGTCTTCGAGGTTCCAGGCCATGACGCCGCGGCAGGCGCCTTCCTCGTCCATGATCAGGTCGAGGGCGAAGTATTCGACGAAGAACTCGCAGTTATGCTTCAGCGACTGCTGGTAAAGCGTGTGCAGGATGGCATGGCCGGTGCGGTCGGCGGCGGCGCAGGCGCGCATCGCCGGGGTCTTGCCGTAATCCTGCATGTGGCCGCCGAAGGGCCGCTGGTAGATGCGGCCATCCTCGGTGCGGCTGAACGGCACGCCGAAATGCTCGAGCTCGATGATCGCCGGCACCGCCTCGCGGCACATGTATTCGATGGCGTCCTGGTCGCCCAGCCAGTCCGACCCCTTGACGGTGTCGTACATGTGCCAGCGCCAGTTGTCCTCGCCCATGTTGCCGAGGCTGGCGCCGACGCCGCCCTGGGCGGCGACGGTGTGGCTGCGCGTGGGGAAGACCTTGGTGATGCAGGCCGTCTTCAGGCCGGCCGCACCCATGCCGAAGGTCGCGCGGAGCCCGGCGCCGCCGGCCCCCACCACGACCACGTCGTAGGTGTGGTCCACCACCCGATAGGCGCCCGAGGAGGGCATGGTGATCGCGTTCATCGTCCCGATCCGTCCGTCAGTTCATGGGCCGCCTGCGGCGGCGCGAATTCCGTAGCCGCCAGCAGCGGCGCGAGTTCATCGGTCTGCGCCGACGCCGCGATCCGCGGCGCCGGGGGGCCGGCGGGCAGGCCGGCCGGCGCCATCAGAGGGCGATCCGCAGCACGGCGAGCGCCGCCAGCAGCGCCAGCAGCCAGCACAGCGCCTTGACCGCCAGGATCGAGAGCATCCGCGCCATCTCGTTCCGCACGTAGTCCTCGAGCACCACCTGCATGCCGGCGCCGGCATGCTGGAAGGAGATCAGCAGGAAGGAGATCAGCAGCACGGCGTTCAGCGGCTGGCCGATCCAGGCCGTCACCTGCGCATGGTCGGAACCGGTGTGCAGCGCGATGGACAGGATGAACCAGATGGTCAGCGGCAGCAGCGCGATCGAGGTGACGCGCTGGATCCACCAGTGATGCGTGCCGCCGCGGGCCGAGCCCAGGCCGCGCACGCGGCCGAGGGCGGACTGCATGCGGATGGAATTCTGTTCGCTCATGGTCGGTGCGTCCCGCTTACCAGGAGATCAGGGCGATGAGCCAGGTCAGGACGGTGGCGACCACGGTCGCCGCCATCAGGACCTTGCCCGACTTCCAGGTCGACGGCAGGTCGAAGCCGTGGCCCGCATCCCAGATCAGGTGGCGGATGCCGGCGAAGGTGTGGAACCAGGCGACCGCGGTCATCCCCGCCAGCACCAGGATCCCCAGGAAGGAGCTGAAGAACCACTGCGCCGAGGCCAGCGCCTTCGGCCCGGAGGCCGCGGCCATCAGCCACCAGACCAGGAACACCGAGCCGACCAGCCAGGCGATGCCGGTGGCGCGGTTCAGCACCGACAGGCCGGAGGTGATCTGCACCATGTCGTAGACTTGCAGATGCGGCGACATCGGCCGGAGGATGCGCGTCCCGTCGGTACGGCGGCCCACATAGGTCGCCTCGCGCGCGTCTTTCATACTCGACATGGACCGATCCCGCTCCGCCACATTTTGAGACGCCCCGCGACCGGCCTGGGCAGCGGCCGGACAGGGGCGATGCACGGACCTTTTATGGTGCGCTGCCGTGCAGCGTCAACGCACGGACCCTGCATGGCACAACGCGGCAAAGCGCCGGTTAAGTCGCGGTGCGGGCTTTTTTTCCGCCGCCCCCCTGCGGCCGGGTCGTCAACCAGGTCCGGGCCGGCCCCTTGATCAGCAAAAACGGCCACCCATCGGTCGTGCCGATGGGTGGCCGCGGAGCAGATCGACTCGGCGGCGGGGGCCGCCGGTCGTCGGCTGTCCTTAGTAGTAAGGCCGCTGCGGCGTGGTCGCCGCGCCGCCCACCGCGCCCAGCGCGCCGCCGATGAGCGCACCGGTGCCGGCATTGCCGCCGGTCAGGGCGCCGACGCCGGCGCCGGCGCCGGCACCGAGCAGGCCGCCGCCGATGGCGCGCTGGCCGGGATTGTAGGGATCGGTGCAGGCCACCAGGCCGAGGCCCATGCCCGCCACCAGGCCGACGCGAATCAGGGTCTTCCGCATGATCTCAGTCCTCCTTGCCGAATGACAACACGGTCACCCTGAAAGGGATGCGGGACAAAGATGCGGCGCCGCCGTGGCCAAGTGAAGGCAAGTCATCACACCGCCGTGAAAGAACATCGACGCCAGGGCCAATGAACAGAAAAAAAGAAGGGGCGCAGGGGAATTCCTTCCCCTGCCCTGTTCTTCCTTCAGGCCGGCTCGCGCACCATCAGGTTCTGCCGCACCAGCTCTTCCGCGATCTGCACCGCGTTCAGCGCCGCGCCCTTGCGCAGGTTGTCGGCGACGCACCAGAAGGACAGGCCGTGCGGCACGGTCGGGTCGGCGCGCAGGCGGGAGACGAAGACCGGGTCTTCGCCGGCGATGTCCAGCTGGGTGGCGTAGCCGCCGTCCTCGCGGTGGTCGAGCACGGTGATGCCGGGCGCCTCGCGCAGCGCTTCCCAGGCCTGCTGCGGGGTGATCGGCCGCTCGAACTCGACATGGATCGCCTCGCCATGGCCGATGAAGACCGGCACGCGGACGCAGGTGGCGACCACCTGGATATCCGGGTCGAGGATCTTCCGGGTCTCGACGCCCATCTTCCACTCTTCCTTGGTGGAACCGTCATCCATGAACTTGTCGATATGCGGGATGCAGTTGAAGGCGATCGGCTTGGTGAAGATCTCGGGCGTCGCCGTGTCGTTGACGAAGATGCCGCGGGTCTGGGTGAAGAGCTCGTCCATCGCCTCCTTCCCCGAGCCGGAGACCGACTGGTAGGTCGAGACGACGACGCGCTTGACCCGCGCCAGGTCGTGCAGCGGCTTCAGCGCCACCACCATCTGGATGGTCGAGCAGTTCGGGTTGGCGATGATGTTGCGCTTGCGGAAGTTGCGCAGCGCGCCCGGGTTCACCTCCGGCACCACCAGCGGCACGTCGTGGTCCATGCGGAACTGGCTGGTGTTGTCGATCACCACGCAGCCGGTGGCCGCGGCCCGCGGCGCATGCACGGCCGAGACCGCCGCACCCGGCGAGAACAGCGCGATATGGGTGCCGGCGAAGTCGTACTTGTCCAGGCTCTGCACCTTCAGCACCTGCTTCTCGCCGAAGGAGACCTGCTGGCCGGCGGAACGGCCGGAGGCCAGCGCGATCACCTCGCCCACCGGGAAGTCCCGCTCGGCCAGCGTCTTGAGGATCTCGCGGCCCACATTGCCCGTGGCGCCGACAACCGCGACCCGGTAGCCCATGATATCGATTCCTCGTTCCGGCGGTGGATGCCGCCCCAGGGGGCCGGTTGCAGGCCTGCGGCAGGCCCGCCGGCGCGGGGCGCGGCGAAAGGTGGCGTGGATTACAGCCCATGCCGCGGCGGGCGCAACCACTTTGCCCGGGCGCGGCCTGCCGCCGGGCCTTGCGGGACGGCGCCGGCGGGGGCAATTGATGCCGCGTGCTGCACATGATCAAGCTCTGCGTCGGGCCGCGCGACGTCGCCTCGCTGCGCGCGGGGCAGGCGCGGCGGATCGCGCTCGACCCGCCGCTCCGCCACCTGACGCGGATGCATCCGAAGCGCGCCGAGGAGATCCTGGACGGCGGCTCGCTGTACTGGGTGGTCGCCGGCTATGCCTGCGTGCGCCAGCGCATCCTCGACATCCGCAGCGAGCCCGGCAATGACGGCACCCCGCATGCGGCGCTGATCCTGGACCCGGAGCTGGTGGCGGTGGCGGCGCGGGCGATGCGCCCGTTCCAGGGCTGGCGCTACCTGGCGCCGGAGGCGGCGCCGGCCGATATCGCGGCCGGGATCGCCGGGTCCTCGGGCGTCGACGAGCTGCCGGAAAAGCTGCGGCAGGAGCTGCAGGCGCTGTGCCTGCTCTGAGCGGGTGCAGCATTTTCCGCGGCGATTTCCCGAGGCGAATCATCGCCTGAGCGACCGAATCGAAGAATTAACGTTAATTCAGCGGCGGCCCATCCTGCCGAGAGCCGCGCCCTGCCACCCTGCAGGCTGAAGGGGAAGCCTTTCCCTCCCCTTCCCTTCAGGAATCGCATCATGCTCCGCCCGCTCCGTCTTCTGTTCGCCCTCGCCGTGCTCGCCGCCCCGCTGGCGCTGCCCAGCTTCAGCAGCCCCGCCGAGGCCCGCACGGCCGCCTCCACCCGGACGGAGCAGCAGGCCAGCGCGCGGCACCATCGCCGCCATGTGGCGAAGCGCAGCCCGCACCGCACCCGCCACGCGACGCATGCCCGCCGCCACCGCACGCCGCGCACCGCCGGCTGAGCCTTTCCCCCATTCGACGGCGCTCGTTTCCCGGCAGAGCGTCGTCGGGGCCGCGTCCTCCCGGCGCGGTCGACGGCCAGGAGCCTCCAGGCTCCTGGCCGTTTTTCGTTTCAGGACTCGGCCTCGACCAGGGCCAGCAGGCCTTCCAGGATCAGCGACGGGCTGGGCGGGCAGCCGGGGATGACCAGGTCGACCGGCAGCACCGCGCCGATGCCGCCCGCCACCGCGTAGCTGTCGCGGAACAGGCCGCCATCGAGGGCGCAATCGCCCACCGCCACCACCCAGCCGGGCTCGGGCATGCAGGCATGGGCGCGCAGCAGGGCCTCGCCCATGTTGCGCACCGCGGGGCCGGTGGCCAGCAGCACATCGGCATGGCGGGGGCTCTCGACGAAGCGCAGGCCGAAGCGCTCCAGGTCGTAGACCACGCCCTGCAGACCAGCGAGCTCCAGCTCGCAGCCATTGCAGGACCCGGCATCGATGGCGCGGATCGCCAGGCTGCGGCCGAGGCGGGCGCGGGCCGAGGCCTGCAGCCGCTCGGTCAGGCCGGCCACCGTCTCCGGCAGCGGCGGCACCGGGGCGTCGGTCAGGGGGCGGCGCAGCAGGCTGCGCGCCAGGCGGGGCCAGAGCATTTCTTTCAGTTTCCCCGCGGCGTCATAGGTCCACGCCGCTGACGGAGGCGTTGAAGCTGCGCGCGATCAGCGGCAAATCCGCCAAAATATTGTTCTCCATCGAGGCCTCCAGCAGCGGCCAGAGCAGCCAGGAGGGATCGCGCGGGAAGCAGCCGGCCAGCAGCCCGGCCTCGTCCAGCGCGACCCAGCAGAAGACGTCGCCGCGGAAGCCCTCGACGGTGAAGGAAGCCTCGCCGGCGCGGGCCGGCAGGGGGGTGGAGACCTCGCCGGGGGGCAGGGCTTCCAGCAGCGCCTCGATCAGCGGGATGCCGGCCAGGATCTCCTCCAGCCGCAGGGCCAGGCGGGCCTCGACGTCGCTGGCGCTGGCCCGCGGCACGGCGGGCGGGTGCTGGTCGTAGGGGGCATAGGCCAGGTCGCGCCGGGCATCGACGTCGCGCCCCGCCGCGCGGCCGACGATGCCGCCGGCGCCCAGCAGAGCCGCCCATTCCGGCCTCAGCACGCCACAGCCGGACAGCCGGTCCTGCAGGCTGGCATGCTCCTCCATCACGTCGCGCAGGGCAGGCAGCTCGGCGGCGACCAGGCGCAGCGCGGCGCGCAGCCCCTCGCGCCCGTCCAGCGCGATATCGGCGGCCAGGCCCCCGGGGATGATCCGGTCCATCAGCAGCCGGTGGCCGAAGGCGGCCTCCGAGGCGCGCAGCAGCACCTCGCAAAGCGCACCCAGCCTTGCCTGGGGCCAGGCGAAGCCGGCCTCGCCGCTGAGCGCGCCGATGTCGCGCAGATGATTCGTCAACCGCTCCAGCTCCGCCAGCACGCCGCGCAGCGCTATCGCCCGCGGCGGCGGCTCGATGCCCAAGGCGCGCTCGACGGCACCCGCAAAAGCCCAGGAATGGGCGACGGTGGAATCGCCGGAGATGCGCGCGACCAGGGGGGCGGCGCGCAGCGGCGGCTGGCCGCGCCACAGCCCCTGCAGGCCCTTGTGGGTATAGCCCAGCAACACCTCCAGCCGGACGATGGTCTCGCCCAGCACATGGAAGCGGTGATGCGCCGGCTCGCCCAGGCTGCCCATCACCGGGCCGAGCGGGAACTGGTGCACCCCCTCGCCCTCGGCCGGCAGGAAGACCGGCTGCGGCGGCTCGCCGATGCGGGGCGGGGGCGCGGGCGACAGCGGCGCGCGCATCGCCCAGCGGCCATGGTCCAGCCAGGGGCGGGCATCGCTGCCGCCCTCGGCCTGCCAGCCCCAGAGATCGGCGATGGCGCGCTCGAACCAGGCGGCGCCGGGGCGGGCGGGGGAGAGGGCGGCGAAGCGGCCGCCCTCGACGGCGCAGCTGGCGATGACGGGCGCCGGGGCGGCCAGGCTGCGGAAGGCGGCATGCACCCGGGCGCCATCGGCCCAGAGCGCCATCAGCGCCAGCTCCGGCTCCTGCCGCAGGGCGGCGGGCAGCGCGGCCCAGGCGCCGGCATCGAGGGTGAAGGCGCCGTCCCCGCGCGGCGCCGCCGACAGGATCAGGCGGGAGGCGGGGCCGGTCACTGGACGATCCTCGCGGCGGCGGCGAGCGCGTCGCGCAGCGCCGGCGGCAGGAACAGGCCCAGCGCCAGGGCGAGGGCCAGGTGCAGCGCCAGCGGCAGGCCGATCGCCCAGCGCGCCGGCAGGTCGCCGGCGAGCGCGGGCGCGGCGGCGGCTGCACCGGGCGGGCCGAAGCACAGCGCCTGCAGCCGGGCGACCAGCGCCAGCGCCACCAGCAGCAGGCCCAGCACCAGGGGGATGGCCAGCCAAGGCAGCCGTGCCGCCACCTGCTGCATCAGCAGGAAGAAGGCGGCAAACGGCGAAAACGGCGGCAGGCCGGCAAGGCCGAGCAGCGCCAGCGCCACCCCGGCGCCGAGCCAGGGCCGCGAGGCCGACAGCCCGGCCAGCGCGGAAAGCTGCTGCGCGCCGCGCATCAGCCGGGCCTCGGCCAGCGCCAGGGCCAGGGCGCCGAGCAGCAGCCCCTGGCCCAGCAGCAGCAGGATGCCGGCGATGGCGGCGGGCCCGCCCAGGCCGAAGGCGAAGGCGGCCAGGCCCGATTGCGCGATGCCGATCCAGGCGAGCCACCGCCCGGCATCGCGCCGCCGCCACAGCGACAGCCCGGCCAGCAGCAGCGTCGCCAGGCCGAGCGCCATCATCAGCGTGCCGGGCGCCACCACCTCGGGGTTCAGCGCCACCACGGCGCGGGCGCGCAGGATGGCGTGCAGGGCGGCGACCAGCAGCAGGGTGTTGAGCAAGGCGGGGACCGCGGCCGGGGCCTCGGCGGTGGCGTCGGCCAGCCAGCCCTGCAGCGGCACCAGCGCGGCGATGCTGCCATAGCCGACGAGCAGGAAGACGAAGGCCAGGGTCAGCAGCCCGCCATCCGCCTCCCGCCCGACGCGCAGCAGGGCGTTGAAGGACAGCGAGACCTCGCTGCCGCCGGCATAGGGCTGGGCGGCCAGGCCGAGCAGGATGGTGCCGAACAGCGCCAGGGCGATGCCGACCCCGCCCAGGATCAGCAGCTTCCAGGCCGCCGCCACCGCCGCCGGGCCGCGCCGCAGCGCCGCCAGCAGCACCGCCGCCATCACCGCCGCCTGCAGCGCCGCCCAGAGCACCACCATGTTGTCGGCCAGCAGGGCCAGCTGCACCGCGCCCAGGAACAGCTGGAAGGCGGCGAAATAGGCGCGGCTGGCGCGGGGGCCGAGGCGCTCGGCCGGCAGGATGGCCAGCGAGGCCGCGGCCGCCGACAGCCCGACCAGCGCCGCCAGCGGCACCAGCCAGAGGTTCAGCGCATCGAGATGCAGGAAGCCATCGACCTCCTGCGGCGCCGCCGCAAGCGCCAGCGCCGAGGCCAGCGCCAGCGCCGCGACGCCGAGATTGCCGAAGCCGGCCCAGCGCGGCCGCGGCACGAAGGCCAGGGCCAGCGCCGCCAGCAGATGCAAAATAACCAATGGGGCGTAGGTCATTCCGGCCCCTCCCCCGGCGCGCGCGGCCGCGACAGGTCGAGCGCGCCCAGGTCCTGGCGCAGCGCCAGGGCGAAGAAGCCGGCGACCGCGACCAGCGCCAGCACCAGGGCGGCGGTGGAGAGCTCGACCACCAGCGGCAGGCCGGGCACGCCGGTCGCCGCCAGCACCAGCCCGTTCTGCAGGCTGAGCAGGCCGATGCCCTGGCTGATGGCATGGCGCCGGGTGATCATCATCAGCATCCCCAGCAGCACCACCGACAGGGAGATCGCCAGGTCCTCGCGCGCCAGGGGCGCGGCGCCGGCGGTGGCCGGCAGCACCACCAGGATGGCCAGGGTCACCAGCCCGACGCCGGCGACCAGGCTGGGCCCGACGCCGAGGCCGGGCTCCAGCTCCCGCTGCAGGCGCAGGCGCTTGAGCAGCCGGCGCAGCGCCAGCGGGATGACGACGGCCTTCACCGCGCCGGAAATGACGGCGGTGGCCAGCAGCAGCGGCGCCTCCTGGAAAAAGCCTTGCCAGGCGATGGCGAGCGCCAGCAGCGCGCCTTGCGTCGCGAAGCCGGAGACGAGCGCCACCAGCCGCCGCTGGTAGAGCAGCACGAAGGAGAAGAGCAGCACGCCGCCGCCCAGCATATGCGCCACGTCATAGGGCCAGCCGCCGGCGTTCATGCGAGCCCCGTGGACAGGAACAGGAAGACCAGCCCGAGCAGCGCCAGCAGCAGCGCCGCGCCCAAGAATTCTGGCACGCGGAACACCCGCATGCGGGCGATGGCGGATTCGAAGACGGCGAGCAGCAGGGCCAGCAGCAGCAGCTTGGGCAGCCAGACGGCCAGGCCCAGCATCCAGGCCAGCGGCCCGGAATCGGCCGGCGCCATGCCGAAGGGCAGGAAGAGCGCGGCCAGCAGCGCCAGCCACAGGGTCAGCCGCAGCGCCGCGGTCATCTGCCACAGCGCCAGGTGCCGGCCCGAGGCCTCCAGCAGCATCGCCCCCTGCAGCAGGGTGACGGCCGGCGCCCCGGCGGGGTGGTCCAGCGGCTGGTCGAGCGGCACCCGGCCATTCTCCACCAGCGCCACCGCCAGCAGCGCCACCAGCGCGAGGCCCAGCGAGATGCGCGGCCCCGGCGCGCCTTCCTGCAGCGCCAGGCCGATGGCGTCCAGGTTGGTGCTGCCGGCCAGCATGGCGAAGCCCATCACGGCGAGCAGAAAGGCGGGCTCGGCGAAGGCGGCGAAGGACATGGCGCGCGCAGCACCCAGCCCGCCCAGCCCGCTGCCGATGTCCAGCGCGGCCAGCGCCAGGGCGCAGCGCGCGATCGCCAGCAGGCCGACGACCAGCAGCAGATCAGCCAGCGGCGAGAGCGCCATGTCGCGGGCGAAGCCGGGCACCAGGCTGGCCGCGACCAGCGTGGCCGCCAGCCCGACATAGGGGGTGACGGCGGAGACGACGGAGGCGTTCTCGGCCAGCACGGGGCGCTTCTTCAGCAGCTTCAGCAGGTCGCGCCAGGGCTGCAGCAGCGGCGGGCCGCGGCGGCCGACGAGCCGCGCCTCGAGGATGCGGATGCAGCCCAGCAGCAGCGGGGCGAGCGCCAGCATCAGCAGCAAATGCAGCAGCTGGGCGACGACGCCCGCCAGCAGCGTCATGCCCCGCCCCCCCACCAAGCCAGCACGCCCAGCAAGGCCAGAATCAGAAAAAAGACCATGCCGAGGAGGTGGCGGATGGAGAGGTCGCGCAGCCGCTCGGCCTGGCCGGCGCAGGCGTCGCGGGCGCGCAGCAGCGGCGTCAGCAGCGCCGGCAGCAGCGGGTCGTGGAAATGGCTTTCCAGCCGGGCCGGGCGGGTGTCGCCGGGCGGCGGCAGGGTTATTTCCTCCCGCGCGGCCAATAACCGGCGGGCCAGCATGCGGCGCAAGGGCTGGGCGAAGCCGAGGGCGCTGGGCTGGGTCAGCGGCTCGCCGAAGGGCAAATGCGGCGGGGGGGCGGCGAAACCGCCATCCCAGGCCGGGCCGCGCACCGTGGCGCGGGGGGAGATCTGCCGCAGCAAAGCGACCAGGCCCAGGAACGCCACGGCCAGCAGCAGCGCAATGCCGAGCGGCCGGTAGCCGGAGGCCGCCGCCGCCGCGCTGACCGACCAGAGGCTGAGCTCGGCAGGTCCTGCATGGCCGCTGACCAGCGACAGCGCCGGCGTCGCCAGCTGCAGCAGCGGCCCGGGCAGGATGCCGATGCCGCCCGCCGCCCCCGCCAGCGCGAAGAACAGCAGCCGCAGGGCGCGCGGCGCCTCCTGCGCGCCCAGCGTCCGTGGCGCCCGCGGCCGGCCGAGGAAGGCCAGGGCCCAGAAGCGCAGCATGGCCAGCGCCCCCAGCGCCGCGGCGACACCGACCGCGGCCACGGCGGCGGCGACCAGCACCTGGAAGCCGAGCTCGCCGACCCGCCAGGCGGCCAGCAGCGCCTGCAGCAGCAGCCAGTTGCCGGCGAAGCCCGCCATCGGCGGCAGGGCGGCGGCGGCAGCGCAGCCGGCGATGGCGGCCAGCGCCACGGCCGGCATGGCATGGATCAGCCCGCCCAGCCGGTCGAGCCGGCGGGAGCCGGCGGAATGCTGGATCTCGCCGGCGACCAGCATCAGCAGGGTCTGGAACAGCCCGTGGCCGAGCGCATGCAGCAGCCCCGCCCCGGCCGCCAGCGCCGCCAGCGCGCCGAGATCGGCCGCGCGCAGGCTGGCCGACAGGCCGAAGGCCATGGCGACCAGCCCGAGATGCCCGAGCCCGGCGCAGGCAAGAATACAGCGGGCGTCGCTTTCCTGGGTCGCCCGCAGCGCGCCGAAGACGGCGGTGGCCGCCCCCAGCGCCAGCAGCGGCACGCCCCAGCCCAGCGGCTGGGCGGGGCCGCCGAGGTCGAGCAGCAGCCGCGCGGCCACATAGAGAAAGACCTTGCCGGCGACGGCAGACAGCAGCGCCCCGGTCGCGGCCGGCAGCTGCGGCTGCAGCAGCGGCAGCCAGCCATGCAGCGGCAGCAGCCCGGCCGAGGCCCCTGCCCCCAGCATGACCAGCGCCATGACGGCGGCCGCCTGCCAGCCCTGCGGCGGCGCGCCGCGCAGCGCCGCGAAGGACAGGTCGCCGGCGGTGCCGGCCAGCAGGCCGATGGCGGTGGCCAGGCACGCCAGGCCGAACAGCGAGAAGCCCAGGCCGAGGCCGGCGGCCAGGCGCGGCGCGGCGTCCTCGGCCGGGCCGGCGGCCAGCGGCAGCCACAGCGCCAGCGCCGCGATGCCCATGCCGAGCAGCAGGGAAAAACCGTCGGCGGCGAGCAGGGCCAGGGCCAGGCCGGCCAGCAGCAGCGGCAGGCTGGCGGCCTGGCGCGGCGGCGCCGCCGCCTCGCGCAGCAGCGCGAAGAGGGCGCAGGCGGCGCCCGACAGCCCGAGCAGCAGCAGGAACCAGGCCGAGAGCCCGTCCAGCGCCAGGCTGAGCGGGCCCCAGGGCGGGCCGAAGGGCAGCAGCAGCGGCTCCGGCGGGCCGAGCAGCAGGGTGGCGCCGGCGCAGCCCGCCAGGCCCAGCGCCGCCAGGCCACAGACAGCCGGCAGCAGCCGCCCCAGCCGGCGCCGGGCAAGCGGCGCGGCCAGCAGCGGGCCGAGGGCCAGCAAAGCGGCCATCAGCAGCAGGCCGAGCAGCAGGGCGGGCGCCAGCATCAGGGCGCGGCGAGGGGCAGGGTCACGCCGGCAGGATAGGCCGCGTCACAGCATTGCCAAAGCGTGCTTGCGCTTCGGCGGCGCGAAGGCGGTGTCGAGCTCGGCCAGGTCCTCGGGCGTCAGCACGATCTTCCAGACCTCGGCATTCTCGCGCAGATGCGCCTCGCTGCTGGCCTTGGGGATGCTGATGACGCCGTCGCCGCGCAGCGTCCAGGCCAGGGCGATCTGCGCCGGCGTCGCGCCCTGGCGGCTGGCGATGCGGGACAGCGCCGGGTGGCGCAGCAGCGCGCCGCCCTGGCCGACCGGGGAATAGGCCATGACCGGCATCTTCAGCCGCGCCGCATAGGGCAGCAGGTCGAATTCCACGCCGCGCGCCTCGAGGTTGTAGAGCACCTGGTCGGTGGCGCAGGCGGACAGGCCCGGGCCGAGCTCCTCCAGGTCCTCGACATCGAGGTTGGAGACGCCCCAGCGCAGGATCTTTCCGGCCGCGACCAGCTGTTCCATCGCCTCCACGGTCTCGCCGAGCGGCACGCTGCCGCGCCAATGGAGCAGGTAGAGGTCAAGGACATCGGTGTTCAGCCGCTTCAGGCTGGCCTCGCAGGCGCGCGGCAGCCGGGCGGCCGAGGCGTTCTGCGGATAGGCCTTGCTGACCAGGAAGGCGTCCTGGCGGCGGCCGGCGATGGCCTCGGCCACCACCTCCTCGGCGCCGCCATCGGCATACATCTCCGCCGTGTCGATCAGGGTCAGGCCGAGGTCGAGGCCGAGGCGCAGGCTGCGCGCCTCGGCGGCGCGGTCGGCGCCGCGCTCGCCCATCTTCCAGGTGCCCTGGCCCAGGGCGGGAACGGTGGTGCCATCCGGCAAGGCGATTCTGTTCATGGCGGTTTCCCCTCTGGCTTCCTACATTGCGTGGCATGCGCCGCCTCGCCACCCTCGCCCCGCTGGCCCTTGGGCTGATCCTGCCGCTGGCCGCCCCGGCCGTCGCGGCGACCGACAGCTACGGGCCCTGGATCCTGTCCTGCACCGCCGATCCGATGACCGACAAGGCCAGTTGCCGGATGGTGCATGAGACCCCGGTGGAGCCTGCCGGCAACGGCCAGGGCGCGCTGGCGCTGGAGGTCTCGCCGCGGCGGGGCCGGCTGGTGCCGGTGGTGACGGCGCGCGAGCTCGGTATCGACAATCCGGCGCGCGGGCTGCTGGCGCTGACGGGGACGGTGCAGATGCGCTTCCCCCCCAACCCGCTGTTCGAGATGCCCTGCGCGCTGGAGGGCCGCAGCGTGGTCTGCGCGCCGCGCCCGGACGACCTGCCGCGTGCCGCGGCCGAGCTGGCCAAGGCCGACCGCGTGCTGGTCCGGGTGATGGGCCTGGGCGCAGCGACGGCGGAGGCGCCGCCGCGCGAGCTGCGCCTGGCCGAGACCGCGCCGGCGCTTGCGGCTTTCGCCGCCCGCGTCCCGCCCGAGCAGGGTGGCGAGCCGCCGCCGCCCTTCGACCTGCGGGAGCTGATCGGTCGGGTGCAGCGTTTCTTCCTGAAAAGCGAATAGAAAAAAGATGGGGTCCAGGGGAATTCTTTCCCCTGGCCTTACTTCTTGTCGTCCTGGGTTGCCTGATTGGCCACCAGGGCTTCCCGGATGGCGCGCAGCAGGGGCCGGCGTGCCAGGAAGCCGGGCAAGGTGTTGGCGTTCATCGGGTGCGTCCTCCTGCGGCTTGTCGGCAAGGAACGATGATGCGCCGGTTTGGTTTCGCTAGCGCTTAAGCCAGGCTTGCAGGCGGCCGGGCGCCTCGGCCATCGCCGCTTCCGCCCCACAATAGGAGAAGCGCAGGAATCGCTGCCCGCGGTCGCGGTCGAAATCGACGCCCGGGGTGGCGGCGATGCCGGCCTCGGCCAGCATGCGGGCGGCGAAGGCGACGCTGTCGTTGCTCAGGTGTCCGATATCGGCCCAGAGGTAGAAGGCGCCGTCGGCGGCGGCCAGCCGGTCGAAGCCGGCGGCCGGCAGCCCGGCGAGCAGGGCGGCGCGGTTGCGGCCGTAGCGGGCCTTGTTGGCCTCCAGCTCAACGGTGCAGTCGAAGGCGGCCTGGGCGGTCAGCTGGGCGATATGGGGCGCGCTGATGAACATGTTCTGCGCCAGGCATTCCACGGGACGCAGCAGGTCTTCCGGCAGGACCAGCCAGCCGATGCGCCAGCCGGTCATCGAGAAGTACTTGGAGAAGCTGTTCACGACGATGGCGCTGTCGCTGTAGCTGGCGGCCGTCGCCTCCGGCATGCCGTAGGACAGGCCGTGATAGATCTCGTCGGAGACCAGGCGCACGCCGTTGGCGTGGCACCAGCGGGCGATGGCCTCGAGCTCGTCGGGCGTCAGCATGGTGCCGGCCGGGTTGCAGGGGGAGGCGACGATCAGCCCCTCGGGGCGCGGGTCGAGCGCCTCCAGCATGGCGATGGTCGGCTGGAAGCGGGTCGAGGCGTCGCAGGGCAGCAGCTGCGGCACCATGCCCAGCGAGGTCAGGATATTGGCATAGGGCGGGTAGAAGGGCGCCGCCATGGCGACCCGGTCGCCCGGGTCGAAGGCGGCCAGGAAGGCCAGCGGAAAGGCGCCCGAGGCGCCCACCGTCACCGCGACCCGGCCCGGCGGCACCACGGCGCCGTATTTGTCGGCGTAGTGGCGGCCGATGCGGGCGCGCAGCCCGGGCAGGCCGAAGGCTTCCGTGTAGCCCATCGGCTCGCCGGCGGAGAGGGCGCGCATCGCCGCCTCCACCGCGCCGCGCGGGGCGCCGGTCGCGGGCTGGCCGACCTCCATGCGCAGCACCGCAGGCGCCCCGGGCGGCTGGGCGGCCGCGCGGGCATTGGCCGCGGCGATGACATCCATCACCAGGAAGGGAGGCGCCTCGGCGCCGCGGCCGGTCTTCAGCATGGTCGCTACTGCTGGCCGGCCACCGCCAGGCCGGCGCTGCGCGGGTCGGCCGCCGCGGTGCACTGGTCGGGCGAGCCCGGCATATAGGCGGTGCAGCCGATGGCATTGGCCCGGCCCGGCTCGGGGACCGAGGCGACGGCGGCGGCGACCGGCTGGCGGCCCAGCAGGTGGCGGGCGGCCGGCAGGGCGGCGGCGATCGGCGCCTCGGCCTGGCCGCTGCCGGCGCCGGCATAGCGGAAGGCCTTCAGCGAGGCGTTGTGCGCCAGCACGGCCGAGAGCAGCGGCGGCTCGACCCGGCCGCGCGCCGGGGCGGCGGCGAGCAGGAAGCCCAGCTGCGGCACGACGCGGCCGGTGCCGAACAGGTTGTTCAGGCTGAAGGCGCAGGTCACCGCATTGCCCTCGCGGTCCAGCGTCACCAGGCTGGCCGAGGCCGGCAGCACCGGCAGCCCGGCGCCGCCCGAGGGCGGGCTGGCCAGCAGCGCGGCCGGCGTGCCGCCGCCCTGGCGCCAGGCCATGGCGGTGGCCAGGCCCTGGCGGCTGGCGGCCTCGACGCTGGCATTGCCCTGCAGCGCCTTGAAGGCGGCGGCGGCGGCAAGGCCGCCATCGGCCGGCGGCGGCAGGAAGGACAGCAGGTCGTTGCCGACGCTCATCTGGATCGGCGGCGCGAAGGTGGGCAGGCCGGCGCGCAGCGCGTCGACCGTGACCGGACCGCCGGCCTGGGCCGACAGCGCCTCGACCCGGCGGGCCAGGGCGCCCTGGTGCAGGTCGCCGACGCCGGCGGTGCGCAGGCTGGCCAGCATGGTGGCCAGGTCCGGCTGCAGCAGGGTCTCGCCCTCGCGCAGCGGCGTGCCGGCGGGGGCGAAGACGGCGCGGGCGCCGGCATCGGCCAACAGCGGGCCGGCGACGCTGGCGATGTCCTGCGACAGCGCGCGGGAGGTGGAGGTGCCGAAGCGGGCCAGCTGCTCGGCGGGCACCACCAGCTCCTCGAAGGGGCGGCGGCCGGCGCGGGTGTGCAGCGCGAACAGGCCGCGGGCCAGCATCGGCACGGCGGCCGGGCGGTCGGCGCGCGGGCCGCCGGCCGGGGAGGCAGCGCCCTGGAACAGCACCGCCTCGGTCTGGTTGCGGGCATGGGTATAGACCAGGCAGGCGCCGCCACCGCCCAGGCCGGTGCGCGACGGCAGGGTCACGGCCAGGGTGAAGCCGGCGGCCACCGCCGCATCGACCGCGGTGCCGCCGGTCGACAGCACGTCGCGGGCGACGAGGGCCGCGCGCGGCTCGTCGGCGACCGCCCCGCCCAGGAAGCCCTGGACATAGCCGAGCTGGCCCTCGCTGGGCCCGCCGCCACCGGCGACGCTGCCCAGGACGTTGTTCACCGTGCCGCAGCCGGTCAGCGCCAGCATGCCGAGAAGCGCCAGCCGTCCGCTCGGCAGAGGCCGGGCCGGACGGGTTTCGGGGATGGACGGGCGGCCCGGCCGGTTGCGCGCGATGCTGCTCATGCTGGCGATCTTCACTCCGCTGCTGCTGGCCTGGCCGTCGCCCCACCAGAAGGCTGGCCGATTCCGCAAGCCGCGCCATAGACGCCTTCGCCGCGAGCGGCAACCACGGGATGGCCGCGGCGGGGCTGCGATCCGCCTGGGCAACGGCTGGCGGGCGGGCGCCGGATCACTTCTGCGCGGGGCCGGACATGCCCGGCCAGGGCTTACCCCTGGCATCCCCGGACCGGCTGGCCGATGATGCGCCGCGGAAAACCCTCGCGGGAGATGGACTGCGCGTGATGATGCTTTCGGTGGCCCGGCGATTCCTCCTGGCGATGGCGGCCTGCGCCACCCTCGCCGCTCCCCTGGCGGCCCAGGGGGCAGCCCAGGGGTTGAGCCCGCAGCAGCGCGCCGAGGTGGTGGAGGTGCTGCGCGACGCGCTGAAGCGCGACCCCTCGATCCTGCGCGAGGCCCTGGCCAGCATGCAGGAGGCGGAGACCCGCGACCGCGGCGAAGCCCAGCGCAGCGCCATCCTGGCCCGGCGCGACGCGCTGCTGGCCGATCCCGGCGACCCGATCAAGGGCAACCCGCAGGGCAGCCTGACCATCGTCGAGTTCTTCGACGCCCGCTGCGGCTATTGCAAGGCGCTGCACCCGACGCTGCAGGCGCTGCTGCGCGCCGACCCGCAGATCCGCGTGGTGATGAAGGACCTGCCGATCCTGGGCCCGGCCAGCGTGGTCGCCAGCCGGGCGCTGCTGGCCGCCCAGCGCCAGGGGAAATACGCCGCCTTCCAGGACGCGCTGATGCAGCTGCGCGGCGAGCCGACGGAAGCCGCGCTGCAGGCGGAAGCGCAGAAGCTGGGCATCGACTGGGCGCGGGCGAAGCGCGACATGGAGGACCCGGCGATCATGGCGCGGCTGCAGCACAATCTGGGCCTGGCCCGCGCCCTGTCGATCGAGGGCACCCCGGCGCTGGTCATCGGCAGCACCCTGGTGCCCGGCGCCGTCGACCTGCCGACCTTGCAGAACCTGGTGGCCCAGGCGCGGCAGGAAGCCCGCCAAGGTGGCTGAGGCGCCGCTCGACCCGGCGGCCCGGGCGCGCGAACGCTCGCTGCTGGGCAGCACGCTGGCCGATTCCAGCATGGTGCTGCTGTTCACGGGCGTCGCGCTGTGGTCGCATTCGATGACGACGCTGGCCGAGCTGGTGCGCGGCGCCCTGCTGACCGCGCTGGAATTCGTCATCTACCTGCTGATGCGCCGCATCCATCGCGGCCGCATGTCGGCCTATGAATTCGGCTCCGGCAAGGTCGAGCAATTCGCCAACACGGTGGTGGGCCTGGCCATGGCCGCCGGCGCCGCCTGGGTCGCCACCCGCGCCATCAGCCGCTTCGCCGAAGGCGACGGCGCCGCCCATGGCTCCGCTTTGTCGCTCTGGGTCGCGGTCGGCGCCGTCGGCATCAACCTGGCGATCAACGCCGCCGCCGGCGTCGCGCTGTGGCGGGCCGGGCGCGACGGCACCTCGGTGCTGATGACCGGGCAGATCCGCTCGCGCATCTCGAAGATCCTGGCCTCCACCGTCGCGGTCGCGGCGGTGGTGCTGTCGGCCATCGCGCCCGGCTCGATGACCAGCCGCATCGCCGACCTGGGCGGCACGCTGTTCGTCGCCGCCGTCATGCTGGGCGTCACCGCCAAGCTGTGGCGCGAATCGCTGCCGGACCTGCTGGACCGCAGCCTGGACGAGGAACGCCAGCTGCTGCTGAACCGCGCGCTGGGCGCCCATTTCGCCGATTACGACGCGCTGCTCTCGGTGCGCAGCCGCAGCTCCGGCCGCAGCGTGCATGTGAAGATCGAGCTCGGCTTCCGCGGCGACCAGCCGCTGGCCGCGGTGGACCGCGTCACCACCGCGCTGTCGGCCGAGATCGCGCGGCTGATCCCCGGCGCCGAGGTGACGGTGGCGCCGCGGGCGCTGTGAGGCGCCCGCGCCGAAGCGTGTCCCCCTCCCCCGGTTGCCGATCTCGCACCTGCGTATAGAGTTGCCGCCGGAGAGCAGAGGGGGATGGCCTTGCCGACGCAGCCAGACGCTCCGCCGGGCCTTCTCGGGCGCGGAGCAGCCGACACGTGACAGCAGGCGGCCGCGCCTTCCTGCCGCATTTCCCGGTCGAGCTGCCGGTGCCCGACCTGCGCCCCTGGGCCGCCGGCAACCTGCTGCCCGGCGTCTGGAGCTTTTCCGCCGAGCAGCCGGGGCCGCATGTCGCCCTCGTCGGGCTGATCCACGGCAACGAGATCGCCGGCGGGCTGCTGCTGGCGCGCTGGCTGGAACAGGGGCTGCGCCCGGCGCGCGGGCGGCTGACGCTGATCCTGGGCAACCTCGCCGCCTTCGCCCGCTTCGACCCGGCCGATCCGACGCTCAGCCGCTTCGTCGACGAGGACCTCAACCGCGTCTGGTGCGACAAGGTCCTCGACGGGCCGCGCGACAGCGCCGAGCTGCGCCGCGCCCGCGAGCTGCGCCCGCTGCTGGCCGAGGTCGATGTCCTGCTCGACCTGCATTCGATGCTCTGGCCCTCCGACCCGCTGATGCTGGCCGGCGGCAGCGCCTCCGCCCGCGCCCTCGGCCAGCGGCTGGGCGTGCCGCCGCTGGTGGTCTCCGACCAGGGGCACAGCACCGGCCGCCGGCTGATCGACCATGCCAGCTTCAGCGCCGAGGGCAGCAGGCGCACCGCGCTCCTCGTCGAGGCCGGGCAGCATTGGGAAGCGGCGACGCTGGCGACGCTGGACGCCTGCGCCACCGCCCTGCTGCGCGAGACCGGGCTGCTGCCGGGCGGGCCGATCGACCACCCGCGCGCCCGCGCCGCCGAGGTCACCCGCACCGTCATCGCCGGCACGCACGGCTTCTCCTTCGTGCAGAACTTCCGCGGCGGCAGCGTCATCCCCGAGCGCAACACGCTGCTCGCCCTCGATGGAGACGCCGAGATCCGCACGCCGCACGACGACTGCCTGCTGGTGATGCCCAGCCCGCGCACGATGCGCGGCCATACCGCGGTGCGCCTGGCCCGATTCCTCGAAGACTGAGAAAAAAGAACAAGAAGATGCCCAAGACCGACGCGCCGCGCTGCCCGGCCGCGACCATCCGGCGCCAGATCGAGGCGATCCTGGCCGCCTGGGGCATGGCCCCGGCGCCGCGCGCCACCACCGCCGCCATCATGGTCGAGAGCGACCTGATGGGCATCGATTCGCACGGCCTGTCGATGCTGCCGATGTACGAGAAGCTGCGCGGCGACGGCGTGCTGCGGATCGACGGCGCGCCCAGGGTGATCCGCGAGAACGGCTGCACCGCGCTGCTCGATGGCGGCGCCGGCCTCGGCCATCCGGTCTCCGCCTGGGGCATGGACCTGGCCACCGACAAGGCGCTGGCCCAGGGCGTCGGCATCGTCGGCGTGCGCAACTCGCACCATTTCGGCGCCGCCGGCTGCTACGCCCGCCGCGCCGCGCGCCGGGGCGCCATCGGCATGGTGATGACCACCGCCCGCAGCATCCTGGCCGTGCCCGCCCGCGGCGCGCAGCCGATGCTGGGCACCAACCCGATCGCCGTCGCCGCGCCGGGCAGCGGGAGCGACCCCGCCTTCGTGCTCGACATGTCCAGCACCACCGCCGCCGGCAACAAGGTGAAGGTCTATGCCCTGAACGGCTGGCCCCTGCCCGAGGGCTGGGTGGTCGACGGCGCCGGCCGCCCGGTGACCGACGCGGCGGAAGGGATGCAATACCTCTTCCACCGCGCCGAAGGCGGCCTGACCCCCCTGGGTGGCCGCGCCGAGACCGCCGGCCACAAGGGCTATGGCCTGGCGATGATGGTGCAGATCCTGGCCGGGACGCTGACCGGCGGCGCCCTGCCCGTCCGCGACACGAAGCCGGGCCAGCCCGACAATGTCGGCCACTTCTTCCTGGCCATCGACCCGGCCGCCTTCCGCGAGCCCGAAGACTTCAGCGCGGATCTCGAAAGCTTCGCCTCGATCATGCGCGCCACGCCGGCGGCATCGGCGGACGAACCCGTGCTGGTGCCGGGCGATCCGGAGCGGGCGGAACACGCCCGTCGCCTGGAGGCAGGCATCCCGGTGCCAGAGACTCTGGCAGCGCAGATCAAGGGAATCTGCGAGAGGGCGAAGATAGAATTTCTTCTCTGAAGAGAAGTCAGAGGCAGGCCAGGGGAATGAATTCCCCTGGCCCCCTTCTTTTTTCTGTCAGACTGCCGTGTCCACGTGACGACAGTACGTGAAATGGCCAGTCCACAGCGCGACCTGTCAGGGAGCGCCGGTTTTATGATTCCGCGTCCCGCCGTGATGCCCTGGTGTCGGCTTCGTTGAAGCGCAGGCTGGCAAACGGCCGGTGATCAGAAAAAAGATGGGGGTCTGGGGGAATTCATTCCCCCAGCCTTACCCCGGCTCTTCCCTTACGAAGGCTCGCCCACGACAGGCGTGTGACCGAGCCCCGCGATGAACGCCGTGATCGCCGTGGCCGCCGCATCGAGGCGCGCCTCGTCGGTGCCCTTGGCCACCAGCGCCACGCCGCCGCCTTCGCTGCGGTAGAAGGGGTAGGAGCCGATATCGAGCTCCGGGAAGTCCTTCTGGATCTGGCCCAGCCCTTCGGCGATGGCGCCTTCCAGCATGCCGCGGGCGTGGACGGTGCGGGACTGCACCGGGGTGCCGCCGCGCAGCGTCGGCGCCAGGCCATCGAACATGGCCTGCATGATGCGGGGGACACCGGCCATGACGTGGACATTGCCGATGATGAAGCCGGGCGCGATGGAGACCGGATTGTCGATCAGGCTGGCGCCGCGCGGCATCGTCGCCATGCGCTGGCGGGCGGCGTTGAACTCGGCGGGCGGGGTCTGGCGGGCGTAGTGGGCCTCCAGGCGCTTCCAGGCCTCCGGGTGCGGCTCCCAGGGCACGCCGAAGGCGGCCGAGATGCATTCGGCGGTGATGTCGTCATGCGTCGGCCCGATGCCGCCCGTGGTGAAGACATGGTCGAACTTCGCGCGCACCTCGTTGACGGTGCCGATGATGACCTCGGGCACGTCGGGGATGACGCGGACCTCGCGCAGCGGGATGCCGATCTCGCCGAGCCGCGTCGCCAGGAACTTCAGGTTGGCATCCTGGGTGCGGCCCGAGAGCACCTCGTTGCCGATGATGAGCAGGCAGGCCGTCGGATTGGTCATGGCGCGCGTTCCGCTGTCGTGTCGCGCCAATCCTAGGCCGATCGGGCGGCGGCGGAAGGGGGGTGCCCTTCGCCGTGTCGCGTCAGAGGAAGTCGCGGAGCAGCGCGACCAGCGGCTTGTCCGCCGGCGGCATCGCGTAATCGGACAGCTTGTTGGGGCGGACCCAGGCCAGGGCCTGGCCTTCGCGCGCCGTCACCGCGCCTTCCCAGCGGCGGCAAAGGTAGAGCGGCATCAGCAGGTGAAACCGCCCCGCATCATGGCTGGCGAAGGTGAAGGGGGCCAGGCAGGCGGCCGAGACGTCGATGCCCAGCTCCTCGCGCAGCTCACGGATCAGGGCGGCCTCGGGGGTCTCGCCGGCTTCCAGCTTGCCGCCGGGGAATTCCCACAGCCCGGCCATCGACTTGCCTTCCGGACGGCGGGCCAGCAGCACGCGGCCATCCGCGTCGACCAGGGCGCAGGCGGCAACCAGCAGCAGCGGCTTGGCGCCCGGCGCCGCGGCGGCGACGCCGGCCGCGGGCACCACCGGCTCGGCCACGGGGGGGATCTCGGTCATGTCCTCGCGCCCGCCCTCGAAGCAGATCACCGGCAGGCGGCCATTGCGGGCCAGGAAATGCGCCTCGGCGCGGCCGGCCTCCTGCAGGCCGACCCGCTTCAGCACGGCACCGGAGCGGGCATTCTCCTCCAGGACATGCGCAAAGATGCGGTCCAGGTCGAGATGCGCCAGGCCCCAGCGCGCCAGGCGCCCGGCGGCCTCGGCGGCGACGCCATGGCCCCAGAAGCGGCGGCCGATCCAGTAGCCGAGCTCGGCGCGGCGGCTGTCGGCCTCCCGCGTCAGGCCGACGCAGCCGACCAGCACCTCGGTGTCGCCGTCCTGGCCGACGATGGCCAGGTGCCAGGCGCTGCCCTCGGCCAGCTGCTTGTGGGTGGAGGCGATCCAGTCATCCGCGAGCTCGCGCGGATAGGGGAAGGGCACGCGCGACAGCCAGCGCACCACCTCCCAGTCGTTGATCAGCCGATGCAGCTCGGCGGCGTCGTCGGCGCGCAATGGGCGCAGCGTCAGCCGCTCGGTGCGCAGCGGCGCGAAGTCCAGGTCGGTGGTCATGGGCGGGCAGCCAGGCGGGAATGACGAAGGAGGGGGTTGCGAAAGCGGGCCGGCCCCCGCGACGGCGACAAGCGCCGCCGCGGGGACCGATCGCGCATCAGCGCTTCCACCAGCCGCGCTTCTTCGGCGCGTCCTGGGCAGCCTCCTCGATCAGCGTCGGCTGCACGGGGGCGCCCGCCCCGAAGCGCAGCCGCAAGAAGGCTGACGCCGCGGTCGAGGCGCCCGTGGAAGCCGTGGCGGAAGT
>NZ_CACSJM010000048.1 GCF_902706185.1 Roseomonas sp. 18066 | reverse complement strand
CCGGTGGTGATCTTCGCCACCAATGGCGGCTGCGGCCTGCTGCTGAAGCGCACGCCCTTGCTGTCCGACCCGCGAGAAGACCTGCTGGCGCGGCGCGGCCTGGGCCGGAGTCTCGCGGGCCGGCGTCTCGCGGGAGGGCGCGCGCAGCACGTTGCCGCCCTGGGACGGCGCGGGGGTGGCCGGCGCCGGGGTGCGGGCCGCCGGGGCCTCGTTGCGGGCGGGCGCCTGCGGCGCGCCGCGGACGGCGCCGGGCGGGGCGCGCAGCACATTGCCCTGGGGGTTGCTGGCGGCGGGCGGCGCGCCGCCGGGCGGCACCGGCGGCTGCAGCGTGCCGCCCGAGCCCCCCAAACTCGATTGGGCCGCGACCGGGCCGGCGGCCAGCAGCAGCGCCAGCAGCGACGGCAGCAGGGCCAGGCGGGAGGGGCGGAGCACGGGCTTCGGCGGCAAGGGGAAAGGCAGCGCAGTCATGCGGCGATCACGACCGCAATGCGGCGCGTCGGTCAAGCCAAGCTTCGCGCCCCGCCGCCGCAGCGCGGCAAAATCTCCCCGCCGCGGCGCGGCAAAAACGCCCCGCATCACAGCGACAGCAGCTGGCCGGACCCGACCGCGGTCAGGAAGGTGACGACGCCGGCGACCTCGACGCCTTCGGCCAGCGGCGCCTCCTCCAGTGATTCGGCGCGCAGCCCGGCCTCGCAGACGATGCGGCGCACGCCGAGGTCGATCGCCGCATCCAGCAGCGGCGCGATGCCGACGACGCCGCGCCGCGCCAGCAGGTCTTCTCGCGGGTCGGACAGCAAGGGCGTGCGCTTCAGCAGCAGGCCGCAGCCGCCATTGGTGGCGAAGATCACCACCGGGCGGCCGATGGCGGCGGCGCCCGTGGCCAGCATCAGCGCGTAATGCCCGGCCTCGTGCCCGGCCGAGCGCAGCAGGATCCCCAGCGGCAGGCTCATGCGGCGCCTCCGACCGCGCAGGCGGCGGCGGGCACGGCGTGGCAGGACAGGTCGCGGATCCTGGGCTGATCGCCGCACAGCGCGCATTCCGGGTCGCGCCGCAGCTTCACCGTGCGGAAGCGGGCATCCAGCGCGTCCCACAGCAGCAGGCGGCCGGCCATGCTCTCGCCGATGCCCATGACTTCCTTCAGCACCTCGCTGGCCTGGAGGGACCCCATGACGCCGGTCACCGCGCCGAGCACCCCGGCCTCGGAGCAGCTGGGCACCAGGCCGGGCGGTGGCGGCTCGGGGTGCAGGCAGCGCTGGCAGGGGAAGGCATGGCCCTGATGCGACTTGAAGGTGGCCAGCTGCCCCTCGAAGCGCAGCACCGCGGCCGAGACCAGGGTGCGCCCCAGCAGGTGGCAGGCATCGCCCAGGAGGAAACGGGTCTCGAAATTGTCGGTGCCGTCGCAGACGATATCGTATTGCGGGATCAGCTCGGCGGCGGCGGCGGCGTCGAGGCGGCGCTCGTGCAGCTCCAGCCGGACCTCGGGGTTCAACCCGCGCAGCGTCTCGGCGGCGCTGTCGACCTTGGCGCGGCCGATCCGGCTCGTCGCATGCACCACCTGGCGCTGCAGGTTCGACAGCTCCAGCCGGTCGTCATCGACCAGGCCGATGGTGCCGATGCCGGCGGCGGCGAGGTAAAGCGCCAGCGGCGCGCCCAGCCCGCCGGCGCCGACCACCAGCACCCGCGCCGCGCGCAGCTTCGCCTGGCCCACCGCGCCCACTTCCTGCAGCAGGATATGGCGGGAGTAGCGATGCAGCTCCGAGTCGGTGAAGTCGAGGTCCATGGCCGACATATGGGCGGGGCCGCCGCCGGCGCGCAATGCCGGCGGAGGGGGTTAGCCCCCCAAGATCAAACCTTCGTCCCGGTGCTGCCGAAGCCGCCCGCGCCGCGCACCGTCTCGGGCAGCGTCTCGACCTCGGCCCAGCCAGCGCGGAAGACGGGCGCGACCACGCCCTGGGCGATGCGCATGCCGCGCTCGACGATGAAGGGCGCGTCGCCGCCATTCAGCACGATGACCTGCAGCTCGCCGCGATAATCCTCGTCGATGGTGCCGGGGCTGTTGGGCAGCATGATGCCGTGCTTCAGCGCCAGGCCGGAGCGCGGGCGGATCTGCAGCTCATGCCCCTCGGGCAGCGCGATCTGCAGTCCGGTCGGCACCAGCGCGCGGCCGCCGGCCGGGATGGTCAGCGGGTCGTGCACCGCCGCCAGCAGGTCGAAGCCGGCGGCGCCTTCGGTGGCGTAGCTGGGCAGGGGCAGGCCCTCGGCATGCGGCAGGCGGCGGACGGCGATGGTCAGGGTCATGAAGCTTCCGGAACAGAAGAAAATTCGGCGGCGATGCGGGCGGCGAGGCGGCGGCCGACCTCGGTCTTGGGCAGCCTGGGCCAATCCTCGACGCCATCGGCGCTGACGAGGTGGATGGTGTTCTCGGTGCCGCCGAAAACGTCGGCCGAGACGTCGTTGGCCAGGATCCAGTCGCAGCCCTTGCGGGCCAGTTTTTGCCGCGCGTGGTCGATGACATGCTCGGTCTCGGCGGCGAAGCCCACCACCAGCCGCGGCCGGCGGGCATGGCGGGAGATCGTCGCCAGGATGTCCGGGTTCAGCGCCAATTCCAGCGGCGGCGGCGCCTCGCCGGGCTTTTTCTTCATCTTCTGGGTCGCGGCATGGGCGACGCGCCAATCGGCCACGGCGGCGGCGCAGACGGCGATGTCGGCGGGCAGCGCGGCCTCGCAGGCGGCCAGCATTTCCTGCGCGGTCTCGACGCGGAGGACGTTGACGCCGGCGGGGTCGGGCAGGGCGACGGGGCCGGAGACCAGCGTCACCCGCGCGCCCAGCGCGGCAAGCGCCGTCGCGATGGCATGCCCCTGCTGCCCGCTGGAGCGGTTGCTGATGTAGCGGACCGGGTCGATCGGCTCCTGCGTCGGGCCGCTGGTGACCAGGGCATGGCGGCCGGCCAGTGGCTTTTCTGTCGGTGCCGTCAGCATCGCGGCGATGGCGTCGAAGACCTCGGCCGGCTCGGCCAGGCGCCCGGGGCCGGATTCGGATTCGGCCATGGCGCCGATGCCGGGGCCGATGCGACGGATGCCGCGGGATTCCAGCAGGGCCATGTTGGCGCGCGTCGCCGGGTGGCCCCACATCGCCCAGTTCATGGCCGGCGCCACCAGAATCGGGCGGTCGGTCGCCAGCATGACCGTGCTGGCCAGGTCGTCGGCCAGGCCATGCGCCATCTTGGCCAGGAAATCGGCCGAGGCGGGGACGACCACCATGAGCTCCGCCATGCGGGCCAGGCGGATATGGCCGATCTCGGCCTCGCCGGAGAGCGACCAGAGGTCCTGGTGCACCGGCTCGCCGGCGATGGCCTGGACGGCATGCGGCGTGACGAAGCGGGCGCCGCCGGCGGTCAGCACGGGCGTGACCCTAGCGCCGGCCTTGCGCAGCAGCCGCATCAGCTCCAGCGCCTTGAAGGCCGAGACGCTGCCGCTGATCACCAGCAGCACATGCCGGCCCTGCAGGGTCATGGCGTCAGAGCTTCCAGCCGGTGTGGATGGCGACGATGCCGCCGGAGAGGTTGCGGTAAGCCACGCGCTCGAAGCCCGCGGCCTCGAACATGCCGGCGAGCGTCGGCTGGTCGGGGAACATGCGGATGCTCTCGGCCAGGTACTGGTAGCTGTCGCCGTCCTGGGCGATGCGCTGGCCGATGGCGGGCAGCGCCTTGAAGGACCAGGCGTCGTAGAGCGGCCGCAGCGCCGCGACCTCGAGCTTCGAGAACTCCAGGACATGCATGCGGCCACCCGGGCGCAGCACCCGGAAGCCCTCGCGCAGCACGGCGTCCTTGTCGGTGCAGTTGCGCAGGCCGAAGGCCATCGAGACCTTTTCCACCGAGCGGCTGGGCAGCGGGATGTGCTCGGCGTCGCAGCAGACGAAGTCAAGGCCGGAGGCCAGCCCCTTCTCCAGCGCGCGGCCCTGGCCGACGCCCAGCATGGCGGCGTTGATATCGGCCAGGATGACCCGGCCGGCGCCGCGCTTCTTGGCCAGGAAGGCGACGTCGCCGGTGCCGGCCGCCAGGTCCAGCAGCGTGTCGCTGGCGCCGGCGCCGATGGCGGCGACGAAGGCCTGCTTCCAGGCCCGGTGCAGGCCCAGCGACATCAGGTCGTTCATCACGTCGTATCGCGGCGCGACGCTGTCGAACACCTCCCGCACCATGGACGCCTTGGCGTCGCGGGGGACTTCGCGGAAGCCGAAATCGGTGGTCTGGGTCATGGGGCGCAGCATAGCGCGGTGGCGCCCGGGGAAAAGGTGGGCCGGCGAAGCGTGGCCGTGCGGTGGTGGCGGCCGCCTTGTTGCGGCCATGGCCACGGTCGAGGCTGACGCCACCACCGGGAAGGAAGGCGCGGGACCATGGATCGATCGAGGCGATGCGGCGCGGCGCTGGCCGCCCTGATGCTGCTGGTGGCCGGTTGCGACCGGGCGCCGGGGCCGGTGGCGGGGTCCGCCGCGCCGATGGCGGCCCCGATGGCCGCCCCCGCGCCGGCCATGGCGCCGATGGCCAGCCGCAGCCTGCCGCCCCGCCTGACGCGCCTGCCGCCACCCGCCGCGGCCGAGGCCGACCGCTTCGCCAATGCCGCGCCCAGCGCCTGGCAGGTCGCCGCCGAGCAGCCGGTGGCCACCATCTCGCTGGCGCAGGACACGGCGTCCTACGCCTATGCGCGGCGGGTGATCGCCGGCGGCGCGCTGCCGGGGCCCGCGACGGTGCGGCCGGAGGAGTTCCTGAACGCCTTCGACTACGGCTATCCGCAGCCCGCCGGGGCCCAGGCCTTCGGGCAGTTCGTGTCGGTCCATCCCGCGCCCTGGGCGCCGGGGCGGCAGCTGCTGCAGATCGGGCTGCGCACGGCGAGCCCGGCGCCCTCGGCGCGGCGGCAGAAGCTGAACCTGGTGTTCCTGGTCGATGTCTCGGGCTCGATGAGCGGGCCGGACCGGCTGCCGCTGCTGCGTCAGGGGCTGCTGCTGATGCTGCCGCAGCTGACGGCCGAGGACCGGGTGTCGCTGGTCACCTATGCCAACCAGACGCGGACGGTGCTGACCGCGGTGCCGGGCGACCGGCGCGACGAGATCGCCGCCGCGGTGGAGGGGCTGCAGGCCGCCGGCGGCACGGCCGGGGGCGAGGGGCTGCGCGCCGCCTATGACCTGGCCGCGCGGCATCGCGACCCGGCGGCGGTGAACCGCGTCATCCTCGCGACCGATGGCGACTTCAATGTCGGGCCGTCGAGCCCGGCGGCGCTGGAGGCGCTGATCACCGAGCGGCGGCGGGCCGGGCTGTACCTGACCGCCATCGGCGTCGGGATGGGCAATCTGAACGACCGGACGCTGCACACCCTGGCGCGCGCCGGCAACGGCACCGCCATCCATGCCGCCACGCTGGAAGACCTGCGGCGCGGGCTGGTGGAGGATCTGGCGGGGAACATCCTGCCGGTGGCCGACGACGTGAAGCTGCAGGTGGAGTTCAACCCGGCCCGCGTCGCGCAGTACCGGCTGATCGGCTTCGAGACGCGGCAGCTGCGGGCCGAGGACCTGACCAACGACCGGGTGGATGCGGGGGAGATCGGCTCGGGGCGGAGCGTGACCGCGCTGTTCGAGATCGTCGAGGCGGGGAGCGACGCGACGCCGATCCCGCCGCGGCGTTATGCGGCGGCGCCGGCCGCGGGCGTGCGGTCGGCGGAGCTCGGCTTCCTGCGGGTGGCCTACAAGCCGGCGGGGGAGGCGCGCAGCCGGCAGATCGACCGGCCGATCACCGAGGCGGACCGGGTGGCCAGCCTGGCGGCGGCGCCCGAGGCAGCGCGCTGGGCGGCGGCGGTGGCGGGCTTCGCCGAGCGCTTGCGGCGGTCCGAGCAGATTGGCGGCTGGTCTTTCGCCGAGTCCCTGGCGCTGGCCGAGGCCGCCCGCGGGGAGGATCGCGATGGCCGCCGTGCGGAGCTGGTGGCGGCGCTCCGGATGGCGGCTGCGCTGGAGTCGTCGGCACGCTGAACCGACAGAAAAAAGATGGGGGTCCGGGGGAATTCCTTCCCCCGGCCTTTGCTTACGCTTTCCGCCGCCGCCTGAGCAGCTCCATCGGCTTCAGCGCCCCCAGCGCCGCCGTGGTGCCGAAATAGACGGCCATCCCGACGCCGACGAAGAGCCCGAGGCCGAGGAGGCGGAGCAGCGCGCCTTCGGGGTGGACGACCTGCTCCATCCCGAGAAGGGCTGCCGTCATGACGATGCTGGCCAGCACCAGGCGCCAGAGGTTCCGGCGCAGGCGGCGGTCGGCGAGGAACTGGCCACGGCGCCACAGGATGAAGGCGAGCAGCCCGGCATTGACCCAGGCGGCCATGGAGGTGGCGAGGGCGATGCCGACATGGGCCAGGAACTGGATCAGGGTCAGGCTCAGCGACAGGTTCACCGCCACCACCAGGATGCCGATCTTGACCGGGGTGGCGGTGTCGGCGCGGGCGAAGAAGCCGGGGGCGAAGGCCTTGATCAGGACGAAGGCGGGCAGGCCGAGGGCATAGGCCTGCAGCGCCTCGGCGGTGGCGAGGGCGGCCGCGGCGTCCATGGCGCCGCGCTGGAACAGCACCTGGACGATGGGGGTGGCGAGCACGACCAGGGCGGCGGCGGCCGGCAGGGTCAGGCCGAGGGAGAGCTCGATCGCCCGGTTCATGCTGCGATGGGCGGACAGCCGGTGGCCGGCGCGCAGTTGGCGGGACAGGACGGGCAGCAGGGCGGTGCCGATGGCGGCGCCGACCACGCCGAGCGGCAGCTGCGCCACGCGGTCGGCGTAGTTCAGCATGCTGACGGCGCCGGCCGGCAGCAGGGAGGCGATGAAGATGTCGATGGCCAGGCTGAGCTGGGTGATGCTGGCGCCGAGCAGGCCGGGCAGCATGGTGCGGATGACCTGGCGGGTCTCCGGCGTGACCTTGGGCCAGGAGATCAGGCGGAAGCCGAAGCCGGCCTTGCGCGCCGAATAGACCACCAGCGCCAGCTGCGCGACGCCGGAGGCCATGGTGCCCCAGGCGAGGGCATGGGCCGGCGTCGCCACGAAGGGGGTCAGCGCGAGGAGCGAGCCGATGGCGAAGAGGTTGAACAGCAGCGGCGCGCCGGCGGCCATGGCGAAGCGGTCGACGGCGTTCAGCACGCCGCTGACGAGCGCCGTCAGGCAGATGAACAGCAGGTAGGGGAAGGTGATGCGGGACAGCTCGACGACCAGCTCGAAGCGGTAGGGGTCGTCGGCCAGGCCCGGGGTGAGGACGCGCATCACCTGGGGCATGAAGACCATGCCGAGGACGACCAGCAGGCTGAGCCAGAGCGACATCAGGGTCGACATGCGCTCGGCCAGGTCGCGGGCGCGGCGGGGGCCTTCCAGGGTCAACAGGCCGGTGAAGGCGGGGACGAAGGCGGCGTTGAAGGCGCCTTCGCCGAACAGGCGGCGGAACAGGTTGGGCAGGCGCAGCGCGATGAAGAAGGCGTCGGCCTGCGGCCCGGCGCCCAGCGTCGCCGCGATCGCCATGTCGCGCAGGAAGCCCAGGATGCGGCTGACGAAGGTCCAGCCGCCGATGGTCAGCACGTTGCGGAACATGGACCCTGCCCCAGAGAGACAAGCAGACGGAAAAAGGGCGGCGGAGCCATCAGGCCCACGCCGCCCGCCGGAAAGACGATCAGGCGTTGGCGATCGGCGGCGGCATGGTGTCGGCGCTGGACTGGCCGCGGCGCGACTGCCACAGCGCCACGAAGTCGATCGGCGTCAGCAGGACGGGCGGGAAGCCGCCGTCGCGGGTGATGTCGGCCAGGATGTTGCGGGCGAAGGGGAACAGCAGGCGCGGGCATTCGACCAGCAGCAGCGGCTCGACCAGGTTCGGCTCGACGTTCAGGGTGAAGATGCCGCAATAGACCAGCTCGGCGATGAAGGCGGTCTGGCTGGCGCCGTCCTGGCCGGGGACCTGGGCGTCGGCGCGGATCTGCAGCGAGACCTCGAAGACATTGCCGCCCTGCTGCAGCGGGCGGGCCTGGACGTCGAGGGCCAGGTCGATGCGCGGCTGCTCGCGCAGCGTCGCGAAGATCTCCGGCGCGCCCGGGACCTCGAAGGACAGGTCCTTGGTGTATTGCAGGTTCATCAGCAGCGGGCCGGGCGGCACCGCGCCGTTCGCGGCGCCGTTGGGCGCCTGGGCGTCGGGCGGCAGAGAGGTGTCGGACATGCGGGCCCCCAAAGGCGGTTCGATTGCACAGGTCGATGGCGGGGGGCGGGGTAGCACGGCCCGCCCGCCCGTCACAGCCCCGAAGCCGCAGGCGTCAGGGGTGCTTCCAGGAGATGCTGGCGGGGGCGGCCTCGGTCGGGTCGCAGCGCAGCCATTCGCCGTTGGTCACCGACTGGCCGGTCATCGACAGGATGAAGCCCCAATGGGAGACGACCACGGTGTTCTCCCAGTCGGCGAGCGCCGACATCTCCGCCCGGAACAGTTTCGCGCGGGATTCGACCTGGTCGGCGGGTTCTTCCACCGCGGGCCACCAGACCTCGTCGATATGGTCCAGGTCGAGCCCGGGCCAGTCGAGCCGCAGCTGGGTGCGGGGCGAGCCGACGTCGCAGACGAAGGCGTAGCGTTCCCGCACCAGCGGCTGGATCAGCACCGGCAGGCCGAGCTTCTTCGCCAGCGGCGCCGCGGTCTGCAAAGCGCGGGTATAGGGGCTGGCGATGATGCGGCGGATCGGCGGCGCGGCGCCGGGGGCGGTCAGCGCCTCGGCGGCCTGGGCGGCCTGGTCATGGCCCAGCGCGGTCAGCTTCGGGTCCTTGATGCCGGGGTCGCGCCGGGTGGCGGTGAAATGCAGGTTGAACTCGCTCTGGCCGTGACGCAGCAGAATCATCGCGAAACTCCGGTAAGGGCGGCGCCTTGGGCAGTAGCGAGCGTCCCATCGGCCGGCAAGTCGTGCAATAGAGAGGCCAGCGCGTCGCATCATCGTCGCATTGCCGTTGCGGTGAGGCCCCCTGCCACCTAGATGTGACACATGAGGAGAATGCAATGTCCGGCGGCTTCCCGGTCGATCTGATCCTGTTCGCCATGGTGGCCGCCTTCCTGGTGCTGCGTCTGCGCAGCGTCCTGGGCCGTCGCCAGGGCTTCGAGCGCCCGCCGCAGGAGCGGCCGGTGCCCGGCCAGCCTGTGCCCGGGCCGCGCCAGGCCGATGCCGCGCAGCCGCCGGCGGCGGTTCCCGGCGGGCCGCGGCTGGTGCTGCCCGACCAGCGCAGCCCGGTGGGCCAGGCGCTGACCCGCATCCGCGGGTCGGATGCCGGCTTCGACCCGGCCGGCTTCCTGGGCGGGGCCGAGGGCGCCTTCCGCATGATCGTCACGGCCTTCGCCGCGGGCGACCGGGCGACGCTGCGCAATCTGCTGTCCGACGACACCTATGCCGGCTTCGAGGGCGCCATCACCGCCCGCGAATCGGCCGGGGAGCAGCAGCGGACCGAAATCCGCTCGGTGCACGAGATGGGGATCGAGGCGGCGGACCTGCGCGGCAATGTCGCCGATGTCACGGTGCGCATCGTCTCCGACCAGCTGAACCTGACCACGGCGGCGGATGGCACCGAGGTTGCGGGCACCGAGGCGGTGACCGAGATCACCGACCTGTGGACCTTCCAGCGCGACCTGCGCAGCACGGACCCGACCTGGAAGCTGGTCGCCACGCAGTCGGCCTGATCCGCTTCGTGGCTGTCCGATCGAATGTCATGGCCAGGGGCGTCACCGTCCCTGGCCTTCTTTTTTGCGCAGCCCTGACGCTGTTGGCCGGCTGCGCCCAGGCGCCGCAGCGGGTGGCCGAGCTGCCCGGCTGGGGCGAGGACCGGCTGTCCGAGGCGCTGCCGGCCTTCATCGCCGGCTGCCGGCCGCCGGCGCTGCCGGCGCCGCTCTGCGCCGAGGCGCGCGCTTTGCCGCCGGGCGACGACGCGGCGGCGCGGCGGTTCTTCGAGACACGCTTCACCCTGCGCGCCGCCGGCGAGGGGCTGATGACCGGCTATTACGAGCCGGAGCTGCGGGGTTCCCTGACCCAGCCGGCGACGGCCGATCCGGCGCCGCTGCGGGGGCGGCCGGCCGACCTGGTGGAGGTCGATCTCGGGGCGTTCTCGACCGAGCTGCGCGGCAAGCGGGTGGCTGGAAAGGTCGAGGGCGGGCGGCTGGTGCCCTATCCGGACCGGGCCGCCATCGAGGCAGGGGGCAGCCCGGCCCCGGTGCTGCTCTGGGCCGACGACGCGGCCGACAAGTTTTTCCTGCAGATCCAGGGCTCGGGGCGGGTGGTGCTGCCGGATGGCAGCGTGCGGCGGCTCGGCTATGCCGCCGCCAATGGCCGCGCCTATGTGCCGATCGGGCGCCTGCTGGCGGATCGCGGCGAGATCCCGCGGGCGGAGGTCTCGATGCAGAGCATCCTGGCCTGGCTGGAGCGCGCGGGGCCCGAGCGGGCGCGGGCGCTGATGGACGAGAACCCGTCCTACGTCTTCTTCCGCGAGCGGTCGGCGCGGCCCGAGGAAGGCCCGGTGGGATCGCAGGGGGTGCCGCTGACGCCGCTGCGGTCGATCGCGGTGGACCGGGCGCATATCCCGCTGGGGCGGCCGGTGTGGATCGTGGCGAAGCACCCGGTCAGCGGCGTGCCGATGCGGCGCCTGGTGCTGGCGCAGGACACGGGCGGGGCGATTCGCGGCGAGGCGCGGGCCGACCTGTTCTGGGGGTGGGGCAGCGAGGCGCGCGAGGCGGCCGGGTTGATGAAGGAGCGCGCCGAGGTTTTTGTGTTGGAGCCCAACTGACAGAAAAAAGATGGGGGTCCGGGGGAATTCCTTCCCCCGGCCTTTCTTGTTGTCAGCCGCGCTTAACGCTCCAGGGATAAGGCGCCGTCCCTTCGAGCAGCCCGGTCAGCTCCTTGCGGAAGGCGGTCCGCACGGTGAACTGCCCCAGCGGCACGGTGGCGACTTCCTCCAGCCCGAGGCGTCCGAGCTCGGCTGCGGCCTTCTTCTGGCCGGCCTCGTCGGCGGCGAAGAGCCATTCCTCGGTCAGCGCCTCGGCGCGGTCGCTCTTCCACCAGCCGAACCAGCCGGCGTCGCCCTGGCCACGGATCAGCGGCGACATGGCCGGGCTGCCGTAGAAGGCGGCGGGTCCGGTGGTGTGGAAGATGCTCCAGCCGCCCTTGTCGGTGGCCTCGCGGGAGTTGCGGCGCTGGATGACGGTGCCCCAGTCGCTTTCCATCAGGTCGACATTCATGCCGATCTTGCCCAGCGCATCCGCCGTCACCTGGCCCAGCGGCCCGATATCGGGGAAGTCGGTGGGGTTGATGATGGTGACCTTCTGGTTGGCGTAGCCGGCCTCCTTCAGCATGGCCCGCGCCTTGTTCAGGTCGCCCGGCATCAGGTCGGCATTGTCGGCGTAGTAGGGGGTGCGCTTCGGCCAGATGCTGCGGGTGTCGGTCCAGGCCGAGGTGTCGTCGCCCTGCGCCGCGCGCATGTAGTTTTCCTGGATCACCGAGGCCAGCACGGCGCGGCGGATCTTCGGGTCGTTGAAGGGCGCCTGCAGGCAGTTCAGCCGGGCCAGCGCCAGGCGGCCGGCCTTGTCCAGCACCTCGCGGCGGACATCGCGGGCGCGGGCCAGCATGGGCTGCAGGTCGACCTGGGGGCGTTCCCACCAGTCGATCTCGCCATTGACCAGGGCGCCGGCGGCGGTGGCGGCATCGGGGATGATGTGCCACTCGATGCGCTGGAAATTGGCGACCTTGCCGCCGGTGGCGAAATCGGGCGCCTCCTGGCGGGGGACGTAGTCGGCGAATTTCTCATAGACCGCGCGGCTGCCGGAATTGTACTCGCCGGCCAGGAAGCGATAGGGGCCGGAGCCGATCATCTCCGGCACCTGCTTGGTCGCGTCGGTCTTGGCCAGGCGCTCCGGCATGATGAAGGCGCAGCCGTCGGTCTTGCCCAGCGCCGTGGTCAGCAGCGGGAAGGGGCGCTTCAGCCGGATCTCGAAGCTGCGGTCGTCGACGACGCGCCATTCCTCGGTGACGCGGGCGACCAGCTGGCCGAAGGGGTCGCGCACCACCCAGCGCTGCAGGGAGGCCACGCAGTCGCGGGCGCGCACCGGCTCGCCGTCATGGAACTTCAGCCCCGGGCGCAGCGTGATGCGCCACAGCTTGCCGTCGTCGGAGACGGTGTGGCCCTCGGCCATCTGCGGCTGCGGGCGCAGCTGGCTGTCCAGCGAATAGAGCGTGTCGAAGACGTAGTAGCCGTGGTTGGCGGTGACGGTCGCGGTGGTCCAGATCGGGTCCAGCGCGGTCAGGTTGGCCTGCGGCACGAAGCGCAGCGTGCTGGCCCGGCTGTTCTGGCCAAGGGCGGGGGCGGCGAGCATGGGGGCGGCGAGCAGGCCGAGGGTCGCGCCGGCGCCCCCTTTGAACAGACTGCGACGAAGCATGGCGGGTCCTCCAGCGAAACGGCCGGCATGCTGCGCTCGCTTGGCTGCCATGCCAACGGGTCTTCGCGAGGCTTTTTTTTCTTGCTGCGGTGCAGCAGGATCTTGGCGAGCGGGGTGAAGAGTTGCGGCCAGGGCAAAGCTGGCGCGGGACGCTGGACCGTGGGGGCGCGCTCGCTTTAGGAAAGCCCTCATGAATGCCCGCCCCCCGCTCTCCGCCGAAGGCGCGACCCCGGCCATGGCCCAGTGGTTCGCCGCCAAGGCCGCGCATCCCGACGCCCTGGTGTTCTTCCGCATGGGCGATTTTTTCGAGCTGTTCTTCGATGATGCGGTGGCGGCGGGGGAGGCGCTGGGCCTGGCGGTGGCGCATCGCGGCGAGCTGCGCGGGCAGCCGATCCCGATGGCGGGCGTGCCGGTGCATGCGATGGAGAACTACCTGGCCCGGCTGATCCGCGCCGGGCACAAGGTCGCCATCTGCGAGCAGCGCGAGACGCCGGAACAGGCCAAGGCGCGCCGCGCGCCGACCATCCGGCGGGAGGTGGTGCGGCTGGTCACCCCCGGCACGCTGACCGAGGACTCTTTGCTGGATGGCGCGCGGCCGGCCTGGCTGCTGGCGCTGGCGGGCGCGGCGGGGGAGCTGGGCGCGGCCTGGGTCGACCTGTCCACCGGGTCCTTCGCCACCGAGATCCTGCCGCAGGCCGAGATCGGCGCGCTGCTGGCCCGCCTCGAGCCCGCCGAGATCCTGGTCGACGAGGCGCTGGGCAGCCTCGCCGCGCTGCGCCAGGTGCCGGAGAAGGTCACCAGCCGGCTGGCGCCGCGCGACCCGGTGCGGCGGCTGACCGATTTCTATGCGGTGGCCGGGCTCGACGGCTTCGGCAGCTTCGCCGAGGCGGAGCTGGCCGCGGCCGCGCTCGCCCTCGACTATGTCCGCGCGACCCAGGGCGAGGCTGCCCCCCGGCTGCGCCCGCCGGAGCCGCAGGGCGGGCGGGAAGTGCTGCGGATGGATGCCGCCACCCGCCGCAGCCTGGAGATCCTGCGCAGCGAGCGCGGCGAGACGCGCAACTGCCTGCTGGCCGCGGTCGATCGCACGCTGACCGCCTCCGGCTGCCGGGAGCTGGCGGCGCGGCTGGGGGCGCCGCTGACCGATGCCGGGGCGATCGGCGCCCGGCACGACGCGGTGGGCTTCCTGCTCGGCGACGCGCCGCTGCGGGCGATGCTGCGCGGCGCGCTGAAGGGCGCGCCGGACATGGCCCGCGCGCTGGCCCGGCTGGCGCTGGACCGTTTCGCGCCGCGGGATCTCGCCGCCCTCCGCGACGGGCTGACCCGGGCCGAGGCCATGGCCGAAGCCCTGGCCGGCGTCGACGCGGCCCTGCCGCCGCTGCTGGACGAGGCGCGCGACCTGCTGCTGCCGAAGGCCTCGCCGCGCGCCGAGCTGGAGCGGGCGCTGGCGGAGGAGCTGCCGGCGCGGCTGGAGGACGGCAACCTGGTCGCCCCCGGCTATGATGGCGAGCTGGATGCGCTGAAGCGGCTGCGCGACGATGCCCGCGGCGCCATCGCCGGGCTGCAGATGCGCCTGGCCCAGTCCTGGGGGGTGGCCAGCGTCAAGGTCCGCCACCACCAGCAATTCGGCTACCTGGCGGAGATGCCGGCCGCCGCCGGCGAGAAGCTGCTGCGCGACCCGCCGGCCGGGCTGGAGGCCGAGGGGCTGGCGCCGATCCACCGCCAGACCATGGCCAATGCGCATCGCTTCACCTGCGCGGCGCTCGCCGAGCTCGACCGCAAGCTGGCCGCGGCCGGGGAGCAGGCCCAGAAGCGCGAGATCGTCGTGGTGCGGCACCTGCGCGCGCTGTGCCTGGACGCCGCGCGGGTGCTGGATGCCAGCGCCATGGCCATGGCCGAGATCGACATCCACGCCGCGGCCGCCGAGCTCGCGGCCGGCGGCGGCTGGTGCCGGCCGACGCTCACCGAGCGCGCCGATTTCCGCATCCGCCAGGGCCGCCACCCGGTGGTGGAGGCGGCGCTGGCCCGGTCGCGGGGTCCGGCCTTCGTGCCGAACGACGCCGACCTGTCCGGCGGCCAGCGGCTGTGCCTGCTGACCGGGCCGAACATGGCGGGCAAGTCGACCTTCCTGCGGCAGAACGCCATCATGGTGGTGCTGGCCCAGGCGGGGATGTTCGTGCCCGCCCGCGAGGCGCGGCTCGGGCTGGTCGACCGGCTGTTCTCCCGCGTCGGCGCCGCCGACGACATCGCCGGCGGCCGCTCCACCTTCATGGTCGAGATGACCGAGACGGCCGCCATTCTGAACCAGGCGACGTCGCGCAGCCTGGTGGTGCTGGACGAGGTCGGCCGCGGCACCGCCACCTGGGACGGCTTGGCCATCGCCTGGAGCGTGCTGGAGGCGCTGCATGACCGCATCCGCTGCCGCGCCGTCTTCGCCACGCATTTCCACGAGCTGACCGCGCTGTCCGGCAAGCTGCCGGAGCTGCAGCTGGCCAATATGAAGGTGCGCGAGCATCGCGGCGAGGTGGTGTTCCAGCACCTGGTCGGCGCCGGGGCGGCGGAGAAGTCCTGGGGGCTGCATGTCGCCCGGCTGGCCGGCGTGCCGCGCGCCGTCACCCAGCGCGCCGGGGCCGTGCTGGCGGCGCTGGAGACCCGCGCCCGGGGGCTGGAGCCGCTGGCGGAGGAGCTGCCGCTGTTCGGCGGAACCAGGACGGAACCGGATTCGCAGGGCGCCGCCGAGGCCGTCTCTCAACCAGCGGGCGAAGAGGCGGTGCTCGGCACCGCGCTGGCGGCGCTGGACCCCGACCGGATGTCGCCACGGGAGGCCCTGGAGGCGCTCTATCGCCTGAAATTGCTGCAAGGCAGCAACGGTCGCAGCAATTTGCCGCAGGATGCTGTTACCCCAGGCACGAGCGCGATAAACTCGGTCGGATGAGAAGCTCCGGCGACGTGTCTGACGCCTTTGCCGCCCATGATGGCGGGTCCAGTGTTGGCCCCGAAGGCGCGGCCGTGACCCTGCGGCCGCTGCCCGACGTGGTGCTCGACCTGATCCCCAGCCCGGGCGCGCCGGTGGGGCGGGACGTCGCGCTGATGCTGCTGCGGCGGCAGCTGGGCCGCATCCAGTCCCGCGTGCAGGAAGCCTTCGAGGCGCATGCCCTGTCCGGCCTGACCGCCGCCCGCATGCTGGGCGAGCTGACCGACGGGCTGATCTTCGCCATCCACGCCTATACCCTGGCCGAGGTCGCCCCCGGCCAGGCGCGGCCCGGCCAGACCGAGCCCGGCGCCGATGGCCTGGCCGGCACCACCGAGCCGCCCTTCGTGCTGGCCGCCACCGGCGGCTATGGCCGCGGCGTGCTGGCGCCCTATTCCGACATCGACCTGCTGTTCCTGTCCGACCGGCCGCTCGGCCCGCGCGGGCGGCGGGCGGTGGAGTTCATGCTGTACCTGCTGTGGGACCTCGGGCTGAAGGTCGGCCACGCCACCCGCAGCATCCGCGAATGCCTGGAAGATGCGCGCGGCGACGCCACCATCCAGACCGCGCTGCTCGATGGCCGCTTCCTGGCCGGCGACGCGGCCGTCTTCGCGAACTTCGAGGAGGCCTTCGCCAATGCCCGGCAGGAATGGGGCATCGGCCAGTTCCTGGCCGCCAAGCGGGCCGAGCGCACCGCGCGCCACCGCCGCTACGGCGACAGCCCCTATCTGGTCGAGCCGCATCTGAAGGAAGGCCGCGGGGGCCTGCGCGACATCCAGACCATGTACTGGCTGGCGCGCTACGCCTTCGGCGCGCGCCGCATGCCGGAGCTGGTCGGGCCCGACAGCCCCGGCGGCGGGCTGCTGACGGCGCGCGAGGCGCGGGCCTTCAAGCGCGCCTGGGACTTCCTGTGGACGGTGCGCTTCCACCTGCACTACGTCACCGGCCGCGCCGAGGAGCGCCTGACCTTCGACCTGCAGCCCGTCGTCGGCGCCCGCATGGGCTACACCCGGCACGGCAAGCAGGACGGGGTGGAACGCTTCATGAAGCACCTGTTCCTCACCGCCCGCGACGTCGTCCGCCTGTCGCGCCTGCTGGAGCCGGCGATCGAGCGCGCCACCCTCGGCCTGCCGGCGGTGCAGCGCGCGCCCGACCCGGCGCTGGCGGTGGCCGGCGTCGCCATCGCCGATGGCAAGCTGCTTTTCGCGCCGGACCGCTCGGTGGAGCAGGAGCCGGCGATGATGCTGCGCCTGGTCCGCGCCGCCCGCGACCGCGGCATGGAGCTGCATCCGCTGGCGCATCGCGCGCTGATCCGCAGCGCCCCGCTCGCCCAGGGGCTGCGCGGCGACGCGGAAGCCAGCGAGCTGTTCCTCGACCTGCTGTCGGGCCGCGATTCCGCCAAGTGGATGCGGGTGCTGAACGAGGTGGGCTTCCTGTCCCGCTTCATCCCGGACTGGGCCCGCATCGTCGGCCTGATGCAGTTCGACACCTACCATGTCTTCACCGTCGAGGAGCACACGATCGAGGCGATCGCCGTGCTCAACCAGCTGGAAGCGGGCGAGCTGGCCGAAGCCGCACCGGTCGCCAGCGAGCTGGTCGGTCAGCTGCATTCGCGCCGCGCCCTGCATGTGGCGATGCTGCTGCACGACATCGCCAAGGGCCGCGGCGGCGACCATTCGGAGCTCGGCGCCGGCATCGCCCTCGAGATCTGCCCGCGCCTCGGCCTGACGCCGGAGGAGACCGAGACGGTCTCCTGGCTGGTGCTGAACCATCTCCTGGTCAGCCAGACTGCCTTCAAGCGCGACATCGACGACCCGAAGACCATCCTCGACATCGCCGAGGTGGTGCAGTCGCCGGAACGCCTGCGCCTGCTGCTGGTGCTGACCGTCGCCGACATGCGCGCCGTCGGCCCCAAGGTCTGGAACGGCTGGAAGGCCACCCTGCTGCGCGAGCTGTACTGGCGCGTCGCCGAGGTGCTGGCCGGCGGGCTGTCGGTGCCCGAGCGCGACGTGCGCGTGGCCCGCGCCAAGCAGGCGGCGGCGGCGATGCTGGAGGACCAGCCGAAGCCGGCGGTCGAGCATTTCCTCGGCCTCGGCTATCCCGGCTACTGGCTGTCCTTCGACCCGGAAAGCCACGCCCGCCACGCCGCCCTGATCCGCGACGCCGAGGGCCGCGGCGCGCCGCTCTCGGTCTCGACCCGGGTGCTGGAAGCCCGCGCGGTGACCGAGGTCACTGTCTACTGCTCCGACCATCCGGGCCTGTTCAGCCGCATCGCCGGGGCGCTGGCCGTGGCGGGGGCGACCATCGTCGATGCCCGCATCCACACCATGACCAACGGCATGGCGCTGGACACCTTCTGGGTGCAGGACGCGCAAGGCGGCGCCTTTGATGCGCCGCACCGGATGGCGCGGCTGTCCGTGCTGATCGAGCAGGCGCTGTCCGGCCGGCTGAACCTGGTCCAGGAAATCCGGAAAGTTCGGCGCGAGCCCGCCCGGCTGCGCGCCGTGCAGGTGCCGGGCCGCGTGGTGATCGACAACTTCGCCAGCAACACCCACACGGTGATCGAGCTGAACGGCCGCGACCGCCCGGGCCTGCTGCATGACGTGACCGGCGCGATCTCGGCGCAGGGGCTGCAGATCGCCTCGGCCCATATCACCACCTATGGCGTGCGGGCGGTGGACGTCTTCTACGTGAAGGACGTCTTCGGGCTGAAGATCGAGAACGAACGCAAGCTCGCCGCGCTGCGCGCCGCGCTGCTGGTGGCGCTGGGGACGCCGGCGGAGGATGAAGGCGGAGACTAAGGCCAGGGGAATGAATTCCCCTTTTCTTTCGGACTGCCGTGTCCACGTGGGGACAGTACGTGGCCCGGCCCCGCGGCAGCGCGACCTTTGAGGGTGCGCTGATTTTATAGGAATGGCGTCCCGCCGCGATGCCCTGGCGACAGCGCAGGTGAGGCGCAGGTCCCCGAACGGCCGGTGATCAGAAAAAAGATGGGGGTTTGGGGGAATTCATTCCCCCAACCTTCTCCTGGACCTTCTCTCTCCAAAAACCTAATGGACCCCGATGCCTCCCCGCCGTCGCAGCCTCAGCACTGAAGAGCGCGCCTTGTGGCGCGCCTACACGGCGACGGTGAAGCCTTTGCCCGGGCATGCCTTGCCGCCTTTGCCGGCGGCCCCGGTGGTGGCTCCGCCGCCGCCGCCGGCGCCGGTGGTGGCGCCGCGGCTCAAGGCGCCTGTGCTCAAGGCGCCGCCGCCGGTGCTGGATGTCGGGCTGCAGCCGGGCGGGTTGGACAGCCATCGCTGGAAGGACCTGCGCCGGGGCCGGACGCGGCCGGAGCGCACGCTGGACCTGCATGGACGGCGGGCGCAGGACGCCTATCTGGCGGTGCGCGGCTTCCTGCTGGCGGCGCAGGCCGAGGGGCTGCGTTGTGTCGCCATCGTCACCGGCAAGGGCCCGGCGCCGGAGGGCGGGGTGCTGCGGCGCGAATTGCCGCATTGGCTCAATGCCGCCGACCTGCGGCCGCTGGTGCTGGGGGCGGCGCATCCGGCGCCGAATCAGGGGGCGGTGCATCTGCTGCTGCGCCGGCGGCGGCGGCCGTGACGCCCTTCGGCGCCCGGCTGCGCGCGCTGCGCCAGGACCGTGGCGTCACGCTGCAGCAGCTGGCCCAGGCGCTGCATGTCTCGGCGGCGTATTTGTCCGCGCTGGAGCATGGGCGGCGCGGCCGGCCCTCGGCCGGGCTGATCCACCAGGTTAACGAATACTTCGGCCTGATCTGGGACGATGCCGAGGACATGGTGCGGCTGGCGCGGCTGTCGCATCCGCGCGTTACGCTCGACACGTCCGGCCTGTCGGCGGAGGCGACGGAGCTTGCCAATCTGCTGGCCAGCCGCATCCGCACCTTGCCGGGCGACACCATCCAGCGCCTGCGCCGCGTGCTGGACGAGGGCGCCGGGCCCGGCGGCCGCGGCTGAGGCGCGGCCCGGCCAGGTCCGGCTTCGCAGTTGCGAAGCGGCTGCCTTTCCCCGGCGCGCGCCTGCCGACATAAAGGGGCTGAAGCACGGGAGCTGTGAGCGATGGACGACGCGAAGAAATCTCCGGTGGGCGACACGCGCACCGCCCGCATCACGGCCGAGGAGGCGCTCGCCCTGCATGCCGAAGGCAAGCCGGGCAAGCTGGAGATCCGCCTCACCAAGCCGCTGACCACGGCGCGCGACCTCAGCCTGGCCTATTCCCCCGGCGTGGCCGAGCCCTGCCTGCACATCCACCGCGACCCGTCCCTGGCCTATGACTATACGGCCAAGGGCAACATGGTCGCCGTGGTCTCCAACGGCACCGCGGTGCTGGGGCTGGGCAATCTCGGCGCCCTGGCCGGCAAGCCGGTGATGGAAGGCAAGGCGGCGCTGTTCAAGCGCTTCGCCGATGTCGATTCCATCGACCTCTGCATCGACACCGAGGATGTCGACCAGTTCGTCAATGCGGTGCGCTATCTCAGCCCGTCCTTCGGCGGCATCAACCTCGAGGACATCAAGGCGCCGGAATGCTTCGTCATCGAGCAGCGCCTGCGCGAGCTGATGGACATCCCGGTCTTCCACGATGACCAGCACGGCACCGCCATCGTCGCCGCCGCCGGGCTGATCAACGCCTGCCACCTGACCGGGCGCGCGCTGTCCGAGACCAAGCTCGTCATCAATGGCGCAGGCTCTGCCGCCATCGCCTGCGCCGAGCTGGTCAAGGTCATGGGCATGCGGCCCGAGAACATCCTGATGTGCGACACCAAGGGCGTGCTGTGGCGCGGCCGCACGGAGGGGATGAACCAGTGGAAGTCGGCGCATGCCGTCACCACCGATCGCCGCACCCTGGTCCAGGCGCTGGACGGCGCCGACGCCTTCTTCGGCCTGTCGGTCAAGGGCGCCGTCACCGGCGACATGATCAAGTCGATGGCGAAGAACCCGATCATCTTCGCCATGGCCAATCCGGACCCGGAGATCACCCCGGACGAGGCGCGCGCCGCCCGGCCCGACGTGATCATCGCCACCGGCCGCAGCGACTATCCGAACCAGGTCAACAACGTCCTGGGCTTCCCCTTCATCTTCCGCGGCGCGCTCGATGTCCGCGCCAGCACCATCAACGACGCGATGAAGGTGGCCGCCGCCGAGGCGCTGGCCATGCTGGCGCGCGAGGATGTGCCGGAGGAGGTCGCCGGCGCCGGCGGCGGCAAGGGCCTGCGCTTCGGCCCCGACTACATCATCCCGCATGCCTTCGACCCGCGGCTGATCGCCCGCGTCTCGCCCGCCGTCGCCAAGGCGGCGATGGAGAGCGGCGTGGCGCGCAAGCCGATCCTCGACCTGCGCCGCTACACCCGGGAGCTCGCCGGGCGGCTGGATGCCGGCGCCTCGGCGCTGGAGACCATCACCGAGCGGGTCCGCGCCAACCCGAAGAAGGTGGTCTTCGCCGAGGGCGAGGAGGAGAAGGTGATCCGCGCCGCCATCGCCTTCCGCAACGCGGGCTATGGCATCCCCGTGCTGGTCGGGCGCGAGGACCGGGTGATGGCCAAGGTCGCGGCGCTGGGCATCCCGCTGCCGGAAGGCATCGAGATCCACAATGCCCGCGTCTCCGACAAGAACACCCGCTACGCCGAGTACCTGTATGAGCGCGGCCAGAGGAAGGGGCTGCTGTTCCGCGACTGCCAGCGCCTGGCCAACCAGGACCGCAACGCCTTCGCCGCCTGCATGGTGGCGCTGGGCGACGCCGATGCCATGGTCTCCGGCATCACCCGCTCGACCAGCGTGACGCTGGAAGGCGTCATGACGGCGATCGACCCGGCGCCGGAGACGGTGCTGTTCGGCCTGACGCTGATGCTGGCGCGGCGCTCCGGCACCGTGCTGGTGGCCGACACCGCCATCCATGAGCGGCCGGACGCGGCGACGCTGGCCTCCATCGCCATCCAGTCGGCGGCCGAGGCCCGCCGCCTGGGGCTGGAGCCGCGCGTGGCCTTCCTGTCCTTCTCCACCTTCGGCGATCCGGGCGGCACCATCACCGGCCCGGTGCGGGACGCGGTGAAGCTGCTCGACGCGCAGACGGTCGACTTCCAGTATGACGGGGAAATGGCCGCCGACGTGGCGCTGAACCCGCAGCTGCGGGCGCTCTACCCGTTCTGCCGGCTGACCGGGCCGGCGAACGTGCTGGTCATGCCGGGGCTGCACGCCGCCCATATCCTGACCAAGGCGGTGCCGCACCTGACCAGCGCCACCACCATCGGGCCGCTGATGGTGGGCCTGTCGAAGCCGGTGCAGATCGTCAACATGGGCAGCTCGGTCGGGCAGATCCTCGACATGGCGGTCTTCGCGGCGCATGCGGCGGTGACGCGCGAGGATTGAGAAGACAGGCCAGGGGGCGCAGCCCCCTGGACCCCCGCCGGGGGGACCGTGTCCCCCCGGACCCCGACATCAATCGGCCAGGCCCAGGCCGACCAGATGCGCCGCCGCCTGCGGCAGCTTGCGATGGTCGCGCAGCTCCAGGATCAGGCGGGGCTTCACCTTCAGCGCCGCCACGGCGGCGAAGACGCTGGGCCACAGGATGGTGCCCTCGCCCGGCGCCCAGTGCCGGTCGGCATGGCCGTCGGTGTCCTACAGATGGACATGCCGCAGCGCATCGCCGGCCAGGTGGATGTGGAAATCGACCGGCGGCGCGCCGGTGCTGACATGCGCGTAGTGGGCGTGGCCGGTGTCGAGCGACACCTGCACCGCGGCGCTGTCGAAGGACGCGGCCAGGCCGATGCGGTCGCGCGGCTCCTTGTCCTCGATATTCTCGATGACCAGCTCGCAGCCGATCGCCTCGGCCCGCTTCACCACGGGGCCCAGCGTCTGGTGCACCCGCTCCTGCAGCTGCTCGCGGGCGTGCGGGAAGGCGTCCAGGTTGTTCTGGTCCCAGGTGGTGAAGGGCGAATGCACCACCATCTGCGTGGCCCGCAGCGCCTCGCAGACCTCCAGCCCCTGCAGCAGGCGGCGCGTCACCACGGCGCGCACCGCGGGGTCATGCGTGTCGATCTTGAAGCCCCAGAAGGGGCCATGGATGCCGATGCGGCCCGAATGGCCGTCCAGCGCCCGCCGCACCTGCCCGGCCAGCGGCTGCCAGTCGCCGTCCAGCACCTCGGCCTTGAAGAAGTCCTGGATCTCCAGGTCGCGCTGCTTCTCCAGGATCCAGCCGCGGTGCTGCTGCAGGCCCTCGAGCATCAGGGCGGCACCCAGCACCGGCCTCGGGTGATCGGTCATTCTTGCGTCTCTCTCGTTCTTCGGAGTCGTCGCAGGCAGCAGGAGGGGCCGCCACCCACGACGGCGCGCCGCTTACGCGCTGCAGGCGTCACCCGCGTGACGCTTCGACGAAGGCGCGATGACGTTCCGCGGCTAGCCTTCGGCCCGATGGCAGACCAGGCACAGCTTGTTGCCGTCCGGGTCGCGGAAATAGGCGCCGTAATAGTCCGGGTGATACTGCGGCCGCAGCCCGGGCGGCCCCTCGCAGGCCCCGCCCTGCCGCAGCGCCAGCGCATGCCCGGCATCGACCGTGGCGCGGTCGGGCGCCAGCAGCGCGACCATGGCGCCATTGCCCGGCGTCGCCAGCCCGCCGTCGAAGGGTGCGCCGATCAGCAGCAGCGGCCGGTCGTCCCCCGCCGGCTGCCAGGCTGCCCAGGGCTTCTGGGCGTCCTTGAAGCGCAGCCGATGGCCGAGCAGTTCCATCAGCGGGGCATAGAAGGAAAAGGCGCGGTCGAAATCGCCGATGCCGAGGCAGAGATGCGACAGCATCGGCGTCTCTCCCGGCTCAGCCGCGGCGGGCCACGGCCGCGTCGACGGTGTTCTCGATCAGGCAGGCGATGGTCATCGGCCCGACGCCGCCCGGCACCGGGGTGATGGCAGCGGCCCGCTGGCTGGCGGCCGCGAAGTCGACATCGCCGACCAGCCGGCCATCCGGCAGCCGGTTGATGCCGACATCGATCACGGTGGCGCCCTCGGCGATCCAGTCGCCCTTGACCATTTCCGGCCGGCCGACGGCGGCGACCAGGATCTCGGCCCGGCGGCATTCGCTGGCGAGGTCGCGGGTGCGCGAATGCACCACCGTCACCGTGGCGTCGGCGGCGAGCAGGAGTGCCGCCATCGGCTTGCCGACGATGTTGGACCGCCCCAGCACCACGGCGCGCGCCCCGGCGATGGCGGTGCCGGCGGCGGCCAGCAGATGCATGACGCCCTTCGGCGTGCAGGGCACCAGCCCGGCCTGGCCGGTGGCCAGGCGGCCGGCATTGACGGCGTGGAAGCCGTCGACATCCTTGGCCGGGTCGATGGTCTCCAGCACCGTCTCGGCGCGGATCTGCCGCGGCAGCGGCAGCTGCACCAGGATGGCGTCGACCGCGGGGTCGTCGTTCAGCTGGCGCACCACGGCCAGCAGCTCGGCCTCGGTGGTGGTCTCGGGCAGCTGCAGCGTCGCGCTGTCGAGCCCCGCCTGCTTCGCCGCCTTGTCCTTGTTGCGGACATAGACGCCGCTGGCGGGGTCGTCGCCGACCCGCACCACCCGCAGGCCGGGGGTGAAGGGCAGGGTGGCCACGCGCGCGGCGATGCGGGCGCGCAGCCCTGCTGCGACTTCCTTGCCGTCGATGATGCTGGCGGTGGTCATGCCAGGGTCTCCAGTTGCTCGGCCAGGCGGGCGGGGTCGCCCGCGATGCGGCAGGTCTTTTCCCGCGCTGCCGCCCCCTGCACCACCGCGATGGCGGAAGGGGGGACATGCAGCAGCGTGGCCAGCAGGGCGCAGATGGCGCGGTTCGCCCGGCCATCCTCCGGCGCCGCATGCACCGCCAGCTTCAGCCGCGGGCCGTCGGCGCCGTCCATCCAGCCCAGCAGCCCGGCGCGGCGGGCCTTGGGCTGCGCCTTCACGCGCAGCTCCACGCCCCCCTCCACCGCCCGCCAGGCCGGCAGGATCATGTCAGCCGCCGACCAGCGGCCAGACCGTGGTCCAGAGGAAGATCCGCAGCGCGTAGAGCAGCAGGATCAGGATCATCGGCGAGATGTCGATGCCGCCGAGATTCGGCAGCAGGTTGCGAATCGGCCGCAGCGCCGGCTCGGTCACCTTGTAGAGGAAGTCGCCCACCGCCCAGACGAAGCGGTTGCGCGTGTCGAGCACGTTGAACGACACCAGAAGGCTGAAGACCGCGGCGATGATCAACGCCCAGACATACAGATTGATCGCCTGATCGACGAACCAGAACACCGCGTACATCGCCATCCCCTGAGCGTGAGGCCTTCAGATACGAAGCCGCGCGGGCCACGGCAAGCACCCCTTGACTTGATCCTTCGCGTCGGGGATAAGCCCGGCACCAACGAGTGTGGGGCTGTAGCTCAGTTGGGAGAGCGCGTCGTTCGCAATGACGAGGTCAGCGGTTCGATCCCGCTCAGCTCCACCACCCTCGCTGATCAAGAAACCCGCCGTGAGGCGGGTTTTTTTGTGGCCGTCTGGGCGGGCGATCGCGCGCCGGGCTCACATCCGCCGCAGCCAGATCTCCTGCGCCCGGTGGTCGGCGCCCTTGCGCAGCACCATCCGCGCCCGCTCGCGCGTCGGCAGGATGTTCTCATCCAGGTTGCGCAGGTTGATCTCGCGCCAGATGCGCTGCGCCACCGCCGTCGCCTCGTCCAGCGGCAGGTCCTTGTAGCGGTGGAAATAGGAGCGCGGCTGCTGGAAGGCGGTGCGCTGCAGCAGCAGGAAGCGCTCCAGGTACCAGCGCGCGATATCCTCCTCCGCCGCGTCGACATAGACCGAGAAGTCGAAGAAGTCGGAGGCCAGCAGCGGGGCGCCGGCCGCCGTCTGCAGCACGTTCAGCCCCTCGAAGATCAGGATGTCCGGGCGGCGGACGATCTGCTTCTGGCCCGGCACGATGTCATAGGTCAGGTGCGAGTAGACCGGGGCCGAGACCACCTCCTCCCCCGCCTTCACCGCGCTGAGGAAGCCGATCATCTTGCGCAGGTCGTAGCTTTCCGGGAATCCCTTGCGCCCCATCAGGCCGCGCGCCTCCAGCACCCGGGTCGGGTACAGGAAGCCGTCGGTGGTGATCAGCGCCACGCTGGGGTGGTCCGGCCAGCGCGCCAGGATCGCCTGCAGCACGCGGGCGAAGGTGCTCTTGCCCACGGCCACGCTGCCGGCGATGCCGATGATATAGGGCGGCGGCGGCACCTGGCGGCCGAGGAAGGTGTCCTGCACCACGCCAAGCGAGCGCGCCGCGGCCACCTGCAGGTTCAGCAGGCGCGACAGCGGCAGGAAGACCTCCGCCACCTCCTCCAGCGACAGCCGGTCGGTCAGGCCGCGCAGTCCTTCCAGGTCCTCGGCCGAGAGCGACAGCGGCGTGCTGGCGCGCAGCGCCGCCCATTCGGCCCGGTCAAAGACGCGATAGGCTGCCGGACCGCTTTCCCCGTCGCGCGGCGGCAGGCTGGTCTCGACACGGGGCTGGGGCATGCGGCGTTTCCTGGTTGGCCCGGCTTGGGGGCCCTGCATTGCCGCGATCCTGGCACCGCTTTGCTGCGATGCGAAGAGTCCCTGGCTTGGCAGCGCCGTCTTCCGGGCCAAGACTGCCCCGGAAGAAGCCGACCGAGGAACGCCGCATGGCCGATGACACGCCGATCCCGCCCGCCCCCGAGCCCGGCCGGTCGCTCGAGCTGCTGCCCGGGCTGCACTGGGTGCGCATGCCGCTCAGCTTCGCGCCCTGGCACGTCAACCTATGGCTGATCGAGGATGGCGACGCCTGGCTGGCCGTCGATGCCGGCGCCCGCAGCGAGGAGACGCTGGCGCATTGGACCAGCATCCAGCAGGCGACGCTGAACGGCCGGCCGGTGACCCGGCTGCTGGCCACGCATTTCCACCCCGACCATGTGGGCTTCGCCGGCTGGGTCTGCGAGCGGCATGGCGCGGCCCTGCTGATGCCGCGCACCGAATACCTGACGGCGCGCTTCCTGGGCCTGGACACCGACGAGGGCATGACGGCGCAGCAGCTGGGCTTCGCCCGCGCCGCCGGCGCCCCGGAGGGCTTCCTGGCCTTCCTGGCGGGCAGGGGGCCGCTCTATGCCCGCGCCGTCGTCTCCCTGCCGCGCAGCTACCGCCGCATCGCCCAGGACGACGTGCTGCGCATCGGCGGGCATGACTGGCGCGTCCTGACCGGCGGCGGCCATGCGCCGGAAATGGCCTGCCTGCATTGCCCGGCGCTGGGCGTGCTGATCTCGGCCGACCAGATCCTGCCGCGGATCAGCCCCTATATCGGCGTCAGCGCCACCGAGCCCCAGGCCGACCCGCTGCGCGACTTCCTCGAGTCGAACGCCCGGCTGAAGGCGATCCCGCCGGAGACGCTGGTGCTGCCCTCGCATGGCGACCCGTTCCGCAGCCTGCATGCCCGCATCGACAGCCTGGCCGAGCACCATGCCGAACGCTTGGCCACGCTGCAGGCCGCCTGCGCGACGCCGCTGACCGCCTTCGAGGCGTCGCGCGTGCTGTTCCCGCGGGTGCAGGAAGACCGCCATGTCGGCTTCGCCCTGGGCGAGACCCTGGCGCATCTGAACCGGCTGGTGGCGGAGGGGCGCGTGGGGAAAAGCGAAGGGGGAGTGCCGAGATACAGCAAGGCAGAGGGCAGGCGAGGGGAATGAATTCCCCCGCGGCGCAGTGCGCCGCGCCCGTTCTTTTTTCTGTTCATCGGCCGTTGGCTGACCAGCGCTTCAACGGTGGGGGCACCAGGGCATGACTGCGTGACGGCGAATACAAAAACAGCGCGCCCTCGAAGGTCGCGCTGCGGATTGGCCATTTCACGTCCTGTTGTCACGTGGACACGGCAGTCTGAAAGAAAAAAGACGGGGGTCTGGGGGAATTCATTCCCCCAGCCTTTTCCCTGTCTTGTCTTTAGTTTTCCAGCATCCGCCGCAGCAGCTCGACGTCTTCGGCGAAGGTGCTGTCGGCCTGCATGAGCTCCGCGACGCGGGACACGGCGTGCATCACGGTCGTGTGGTCGCGGTTGCCGAATCGGCGGCCGATCTCGGGCAGCGAGCGCGAGGTCAGCTGCTTCGCCAGGTACATCGCCACCTGCCGCGGACGCGCCACGTTGCGGGCGCGGCGGGCCGAGGACATGTCGGTCAGGCGGATGTTGTAGTGCTCGGCGACCTTGCGCTGGATCTCTTCGATCGTCACGCGGCGGTCATGGGCGCGCAGGATGTCGTGCAGCACTTCCTGCGCCGATTCCAGCGTGATCGGCCGGCCGAACAGGTTGGCATGCGCGATCAGCCGGTTCAGCGCGCCTTCCAGCTCGCGGACGTTGCTGGTGATCTTGTGCGCCAGGAACTCCAGCACCTTCGACGGCACCTCGACCTCGGCCGACTGGGCCTTGGCCTGCAGGATGGAGATGCGCAGCTCGTAGGTGGTGGCGTGGATATCCGCCACCATGCCGCAGCCGAGCCGCGTGCGCAGGCGGTCTTCCAGGCCGGACAGGTCGCTGGGCGACTTGTCGGCGGAGACCACGATCTGCTTCCCGGCATCCACCAGCGCGTTGAAGGTGTGGAAGAACTCTTCCTGCGTGTTGTCCTTGCCGATCAGGAACTGCAGGTCGTCGATCATCAGCACGTCGACCGAGCGCAGGCTTTCCTTGAACTCCATCGTGCTCTGCGAGCGCAGCGCGGCGATGAAGCGGTACATGAACTTCTCGGCCGACATATAGGCGACGTTGCGCTGGCCGCCGAAGCTGATGGCCCAGGCGATCGAGTGCATCAGATGGGTCTTGCCCAGGCCGACGCCGCCATAGAGGAACAGCGGGTTGAAGCCGGGGCTGGCCGGCTTCTCGGCGACGCGGCGCGCGCAGGCATGGGCGAATTCGTTCGGCTTGCCGACGACGAAGCTGTCGAAGGTGAAGCGCGGATCCAGCGGCGCGGCCCAGTCGGACCGGGCATCGCTGCGCGACTCGGCGCCGCGCGGCGGCGAGCTGGCGGGCTCGGCCAGGGCCAGGGTCGCCTGGGTGGCGCGCGGCGCGGGGGCGGCGCCGGCCAGGCCACCTTCGGCGAGACCACCGGCCGACAGGCTGCCCGGGGTCGCCGCATCGGGCGCCTCCAGCGGGCGGCTGTCGGGGGCCACGCGGATGTCGACGCGGCGGACGCCGAGGCTTTCCCCCGACCACAGGCTGCGCAGGCGATCGCCGTAATGGCTGCGCACCCAGTCGCGCAGGAAGCGCGTGGGCAGCAGGATGACCGCCTCTTCGCCTTCAATGGCGGCGAGGGTCATCTGGCGCAGCCAGCTGCGATACTCGACCTCGCCAACTTCCTCGCGCAGGCGGCCGCGGATGCGGGCCCAGGCTTCCGCGACCTGGCCGTTCTCGGGGCCGATCGTGGCGGAGGGAGTGCCGAGCTCATTCTCCATGCGAAGCACCTGCCACCCTTTCGGCCTGAGGCCACAGCTGAAAGCAACCCCGCGAGGGGGGCGACAAGCCGAGCCGGGGCGAATCCGGCAAGGCGAGCGACACGGTTGGCGCCCCTGCCCGATGAAGGCAGGAACACCCTGAACACCAAAATTACAGCGCGCCGGAAAACAAGACGCAAATCACCGATCCGCTCTCGATGCCGGATTCAAAGAATTGAACCCGACGCCCGAAGGCGAACGGTAATGCCAAGATGTAATTGGGTACTCTGGAGCGGAAACTGGTTCTGGAAGGCTATCCCCCGCTGCGCCTTCGGCGCAACGGGTTCTTAGCGAGAACACAGGATCCGCCGGTCACCCCGCCGTGCGGCGGGGCGAGCAGCCCTGGCTCAGGCCTGGGCCGGAGCGCCCAGCGCCTTGATGCGGGCGGACAGGCGGGACAGCTTACGGGCCACCGTGTTCAGGTGGACGATGCCCTTGGTCACGGCGCGCTGGTATTCCGGCTGCGCGTCCTTGAAGGCGGCCTGGGCAGCGACCTTGTCGCCGCTCGAGATGGCCTTCTCGACCTTGGTGAGGAAGGTGCTCACCCGCGAGCGACGGGCGCGATTGCGCTCGTTGCGAGTGGCCGTCTGCCGGATGCGCTTGCGCGCGGAAGCCGTATTCGCCATGGCGTGTTTCGAACCAGTCGTCTGTGTCTCAGGAGCGCGCAGCCACCGTTTGCCCCAGAAGGGCTCCCCATGGCTCCGAGCGGGAAGGCGCGGTTTCTACCCGGCCGCGACGCGCAGAGTCAATGCATGGCGCCCATGCCCCCTGGCGCCTGGCCACCGAAACCGTGCCTTGCGGCAGGACTCGGGGGTGTCTGGCGCGCGGGGCCGGCCGCCAGGCCTTGCCGCGGGCCCGGCTTAGGGCTTGCGGAACCGGAATGCAACGAAAGCTTCTCTGAACCGGCACGGCCCCGTCATGCCCTGCCCGTAGAGGCCCCCGCGACAGAGAAGGGGCGCCGGGTGTCGGGAATCAGGATCGAGGGGCTGGTGCGGGACTATGGCGGCAGCCGTGTGCTGAAGGGCGTGTCGCTGTCGGTCGGGCCGGGGGAATTCGTGGCCCTCGTCGGCCCCTCGGGCTGCGGCAAGTCGACGCTGATGCGCATGATCGCCGGCATCGACCGGCCTGACGCCGGCCATATCCATATCAATGGCCGCGAGGTCACCGGGCTGCGCCCCGCCGCCCGCGACGTCGCCATGGTCTTCCAGTCCTATGCGCTCTACCCGCATCTGACGGTGGCCGAGAATATCGCCGTGCCGCTGGCGCTGCGCCGCATGACGGCGGCCCAGCGCCTGCCGCTGGTCGGCGGCTTCATGCCCGGCGCCCGCGCCGCGCGCCGGCAGATCGAGGCCGATGTCGCCCAGGCCGCCGAGTCGCTCGGCCTCGGCCACCTGCAGGGCCGCCGCCCGGGGCAGCTCTCGGGCGGGCAGCGGCAGCGCGTGGCGCTGGCGCGGGCCATCGTCCGCCGCCCCGCCGCCTTCCTGATGGACGAGCCGCTGTCGAACCTGGATGCCGCGCTGCGGGTGCAGACCCGGCGCGAGATCGTCGACATCCACCGCCGCGCCGGCGCCGCCACCTTGTATGTGACGCATGACCAAGCCGAGGCCCTGACCATGGCCGACCGCGTCGCCGTCATGCAGGGCGGCGAGATCCTGCAGGTCGCCAGCCCCGAGGCGATCTATGCCGACCCGGTCGACCTGCGCGTCGCCTGCTTCATCGGCTCGCCCAAGATCAACACCTTCGCCGCCGAGGCCGACCCGCAGGGTTTCGTCCGTGTCGCCGGGGTGCCGACCGGGCTGCGCGCGCCGATGAGCGGCGCGCTCACCCTGGCGCTGCGCCCCGAGGACCTGCAGCCGGTGGCGCAGGGCCTGCCGGCGGTGGCCGAGGGCATCGAGTTCCTCGGCGAATCGCTGCTGCTGCACGCCCGGCTGGAGGATGGCACCGCCCTGGTGCTGCGCCTGGCGCCGGAGAATCGCGGCCAGCTGGCGCCGGGCGCCCGGCTGAGCCTCGGCTTCGACCCGGCCCGCGCGCTGCTCTTCGGCGCCGACGGCAAGCGGGTCGCCGCCCGGCTGCAGGTGGCGGAGCCGGCCCTTGTCTGACGCGACCTTCGGCCTGCCCGTCGCGCCAAGGCCGGCGCCCGCCAAGGCGACGCCGGCCGCGCGCCATGCCCGCAGCGAGGCCATCACCGCCTGGGCGCTCAGCCTGCCGGCGATTCTTTCTTATCTTTTGCTGCTGCTGCTGCCGACCCTGGCGGCCGTCGCCCTGGCCTTCACCGATTACGAGCTCGGCAACGACAGCATCCGCTGGATCGGGCTGGAGAACTTCGCCGAGCTCTGGACCGATCGCGGCTTCCGCCAGTCCTTCGTCAACACCGTCTTCTATGTCGGCGTGGTGACCCCGGGCTCGATCTTCGGCGCGCTCGTCATCGCCCTGCTGATCGAGGCGGGGGTGCGCGGCCGCACCCTGTTCCGCGCCGTCTTCTTCCTGCCCGTGGTGTCGCTGACGGTGGCCATGGCCTCGGCCTGGCAATACCTGCTGCACCCGACCATCGGCCCGCTGAACGGCATGCTGCGCCAGCTCGGCATCGCCGGCCCCGCCTGGCTGTCGGACAGCTCGATGGTCATGTGGTCGCTGGCCGGCATCGGCATCTGGGAGAATCTCGGCTTCAACCTGGTGCTGTTCCTGGCCGGGCTGACCGCCATCCCGCGCGAGCTCTACGCGGCGGCCGAGGTCGATGGCGCGCAGTCGGCCTGGTCGCGCTTCCGCCTGGTCACCTGGCCGCTGCTCGGCCCCACCACGCTCTTCGTGCTGACCATCACCATGATCCGCTCGGTGCGGGTCTTCGACACGGTGAAGGTGCTGACCCAGGGCGGGCCGAACAAGGCCTCCGAGGTGCTGCTGCACACCATGTACCAGGAAGGCTTCACCTTTTTCCGCCTGGGCTATTCGGCGGCCATCACCCTGGTCTTCCTGGCCATCGTGCTGGCGCTGATGTGGCTGCAGACCCGGGTCCTCGACAAGCGGGTGCATTATGGTTGAGCGCGACATCTCCCCAGGGGACGTTTCTTGGGCGCGCGACCTGCCGCGCCTGGCGGTCCTGGGCCTGCTCGGGCTGCTGCTGCTGCTGCCCTATATCTGGATGGTCTCGGCCAGCCTGAAGCCGGCCGACGAGATCTTCGCCGCCACCCTGAACCTGCTGCCCAAGCGCCTGTGGGTGGTGCAGAACTTCGGCACCGTCTTCGAGCGGCTGCCGGTTCTTCTGTACCTGTGGAACGGCGTCGTCGTCTGCGGCGGTATTCTCGTCTTTCAGCTGCTCTTCGCGATTCCCGCCGGCTATGCGCTCGCAAAACTCGAGTTCCGCGGGCGGGAGCTGCTGCTGGGCGCCGTCATGCTGGGCCTGCTGGTGCCGCCGCATGTGCCGGCCCTGCCGCTCTATGCCGGGCTCAGCGCGCTGGGCATGCTCGACACCTACACGGCGCTGATCGCGCCCTCGACCATCTCGGTCTTCGCCATCTTCCTGTTCCGGCAGTTCTTCAAGTCGCTGCCGGACGACCTGATCCATGCCGCCCGCCTGGACGGCATGGGCGAGATGGCCATCGTCTGGCGCGTGGTGCTGCCCAATGCCTGGCCGGCCGCCACCGCCTTCGCGATCTTCTCGGTGGTGGCCCATTGGAACGACCTGTTCTGGCCGCTGATCGTGGTCAACAGCCCGGCCCATGCCACCCCGGCGCTGGGCGTCCTGTTCTTCCGCACGACCGAGGGCGACGACGATTTCGGCGCGCTGATGGCGGCCGCCGTGATCATGACCACCCCCCTGGTTCTGGCCTTCCTCCTGGCGCAGCGGCGCTTCGTCGAAGGCATCGCGACAACCGGCCTCAAGGGTTGATCCCTTGCGGCTGATCCGGAGCTACCCCCAATGAACACCACCTTCTCGCGCCGCGCGGCGCTGCTCTCCGCCGGCGCCGCCATCGGCGCGCTCGCCGCCCCGCGCGTCCTGCGCGCCCAGGGCAGCACCGAGATCACGGTGCATTACGCCCAGCCCTACATCTACAAGGACAGCTACGACGCGATCCTGGCCGGCTTCGCCAGGCAGGAGCCGGGCATCAAGGTGAACTTCGTCACCACGCCCAACTACGAGGAAGGCGCGCAGCTGATCCTGCGCCAGGCGACGACCAACCAGCTGCCCGACCTGTCCTACCAGGGCTTCAACCGGCTCCGCGTCTTCGCCGAGCGCGGCATCGCCCAGGACCTGACGCCGCTGCTGGCCCAGGAAGGCAACCCGGCGCAGCAGGGCTACACCCCCAACCTGCTGCAGCTGGCGCATTTCGGCGGCATGCAGTCGGGCCTGGCCTACGCCGCCTCCAACCCGGTCTGCTACTACAATGCCGACCTGGTGAAGCGCGCCGGCGGCGACCCGGAGAACTTCCCCAAGGACTGGAACGGCGTGCTCGAGCTCGCCGCCAAGATCGACAAGCTCGGCGACGGCGTCGAGGGCATGTGGTTCACCTGGTCGGGCGACGACTGGATGTTCAGCGCGCTGCTGTTCGGCCATGGCGGCCGCATGCTGAACGCCGATGAGAGCGATGTCGGCTTCGCCGGCCCCGAGGGCCTGGGCGCCCTGACCCTGATCGACCGCATGGTCAAGCAGGGCGGCATGCCCAACCTGACCGCGCCGGCCGCCCGCCAGGCCTTCGCCGCCGGCAAGCTGGGCATGATCTTCCAGACCACCGCCCAGGTCCGCGGCGCGGTCGCCAGCGTCGGCAAGACCTTCGAGCTGCGCACCACCGAGATGCCGGTGATCGACGCGCAGAAGGGCCGCCTGCCGACCGGCGGCGCCGCCGGCATGCTGACCGCCAAGGACCCCGCCAAGCGCGCCGCCGCCTGGAAGTTCCTGCGCTACTCCACCGGCCCCGAGGGCCAGGCGATGATGGTGCAGAACACCGGCTACCTGCCCTGCAACCAGCTGGCGATCGACGAGCCGAAGCATCTCGGCGCCTTCTACCGCGAGAACCCGCTGTTCATGCCGGCGGTGCGCCAGCTGCCGATCTCGATCCCCTGGTACGCCTTCCCGGGCAGCAACAGCGTCCGCGTGACCCAGACCATGGTCGACAACCTGGCCCGCATCGTCGAGCAGCGCGCGACGCCGGCCGTGGTCCAGGCCGAGATGGCCGCCGAGGTGCGCCGCCTGCTGCCGCGGAAGTCCTGATCCGATGCCCTTCACCCTGGCCCAGATCAGCGACACCCACCTGTCGCGCCGGCATGACGGCTTCACCGCCAATTTCGACGCCCTGGCGACGCATCTGCTGGCCGAGGCGCCGGACCTGGTGATCCACACCGGCGATGTCTCGGCGCATGGCGAGCAGCTGGACGCCGCCGGCGAGGACGACCTGGCCTTCGCCGCCGCCACGCTGGACGGGCTCGGCCTCGGCTGGCAGGCGGTGCCGGGCAACCACGACATCGGCAACGACCCGGCGCTGGCGGGCTCCACCCCCGCCAATGCCGAGCGCCTGGCCCGCTGGCAGCGCCATTTCAACCCGGGCCACTTCCTGCAGGACGTGCCGGGCTGGCGCCTGATCGGCCTGAACACGCTGATCATGGGCACCGAGCTGCCCGAGGCCGAGGCGCAGTTTGCTTTCCTGGAGGAAGCGCTGGCGAATGCCGGGGGTCGCCGGGTCGCGATCTTCCAGCACAAGCCGCTCTGCGAGGTGACCATGGCCGAGCAGCACCCGACCTACTGGTCGGTGCTGCCGGCGCCGCGCGCCCGCCTGGTCGACCTGCTGACCCGCCACGACGTCGCCTTCGTCGCCTCCGGCCATGTCCACCAGGCGCAGGATCGCGGCGTGGTCGAAGGCATCCGGCAGATCTGGGCGCCGGCCGTCGCCTTCTTCGTCGGCGACACCTGGCAGCCCAAGGTGGGCGACAAGCGCCTCGGCTATGTCGAGCACCTGCTGCACGAGGATGGCCGGCACGAGAGCCGCATCCGCGTCCTCGACGGCCTGGCGCCGCATGACATCGGCCTGCTGCCGCATATCTACGGCGACCACAAGCCGGTCGCCGCCTGACCTGTCCCGGGCGGCGGGGGACCCCTCCCGCCGCCCGTTCCGCGCATGGGCGCGAATTCATTCCCGACGCCCCAGAGGCCCCGGCGATCCTGCTTGACGGAGCCGTGAGCAAGGCGCATCTCGGCCGCGCGGCACGCCCCCCGCGGCGCGCCGCTTCCCAGGAACCCTTCCGAATCATGCCCAGCGACAGTCCCAGCGACAGTCACTCTCGATTGTCCGCGCCAGAGACGACCCGCACGCGCTGAGCCAGGACCGGCCCACCGTGCGCGCCGCCAAGGACGCGGACGCAGCAGGTGAGCCCATGCTTCAAACCCCCCCCGACTTCCCGGCGGAGGCCGTGGCGCGCCGTGGCCTCGGCGCCCTCGCCACGGGCCATGCCGCCGACCTCGTCGAGTTCCTCAACGAGATGCCGCCCGAGGAGGCCGCCACGGCGCTGGCGCGCCTGCCCGCCGACCGCCGCGTCGAGGCCTTCGACCACCCCGAGCTTAGCCGGGCCGGCGCGCTGCTGCTGGCCCTGCCCGGGCCCGCCGCCGCCCGGCTGCTGGTCGACATGTCGGCCGACCGCGCCGCCGACGTGCTGCGCGAGCTGCCGCCCGACCGGCGCGAGGCGCTGCTGCGCCCGCTGGAGCCGGAGCCGGCCTCCAGCCTGCGCGCCCTGCTGGCCTATCCGGAAGGCAGCGCCGGCAGCCTGATGACCACCGAATTCGTCAGCCTGCCGGCGACGGTCACCGTGGCCGAGGCCCTGGCGCATCTGCGCGCCGTCGAGCGGACGCGGGAGACCATCTACGCGCTGTACCTGCTGGACCCGGCCAGCGGCGCGCTGCTGCGCACCATCTCGCTGCGCCGGCTGATCACCGGCGAAGGCCCGCAGAAGGTCATCGACCTGGCCCTGCCGCGCGAGCCGGTCACCGTCGCCGTCAGCACCCCCCGCGCCGAGGTCGCCCGCCTCTTCGCCCGCCACGACCTGCTGGCCGTGCCCGTGGTCGATGCCCGCCGCCAGGTGCTGGGCATCGTCACCGTGGACGACGTGCTGGACGCGGTGATCGACAAGGGCACCGAGGACGCCCAGCGCTTCGGCGGCATGGAAAGCCTCGGCCAGCCCTACCTCCGCATCGGCTTCCTGGAGATGATCCGCAAGCGCGCCGGCTGGCTCTGCATCCTGCTGCTGGGCGAGATGCTGACCGCCAGCGCCATGCAGCATTTCGAGGACCAGCTGGAGAAGGCCATCGTCCTCACCCTGTTCATCCCGCTGATCATGAGCTCCGGCGGCAATTCCGGCAGCCAGGCGACGTCGCTGCTGATCCGCGCTTTGGCCCTGGGCCAGGTCCGCCTGACCGACTGGTGGCGCGTGGCTTTGCGGGAACTCCCCACCGGCCTGACGCTGGGCGCCATGCTCGGCGTGCTCGGCGCCGGGCGGCTGCTGGCCTGGCAATGGGCCGGCTTCTACGACTACGGCCCGCACTACCTGCTGGTGGCGCTGACCGTGGGGGTGGGGCTGGTGGGCATCGTGCTGTTCGGCTCGCTGGCCGGGTCGATGCTGCCCTTCCTGCTGAAACGCGCCGGCTTCGACCCCGCCAGCGCCTCGGCCCCCTTCGTCGCGACGCTGGTCGATGTGACGGGGCTCGTCATCTACTTCAGCGTGGCGACAGTGATCCTCGGAGGGACGCTTCTTTAGGGTTTGCAGAGAAGCGATCGGCAGGCTGGGGGAATGAATTCCCCCAGACCCCCATCTTTTTTCTGATCACCGGCCTATGCCAGACCAGCGCCTCACCGGCACCCACACCAGGGTATCAAGGCGGGACGCATTTTCACAAAATCAGCGCATGCTCACAGGTCGCGCTGCTGCTGGGCCGTTTCACGTACTGTCGTCACGTGGACACGGCAGTCTGACAGAAAAAAGAAGGGGTCCAGGGGAATTCATTCCCCTGGTCTTTGTCTATCTTACTTCTTGAACTCAGGCTTCCTCTTCTCCACAAACGCCGCCATCCCTTCCTGCTGACCTTCCGTCCCGAACAGCCCCAGGAACAGGCGGCGTTCCAGTCGGACGCCTTCACGGAGGGGAAGCTCGAAGGCGGCGTTGACCGCTTCCTTGGCCATGGCGACGGCCGGGGCCGACAGGCCGGCGATCTTGGTGGCGATCTTCAGGGCTTCGGGCAGCAGGTCGGCCAGCGGCACCACCCGGGCCACCAGGCCGGCGCGCTCGGCTTCCTCGGCGGACATCATGCGGCCGGTCAGGACCATTTCCATCGCCTTCGACTTGCCGATGGCCCGCGTCAGGCGCTGGCTGCCGCCGGCGCCGGGGATGATGCCCAGGTTGATCTCGGGCTGGCCGAACTTGGCGTTGTCGGCGGCCAGGATCATGTCGCACATCATGGCCAGCTCGCAGCCGCCGCCGAGGGCGAAGCCGGAGACGGCCGCGATCACCGGCTTGCGGATGGTCAGCACGGCTTCCCAGCTGGCCGCGATGAAGTCGTTCAGATAGGTGTCGGGGAAGCGCCGGGCCTGCATCTCCTTGATGTCGGCGCCGGCGGCGAAGGCCTTCTCGCTGCCGGTCAGGATGATCGCGGCGATGGCCGGGTCGCTGTCCGCGGCGCGCAGCGCGGCGCCGAGCTCCTGCATCAATTGGTCGCAGAGGGCGTTCAGCGCGGCCGGGCGGTGCAGGCGGATGACGGCGGCGGGACCATCATTCTCGACCTGGATCATCTCATACGTCATCGGCGGCTTTCCCTCTGGTGTTCAGCGTTGGGTGCGGGCGCAGAAGAAGGTGCTGCGCCCGGATTGGACGATGCGCGAGACGCCCAGGCACCCCGGCGGCCCGGGGCAGAGCGGGCAGGGCGCGGCCTCGCGGTCATAGACCTGGAAACGGTCCTGGAAGCTGCCGAGCTCGCCATCGGTCTGCACATAGTCGCGCAGGGACGAGCCGCCGGCCTCGATGGCCTCGGTCAGCACCGCCTTGATGGCGGGCACCAGGCGGGATGCGCGGCTGCCGGGGATGGTGCCGGCCAGGCGGCGGGGGGAGATGCCGGCGCGGAACAGCGCCTCGGCGACATAGATATTGCCCAGGCCCGCGACGATGCGCTGGTCGAGCAGCGCCGCCTTGATCGGCGTCTGCTTGCCGGCCAGGGCCGAGGCCAGCACGCCTTCGGTGAAGCTGTCTTCCAGCGGCTCGGGGCCCATGCCGGCGAGCAGCTTGTGGTCGTCCTCGGCCGCGGTCGGCACCAGGTCGACGCTGCCGAAGCGGCGCGGATCGACGAAGCCGATGCGCTGGCCGTCATCGGTCTGCATCACCAGGTGCTCGTGCCGCGGCGGCGGCGCGTTGTCGCCGATGGCGCGGGCGACCATGCGGCCGGACATGCCCAGGTGGATCAGCACCGAGGAGCCGCCCGAGAGGCGGATCAGCATGTATTTGCCGCGGCGGCGGAAGCCTTCGACGCGGCTGCCGGTCAGGCGCTGCGCCAGGCCCGGGGGGAAGGGCCAGCGCATGCCGGCGCGGTGCGTCGCCGCCATGGTCAGCACCCGGCCCTGCAGCAGCCCGGCCAGGCCGCGCATCACGGTTTCAACCTCGGGAAGTTCGGGCATCGGGATCCAGGCTTGAGCGGGCAGGGGATAAGGTGGGCAGGGGATAAGGT
>NZ_CACSJM010000047.1 GCF_902706185.1 Roseomonas sp. 18066 | reverse complement strand
AAGGCGAGATCCGTGCGACTTGCGCCTCCGTCAGCCAGAATAAGTCCGCCATGGCAGCACCTCCGGCTGCCATGGAATCACAGCTCCATCAGAGCGCAAGGGCAGATTTAATAGGTCCTGAGCCTAGGCGACCCCGTGCCGCCCCATTTCCAGGAACTTCTCGCGGCGGCGGGCCTTGAGGGTGCCGGCATCCAGCGCCAGCAGCGGCTCCAGGCAGGTCCAGACCTGCTGGCCCACCGCCTCCATGGCGGCGGCCGCGTTGCGATGCGCGCCGCCCAGCGGCTCGGCCACCACCTGGTCGATCAGCTGCAGCCGGCGCAGATCCTCGGCGGTCAGCTTCAGCGCGTCGGCCGCGGTGCTGGCCTGGGCGGCGTCGCGCCACAGGATGCTGGCGCAGCCCTCGGGGCTGATCACCGAATAGATGGAGTGCTCCAGCATCAGCACGCGGTCGGCCGCCGCCAGCGCGATGGCGCCGCCGGAGCCGCCCTCGCCAATGATGGTCGCGACCACCGGGACGGGCGCGTCGAGGCAGGCCTCGATCGAGCGGGCGATGGCTTCCGCCTGGCCGCGCGCCTCGGCCTCGATGCCGGGGAAGGCGCCGGCGGTGTCGACGAAGGACAGGATCGGCAGGCCGAAGCGCCCGGCCAGCTCGATCAGCCGGCGCGCCTTGCGATAGCCCTCGGGGCGGGCCATGCCGAAATTGTGCTTCACCCGGCTGTCGGTGTCGGTGCCCTTCTCGGTGCCCAGCACCATCACGGCGCGGCCACGGAAGCGGCCCATGCCGCCGATCACCGCGGCATCGTCGGCGAAGGCGCGGTCGCCGGCCAGCGGCATGAAGTCCTCGATCAGCGCCTCGACATAGGCCAGGCATTTCGGCCGGTCGGGGTGGCGGGCGACCAGCGTCTTCTGCCAGGGCGTCAGCTTGGCATAGGTCGCCTGCAGCAGTTTTTCAGCTTTGTCGGACAGGCGGCCGACTTCCTCGGCCACGTCGATGCCGCCCGCGTCGGTGGTGCGCCGCAGCTCCTCGATCTTGCCTTCAAGCTCGGCAAGCGGCTTCTCGAAGTCCAGGAAGTGACGCATCGCGATCCCGTCTGTGCATGCACCGCACCATAGAGGCGGCCGAACCGGGGCTGCCGTAGCGCAGACAGCCCGGCAAGGCCAGAGGGTTATGGGCCGCTCACCCCGGCGCCTCGGCCAGCGGGTGGTGGGTTTCCACCAGGGCGCGCAGCCGCTCCTCCAGCACCCGGGTGTAGATCTGGGTGGTGGCGATATCGGCATGGCCCAGCAGCATCTGCAGCGCGCGCAGGTCGGCGCCGCCCTCCAGCAGGTGGCTGGCGAAGGAATGGCGCAGCACATGCGGGCTGACCTTGGCCGGGTCCAGCCCCGCCGCCAGCGCCGCCTGCTTGACCACCAGCAGCAGGCTCTGCCGCGTCAGGTGGCCGGAGGCCCCATGCGAGGGGAACAGCCACTTGGACGGCTTCTTCGGGTCCTGCAGCGCCAGCGCCGCGCGCCGCGCCCGGCCGGAGATCGGCACCAGCCGCTCCTTGTTGCCCTTGCCGCGCACCAGGATCAGCGGCTGGTCCACGGCCAGCGCCTGGCGCGGCAGGCTGACCAGCTCCGAGGCGCGCAGCCCCGAGCAATAGAGCAGCTCCAGCAGCGCCACCGCCAGCGGGCCGCGCTTGCCTGGCAGGGTGCCGGCGGTCTCCAGCAGCGCCGTCACCTCGGCCGCGCGCAGGGCCTTGGGCAGCGAGCGCGGCTGGCGCGGCCGGTCCAGCAGCTCGGTCGGGTCGTCGGCGCGCACCCCCTCCGCCGCCAGGAAGCGGTAGAATTGCCGCAGGGCGGAAAGCCGCCGCGCCGCGGTGCGCGGCGACAGCCCGCCATCGGTCAGCCCGGCCAGATAGGCGCGCAGCAGCGCCGGCTGCGCCGTCGCCAGGTCACCCCCCTTGCGGCGGGCGAACGACAAGAAATCCTCAAGGTCGGCCTGGTAGGCGGCCAGGGTGTTGCGGGCGGCGCCGCGCTCGGCCGCCAGCATCTCCAGGAAGGCCTCGAGATGGCGGTCCATGGTGGCGGATCGGTGCTCGGGGCCTCAGCGGGTGCCGAAGCGCTCGTTGGGCAGGGTGCGCTCCACCGGCTGCTGACGGACCGGCGGCGGGAAGGCGCCCAGCACCAGCAGCCCGGCCAGACCGGCGAGCACCAGGACGGTGACGAGAAGGAGCAAAGGACGGCGAAACATGGTGCCCGGGGGTATCCTGCGCGCGTGGAATGTTGTGCTACCTTCCGCCCTTGTGTCACGCAACCTCGGCCTTGCCATCATTCCGCCCGCCGCAACGACGGCCCCCGAACCGCCCGCCGCCCCGATGATGGAGCCGGCGCCCGCGGTGCTTCCGATCGCCCCCGGCCGATTTACCGCGACTCCTCGCCTGACGCGCGCCGTCGTGCTGATCGGCATGCCCGGCGCCGGCAAATCCTCGATCGGCAAGCGGCTGGCGACGCGGCTCGGCCTGGCCTTCCGCGACGCCGACACCGAGATCGAGGCCGCCGCCGGCCAGCCGATCACCGAGATCTTCTCCCGCTACGGCGAGCCGCATTTCCGCGAGGGCGAGCGCCGCGTCATCGGCCGCCTGCTGGCCGGGCCGCCGCTGATCCTGGCCACCGGCGGCGGCGCCTATGCCGACGCCGAGACGCGCCGCGCCATCCGCGACTCCGGGGCGCTGGCCGTCTGGCTGCGCTGCACCATCCCCGTCCTGCTGCCGCGCGTCTCCGGCCGCGCCACCCGGCCGATGTTCCTGAACAAGGACCCCGAAGAGGTCCTGACCGCGCTGATGACCGCGCGCCACCCGCTCTATGCCGAGGCCGACCTGGTGATCGACTGCCTGGACGAAAACCCCGAAACCACCACCGACCGCGTCGAGGCCGCCTTGCACGATCACGCCCCCCCTGCCCGCCTGCCCGTGCCGCTGTCGGGCCGCGCCTATGAGGTGGTGGTGGGCGACGGCCTGCTGGCCCGCGCCGGCGGGCTGATCGCGCCCGCCTTGCCGGCCCGCCGCGTCGCCATCGTCAGCGATGCCAGCGTCGCGGGCCTGCACCTGCCGACCCTGGAGGCCGGGCTGCGCGAGGCCGGCTTCGAGATCCGCGCCAGCCTGACCGTGCCCCCCGGCGAAGCCTCCAAGAGCTTTTCCCAGTTCGGCACGCTGATGGAGGACCTGCTCGCCGCCGGGATCGACCGGCAGACGGCGGTGGTCGCCCTCGGCGGCGGCGTCGTCGGCGACCTAGCGGGCTATGCCGCGGCCAGCGCGCTGCGCGGCCTGCCCTTCGTGCAGATCCCGACCACGCTGCTGGCCCAGGTCGACAGCTCGGTCGGCGGCAAGACCGGCATCAATCTGCGCGCCGGCAAGAACCTGGCCGGCGCCTTCCACCAGCCGCGCATCGTGCTGGCCGATACCGGGGTGCTGTCCACCCTGCCCTCCCGCGAGCTGCGCGCCGGCTATGCCGAGGTCGCCAAGCATGGCCTGCTGCAAGGCGCGCTGTGGGACTGGTGCGAGGCCAACGGCGCCAAGGCGGTCGCCGGCGATGCCGCCGCGCTGCGCCACGCCGTGCTGGAAAGCTGCCGCCTGAAGGCCGCGGTGGTCGCCGCCGACGAGCGCGAGGAAAGCCCGGAGGGTGGCCGCGCGTTGCTCAACCTGGGCCACACCTTCGGCCACGCCATCGAGGCCGAATGCGGCTATGACGGCAGCCTGCTGCATGGCGAGGGCGTCGCCATCGGCCTCGGGCTCGCCGCCCGCCTGTCGGCGATCCTGGGCCTGTGCGAGGCCAGCCTGCCGGAACGGGTGGAAGCCCACCTCTCCGCCGTCGGCCTGCCCGCCCGCCTGTCGCACCTGCCCCGCCGCTTCACCCTGGCGGCGCTGATGTCGCGCATGCGCAAGGACAAGAAGGTGCGCGACGGCGCGCTGCGCTTCGTCCTGCTGCGCGGGCCGGGGGCCGCCTTCACCAAGGGCGACGTGGATCCAGCCCTGGTCGAGGCGCTGCTGCGGTCGGAAGGGGCCCAAGGATAAGAGAAGACAGGGAAAAGGCTGGGGGAATGAATTCCCCCAGGCCCCCTTCTTTTTTCTTCCGGACTGCCGTGTCCAGGTGGGGACGGGACGTGAAACGGCCCAGGGGCAGCGCGACCTGCGAGGGCGCGCTGTTTTCATATGATGGCGTCCCGCCGTGATGCCCTGGTGTCGGTCCCGGTGAAGCGACTGGGCGTTCAACGGCCAACAGACAGAAAAAAGAAGGGGTCGAGGGGAATTCATTCCCCTCGCCTTACCCCTTCCCTAAGACGCCTTCCTTCACCGTAAAAAACGCCAGAAGACCTTCCTGGAAGAACATCTCGTTATCGTCCGTGAGCAGGGCGATCCAGGTCTGGCCCTGGTGGCGGAAGCTGGTGACGCCTTCCCAGTTTTCGTGCGGCAGTTCTTCGGTCAGCAGCTCGCCCTGCAGCAGGGTGTCTTCCTGGGCCGAGGCGATCATGGCGGCGGGGATGCGCACCAGGCGGCCGCGGAAGAACTGGCGGTAGTTGAAGGCGCGCTCGGTCACCAGGACGCTGCCGTCGGGCAGGCCGCAGGCATCGGTCGCGACATAGCCACCGCGCGGGCGGTAGCCGACGGGCATCCAGTTGCCGGGGCCGCCGATCCAGGCGCGGGGCCAGCCGTGCGGTCCGGTCCACAGGCCTTCGCTGATCGCCAGCACGCGGCCATCGGCCAGCACGGCCAGGCTTTCGAGCCCGGCATTCAGCGGCGCGTTGCGCAGGTCGGCGGGCATCGACCAGATCACGCCGGGGGCGTCGATGCGCGGGTGGCGGGTGACGTGGTGCCAGCGCTCGAAGCCGATCAGCCAGGACCCGTCGGGCAGGCGCGCCAGCGACTCGGCGTCGCTGGTCAGGCGGCCGGGCGGGCTGTCGAAGAAGCCGTCATCGAGGGCGCCGTGGCGGACCTGGTCCAGCCCCTGGGGGGTGCCGTCCGCGGCGATCTGCACCTGCGCCTGCAGCCAGTAGCCCAGGTCGCTGACGGCGGTCAGCTGCAGGTCGTTGTCGATATGCAGGCCGGACCAGCCGCCGGAGCCCAGCGCCCCGTTGTTCAGCTGCAGCATGCCACGGGCGACCAGCGGGCTGGCCTCGGGCTGCGGCAAAGCGGGCACCGGGCGGGCGGCGGGGGCGCGGCGGCGCACCAGCGCGCGCGCGCCCCAGATGCTGAGCCCGCTGAGGCCCAGCCCCGCCAGCAGCAGGCTGCGCCGGTTGCGGTGGATCACGCGGCCCGGATCACATCCTGGCCCATCAGGCCAGGATGGGCGCCCGCTCGGTCGAGGCGCGCTGGAAGGCGGCGGCGGCATCCTCGTCGAACAGCTCGGCGAGCTTCTTCATCATGGTGCCGCCCAGCTCCTCGGCATCCACGATGGTCACGGCGCGGCGGTAGTAGCGGGTGACATCGTGGCCGATGCCGATGGCGATCAGCTCGGCGAAGGGGCGGCCCTCGATCTCGCCGATCACCTTGCGCAGGTGCCGCTCCAGGTAGTTGCCGGGATTGACCGACAGCGTGCTGTCATCGACCGGGGCGCCGTCGCTGATGACCATCAGGATGCGGCGCTTCTCCGGGCGGGTCAGCAGGCGCTTATAGGCCCATTCCAGCGCCTCGCCGTCGATGTTCTCCTTCAGCAGGCCTTCGCGCAGCATCAGGCCCAGATTCTTGCGAGCGCGGCGCCAGGGGGCGTCGGCCGACTTGTAGACGACGTGGCGCAGGTCGTTCAGGCGGCCGGGGTTGCGCGGCTTGCCTTCCTGCACCCAGCGCTCGCGCGACTGGCCGCCCTTCCAGGCGCGGGTGGTGAAGCCCAGGATCTCGACCTTGACCGAGCAGCGCTCCAGCGTGCGGGCCAGGATGTCGCAGCACATGGCGGCGACCGAGATCGGCCGGCCGCGCATGGACCCCGAATTGTCGATCAGCAGGCTGACCACGGTGTCGCGGAAATCGGCCTCGCGCTCGCGCTTATAGGACAGCGACAGCATCGGGTTGACGACGATGCGGGCGAGGCGGGCGGCGTCGAGCTGCCCTTCCTCCAGGTCGAATTCCCAGGCGCGCTGCTGCTGCGCCAGCAGGCGGCGCTGCAGCCGGTTGGCCAGCTTGGAGACCACGCCCTGCAGATGCGACAGCTGCTGGTCCAGTTGCTGGCGCAGGCGCGACAGCTCCTCGGCGTCGCAGAGGTCCTCGGCCAAGACCTCCTCGTCGAACTTGCGGGTGAAGGCGCGGTAGATGCTGGCATCGTCGACGGCGGGGGTTTCGCGGCGCTGCTGCGGGCCACCCGGGCGGTCCTCGCCCTCGGCGGCGACGCCTTCCTCTTCCTCGGACTCGCCCTCTTCCTCGGCGCCTTCGCCCTGCATGGTCTCGGGCTGGGCGCCCAGCGTCGGGTCGGATTCCTCGCTCTGCGCCTCGCCCTCGGCCGAGTTCTGCTCCTGGCTGGAGCTTTCGGCCCCCTCCTCGCCTTCCTCGTCCTCTTCCGCCTCGGCTTCCACCTCGGCCTCGGCCAGGTCGAGCGCGGTCAGCAGCTTGCGGGCGGCGCGGGCGAAGCCGTCCTGGTCGTCGGAGGCGGCGGCCATCTCGTTCAGCGCGCCTTCGGCCTTGTCGCCGAGGGTGTCGCGCCAGAGGTCGAGGATGCGCTGCGCCGCGGCTGGCACCGGCTCGCCGGACAGGCGTTCGCGCGCCAGCAAGGAGAGCGCTGCCGGCAGCGGCAGCTGGTCCTTGCGGGTCATGCGGTCGTAGCCCTCGGCCTCGCAGGTCTCGGCCAGGCGGGCGGAGAGGTTGGCGGCGACGCCGGGCATGGCGCGGCTGCCGACCACTTCGACGCGGGCCTGCTCGAGGGCGTCGAAGACCTCCTTGGCCTCGCGGCGGGCGGGGGTGCGGGCGGCGTGGGCCGCTTCGTCATGGTGGCGCAGCCGCAGCGCGATGGCGTCGGCGGCGCCGCGCAGCCGCGCCATCTCGGCCGGCGGCAAAGCGCGGGTGGGCAGCGGCAGGCGGGCGCGCTTGCCGGCGAGGCCGGAGGGGCCGGGCTGGAAGGCCACCTGCACCTCGGCGTTGTTCGCCATGGCGCGGAGGGTGCCGGCGGTGGCCCGCTTGAATTCTTCCTGACGGGTCAGGTCTTTGCTGCCGCTCATGCGCGCACGGGCTCCCGATAGACGGCGGGGTCCGGGGGGATCCGATCCCCCCGGCGGGTGGGTCCAGGAGGGGCGGCGCCCCTCCTGGCCACGGCGTCAGTTCTTGCGAACGAGCAGCCCGGTCGGCACTTCCTCGTTGAAGCAGCGCTGGTAGTACTCGGCCACCGTCGACCGCTCCGCCTCGTCGCACTTGTTGAGGAAGGAGAGGCGGAAGGCGAAGCCGACATCGCCGAAGATCTTGGCGTTCTCGGCCCAGGTGATGACGGTGCGCGGCGACATGACGGTGGAGATGTCGCCGGCGATGAAGCCGGCGCGCGTCAGGTCGGCCAGCGCCACCATGGCCTCGATGCGCTTGCGGCCGGCGGTGTCGCCGTCGGCGATGTTCATCTTGGCGGCGACGATGGCGCTTTCCTGGCCATGCGGCAGGTAGTTCAGGGTGGCGACGATGTTCCAGCGGTCCATCTGGCCCTGATTGATCTGCTGGGTGCCGTGGTAGAGGCCGGTGGTGTCGCCCAGACCCACCGTGTTGGCGGTGGCGAACAGGCGGAAGGCCGGGTGCGGCCGGATCACGCGGTTCTGGTCCAGCAGCGTCAGCTTGCCCTCAACCTCCAGCACGCGCTGGATGACGAACATGACGTCCGGGCGGCCCGCATCATACTCGTCGAAGACCATGGCGCAGGGGTGCTGCAGGGCCCAGGGCAGGATGCCCTCGCGGAACTCGGTGATCTGCTTGCCGTCCTTGAGGACGATGGCGTCCTTGCCGATCAGGTCGATGCGGCTGATGTGGCTGTCCAGGTTGACGCGGATGCAGGGCCAGTTGAGGCGCGAGGCGACCTGCTCGATATGCGTCGACTTGCCGGTGCCGTGATAGCCCTGGACCATGACGCGCCGGTTGAAGGCGAAGCCGGCCAGGATCGCCAGCGTGGTGTCGCGGTCGAACTTGTAGGTCGGGTCGACCTCCGGCACGTGCTCGGTAGGGATCGAATAGGCCGGCACCTCGAGGTCGCTGTCGATGCCGAACACCTCGCGCACCTTCACGGTGAGGTCCGGAAGGTTGATCGACGAGGTGGGGCGGACGTCGGAAAGGGTGGCGACCTTGGTCATAGGGCTCTCTTCGCTCTCGGCTCTCGTGGCGCGCCCCGGGGCGCATGAACGCAGGCTCGGGGCTGACGCGATCGGGTCTGGTCTCTCGCTCGTTCGTTCTGGCGCGTCGTCAGGCCGCCCGGCTGGCGGCATCCGGTCCGGCCTCGCGGCCTTCCTCGGTGGCCAGGCTGGCCAGCCGCTTGCGCAGCAGGCTGTAGGCGCGGTTGATGTCCTTCAGCCGGTCCTCGGCGGACTTGTCCCCGCCATTGGTGTCCGGATGGTAGCGCTTCGCGAGTTCCTTGTAACGGGCACGCAGCGCATCATTTTCCAGCGGCCAGCCCAGCCCCAGCATGTCGAGGGCGGCGCGCAGCTCCGGCGGCGCCTCCTTGGCCGACTTGCGCGGCGTCGGCGGCGCCTGGCCGAACAGGCCGAGCGGGTCGCGGAACATCTCGGGGTTCAGCTTGCGCTGGGCGCCCAGCCGGCCGAGCGGCCAGGTCGGCCGCTGCCAGCTGGTATCCTCGCGCAGGTTGGCCTCGATCTCGTCGGAGCTCATGCCTTTGTAGTAGTCCCAGGCCTGGTTGTAGGCCCTGACATGCTCGAGGCAGAAATGGTGATAGTCGCGCAGGCGTGATCTATCACGCGGCGCACGGAACTCTCCCGGCGCTTCACAGCCGGGCGCATCGCACGGCTTGAAGGGGGTGGAGCTGTCGGTTCGGGGACGTTCGCCGCGGCGGGCCATTTGAAGGTTTATGGTCGCGGATCGCGGAGGCCGCAAGGCGGCAGATTGCAAACCTTTCGCTTGGCAGGCGTTGCCGGTCGTGGAAAACCCCGAAGCCATGTCGACACGCGCCGAACGTATCAGGCTTCTGCTGGACGGCGCCTTCCCCGCCGCCGCGCTGGACCTGCAGGATGACAGCCACCGCCATGCCGGCCATGCCGGCGCCCGGCCGGGGGGCGAGACCCATTACACCCTGCGGCTGGTCAGCCCGGCCTTCGCGGGGATGAGCCGCGTCGCCCGCGCCCGCGCCGTGCATGCAGCGCTGGCGGCCGAGCTCGAGGGCGGGCTGCATGCCCTGTCGCTGCAGCTGCTGACGCCGGAGGAGGCGGCCCATGGCCGTTGAGACCGAGCAGCCCGCCGCCGCCGCCGCGCCGGTTCCCGGCATCATCCTGTACGAGGACGAGCACCTGCTGGTGGTGCATCGCCCGGCCGCGGGCACGCCGACCCTGGTCACCTTCGCCGACCTGACCTTCCGCCCCAGAGGCGACGCGGTCTGGGGGCAGGAGCCGGCGGAGAAGCTCGGCCTCAACACCATCGGCCTGGTGGCCAAGCGGGAAAACTGGTTTCCCACCGCCTCGGTCGAGGCGGCGGCGCCGGCGGTCCGCGCGGCGATCCACGGCCCGGCCATCGCCTATGGCTACAGCATGGGCGGCTATGCGGCGCTGAAGCATGCGGCGCGGCTGGGCTGCGAGCACAGCCTGGGCGTCTGCCCGCAGACCAGCATCGACCCGGCCGACTGCCCCTGGGACAGCCGCTTCCACAAGTTCTTCGACCCGGCGCTGCATGCCGGCATGGCGGTGGCGCCCGGCGAGGCCGGCGGCTTCGCCGTCATGCTGGCCGACCCCTACATGGCCGAGGACAATGGCCAGTCCTCGCTGCTGGTGCGCGATGCCGGGGTGCATTGGCTGCGCACCCCCTTCATGAGCCATGCCGCCATCTGGCTGCTGGTCGACAGCCGCTTCCTGGCCCAGGTGCTGCAGCTGATGCTGGCGCGCGACCTGCCGCAGCTGGCGGCCGTGATGCGCGCCCGCCGCCATGTCAGCCCGCACTGGGCCCGGCATGTCGCCAATGCCGCCTTCCGCCACGGCCATATCCGCCTGGCCAACCGGCTGTGGAAGCGGGCCAAGCGGCTGGGCCTGTCGCGCGGCATCCTGAGCGGCGACCTGCAGCGCCAGCTGGGGCTGCGCGTCGGCGAGCTGCGCGCCCGCAAGCTGCCGCGCCGCGCCCGCGACGCCGTGCTGCTGCAGACCAAGGCCTGGCCGCAGGATGCCGGGCTGCTGGGCCGCGCCGGCCACCTGCTGCTGGCGCTGTCCGAGCTGGTCGAGGCCGAGCGCATCTTCCGCGCCGCCCTGGCGCTGCGCCCCGACCTGGGCCACGCCTATATCGGGCTCAGCCTGTGCCTGGGCGGGCAGAAGCGCCTGGTCGAGGCGGTGACGCTGTGCCAGCAGGGCGTGCAGGTGATCCCGGCCGACCTGAAGCTGCGCATGCACCTGGCCACCATGCTGCTGAACACCGGCCGCGCCGACGAGGCCGAGACCCAGTTCCGCGCCGTGCTGCAGCACGAGACCACGCATGGCAAGGCGCTGCTCGGGCTCAGCCAGGTGCTGGCCGCCCGCGGCGACCGCGCCGAGGCCGTGGCCATGGCCCGCCGCCTGCTGGAAGACCCGGAGGTGGATGCCGAGACCTGCCTGTGGCTGGGCCAGCTGCTGCTCTATGTCGGCGAGCCGGCCGAGGCCGAGCCGATCTTCCGCCGCGTCCTGGCGGCGATGCCCGACAGCGGCACGGCCTTCGTCGGCCTGGCCCGGGCGCTGGAGCGCAGCGGCCAGCTGGTGCCGGCGCAGAAGGTGGCGATGCAGGGCGCGGCGCTGCTGCCGGAGGATGCCAAGGTGCAGGCCATCCACAAGCGGCTGGGCCTGCCCTCGGCCGAGCTGCTGGACCAGGAGGAAGGCCCGCCCCCCTCGCCGCTGCGCCGCTGGCTCCGCGACTTCTTCACCGCCGATTAGTTTTCAGGCTGCCGCCTTCGCGTTGGCAGGCTGGTTCCGGCACTCGGCCACCACCAAAGCGGGGCGGCGGGGCGCGTTCAGGGCTTCGCCGGCTCCGGGGTCGCGGCCGTGAAGCCGGGCCATTGCGCGGCGGTGATGCGGCTGTCCTCGGCATAGGCCAGGCAGGTGCCGACCAGCGCCGGCCGCTTGTCGCCCGGCCGCCAGTCGCCGCGCCGCGCCCGCCGCGACTCGTAGGTGGTCTGGAAGGCCACCGTCGCCAGCTGCGCCAGCATCTCCCGCAGATGGGTGCAGCCCAGCGTGCCGCCGACCCGCTCGGCCACGGCCTTGTTGAAGCCGCCACCGATCCGCAGGCCGGCCAGCCGGGCAAAATTCGGCGCGGCGTCGGGGCACATGCGATAGGGGCTGTGCTCGGTCACCGCCTCGCAGTGGTGGATCAGCATCTCGTCATCGATGGTCAGGCGGATCCGCATGCCGTGCAGCGGCGCGTCCGGCGCCACGCCGCGATCGATGGTGGTGAAGCCCTGGTCCTTGGTGTCGACCAGGTGGCCCTCGATGTCGAACAGCCCGTCCTCGCGGGCGAAGCCGCGCATCTCGATGACGCGCCGGTGCAGCGGCCGGCGCGCGGCCGGCGGGGAGAGGGGCATGGCAGGCTCCCGGCATGGTGCGACGCAATATTCCTGCCTGACCTATGCCACGCCGCATCGCGCCGGGCCAAGCCGGCCCGCCGCATGGCTGCCGCGCCCGCCCCCCTGGGAAACCCACGCCGCTCCCGCCTATTCTGCTCCGGGATGAATGACGCCGTGATCCGGGCCGAGGGCCTGACCAAGCGCTACGACGCCACCCTGGCGGTCGATGGCCTGAGCTTCGCCCAGCCGCGCGGCAGCACCTGGGGGCTGCTGGGCGGCAACGGGGCAGGCAAGAGCACCAGCATCGCCATGCTGCTCGGCCTGCTGGTGCCCAGCGCCGGGCGGATCACCGTGCTCGGCCAGGACATGGCCGGCGACCGGTTCTCGGCCCTGGCCCGGATGAATTTCTCATCGCCCTATGTCGCCCTGCCGGCGAAGCTGAGCGTGGCGGAGAACCTGCGGGTCTATGCCCATCTCTACAATGTCCGCGGCGCCGAGGCCCGCATCGCCGAGCTGGCGGCAGAGCTGCAGCTGACAGACATTCTCGACCGGCCGGCCGGGCAGCTTTCCGCCGGACAGAAGACCCGGGTGGCATTGGCCAAATCGCTGATCAACCGGCCGGAGCTGCTGCTGCTGGACGAGCCCACCGCCAGCCTCGACCCCGACACCGGCGACTGGGTGCGCAGCTGGCTGGAACGCTACCGCGCCGCCTCCGGCTGCTCGATCCTGCTGGCCAGCCACAACATGGCCGAGGTCGAGCGCCTCTGCGACCATGTGCTGATGCTCAAGCAGGGCCGGCTGGTGGCCGAGGGCAGCCCGGCCGAGCTGGTCAGCCGCTTCGGCCGCGACAGCCTGGAGGATGTCTTCCTGGACATCGCCCGCGACCGGAGGGTGCAGGCGTGAGCGGCGCGGGCATGGGCGGTGCGGGCCGGCGGGTCTGGGGCCTGGTCTACCGGCACCTGGCGCTCTACCGCCGCTCCTGGCCGCGGCTGCTGGAGCTGGCCTATTGGCCGGTGCTGCAGATGCTGGTCTGGGGCTTCGTCACCGCCTACCTGGCCGGGGTGCAGCAGAACACCGCCAGCGTCGCCGCCGGCATCCTGCTGGGCGGCGTGCTGCTGTGGGAGGTCGCCCTGCGCAGCCAGATGGGGTTCGCCCTCTCCTTCCTGGAGGAGGTCTGGAGCCGCAACCTGGGCCATCTTTTCGTCAGCCCGCTGCGCCCGCGCGAGCTGGTGGCCGGGCTGATCGCCATGAGCACGCTGCGCATGCTGTTCGGCGTGCTGCCGGCGGTGCTGCTGGCCTGGCTGCTCTACGGCTTCGGCCTGTTCGCGCTGGGGCCGGTGGTGGTGCTGTTCTTCGCGGCGCTGATGATGATGGGCTGGGCCGTGGCGCTGGGCGTCACCGCCATGATCCTGCGCCATGGCGCGGGGGCCGAGCCGCTGGCCTGGTCGGTGCTGTTCGGCCTGACGCCCTTCGCCTGCGTCTTCTACCCGATGTCGACCCTGCCGCTGCCGCTGCAATGGGTGGCCAGCGCCCTGCCGGCCGCGCATGTCTTCGAGGGCATGCGCATCGTTCTGCTGGAAGGCCGGGTCGATACCGGCCACCTGGTCGCCGCCTTCGCGCTGGACGCGCTGTGGCTGGTGGTCTTCGCCCGGGTCTTCCTGGGGCAGTTCGAGGCGGCGCGGCGCAGCGGCGCGCTCAGCAACCTGGGCGAATAGCCGTCGCCCGCCGCTCAGCCGAACCAGAAGCGGCCGTTTCCGGGCGGGCGCGGCTCGGGGGCGGGGTCCGGCTCGGCGGGAGGGTCGTCATCGCCCAGGATGGCGCTGGTGTCGAAGCCGATGCCGCCGGTGCCGTGCAGGCTGAGCCGCAGCGCCATGGTCGAGGCCAGCGACAGCAGGGCATTGGGCTCCGGCGTTTCCGGCCAGCCGGGCAGGCGCATGCTGAAGGCCAGGCTGGCGGCATGGTCGGTCCAGGCCGGCAGCGACAGCCCCTCCCCCTCCAGCGCGGTGATGCCCAGATGCTCCAGCCCATGCGGCGCCAGCCCGCTCTGCCCGCCCAGCAGCCCCTGCAGGTCGAAGGCCCCGGCGCCGCCGGGGGTGGCGAGGTCGGGCGCGGCCTCGGCGGGGGTGCGCGGCGTTTCCGGCGGGTTGGGCATCATGCGCTCCTGCGGCCCCGTCCTGGGGCGGATGGCGGCAGCGCGGGCGGATCGCACCCTGCACGGCCGGCCCGGCCAGTCTGCGGCGGCGGCATGAAGATCCGGTAAAGACAGCCCGGATCGCCGGAGGCCCGCGGCGGAGCCGCCATTCCCGCCCGCGAGCCCGCCGCCATTCCCGCCCGCCAACAAACCGGCTACAGCCGGCGTCGTGACCCAGACCCGTTTCTTCCTGATCCGCCACGCCCTCGTCGAGCCCTCGGCGCGCCTCGTGATGTATGGCGACATGGATGTCGCCGTCTGCGCCCTGGCCATGGCGCAGGAGGCCGCGACCTATCGCTGGCTGGCCGCGCGGCTGCCGGCCGGCGCGCGCTGGTTCCACACCCATCTGTCGCGCACCCGGGCGACGGCGGCGGCGATCTTCGCCGCCGGCCATCCCGAGGCGCCGCTGAGCGTCGAGCCGCGCTTCGCCGAGCAGCATCTCGGCCAGTGGCAGGGCATCACCCATGAGGCGCTGACCGGCCTGCTGCGCGACCCGCCGCATCCCTTCTGGCCGCATGGCGCCTTCGAGCGCCCGCCCGGCGGCGAAAGCCTGGAGGATGTGGTCGCCCGCATCGGCCCGGCGCTGGAGGAAATGGCCGAGGCCCATGCCGGCGGCGACGTGGTGATCGTGGCGCATGGCGGCTCGATCCGCGCGGCCCTGGCCCATGCGCTGAAGCTCGACCCGCACCAGGCCTTCCAGTTCTCGGTGAAGAATCTGTCCCTCACCCGGCTGGAGAACCATGACGGGCATTGGCGGGTGATGTCGGTCAACGAGGAGCCGGGCGTGGTGGGCTGAGCCGGTAGCCCGCGGCTCCACACCAGCATTTCATCGCCGAGGCGCGCGCCGGGGCCTCTCCGCCCCCCGCTCCGCACAAGTTGGGCTTGCCTTGCGCGGGCCGGGAGTTCATGTCTCCACAACAGCTTGGCGGAGGAAGTTCATGCGCCGTTCGATCTTTGCCTCGATCCCTGTCCCTGCACGCGGCCTGGCACGCGGCGTGGCCCTGGCGGGTCTGGCGCTGCTCGCTTTCGCCCGTCCCGCCGCGGCCCAGGTCGAGGAGCAGGCGCTGGTCGACCGCTCCACGCTGGCGGTGCAGGAGATGCTCGGCGCCGGCGACGGCAACGCGGCGCATTTCAACGACGCCATCACCCTGCTGCGCCGGGCGCGGGCCGTCATGGTCTGCCCGCGCATCTTCCGCGCCGGCTTCATCCTGGGCGGCCAGGGCGGCTCCTGCCTGATGCTGGCGCGCGACGGCGCCGGCTCCTGGTCGTCGCCCGCCTTCTACAGCCTGGGCAGCGGCAGCATCGGCTTCCAGATCGGCGTGCAGGACGCCATGGTCATGATGATGGTGCTGACCGACAAGGGCCTCTCCGCCCTAATGGACAGCCAGTTCAAGATAGGCGCCGACGCCTCCATCGCGGTGGCCACCATCGGCGGCGGCATCGCCGGCTCGACCACGGCCGCCGTCGGCGCCGATATCGTCACCTTCGCCAAGACCCGCGGCCTCTATGCCGGCATCGCGCTGGACGGCTCGCTGATCAGCAGCCGCAGCGACGCCAACCGCGCCTATTACGGCCAGGACTACAGCGCGCGGCAGCTGGTGGTGGACATGGCGGCGCACAATCCGGGCGCCGACCCGCTGCGCGGCGCGCTGCTGCGCTACGGCACGCAGAACGCGCCGACGGCGGCGCAGCAGATGCAGCAGCCGTCGCCCAGCTACCAGCAGGCCCCCGGCTACCAGCCGCCGCCGGCCTACCAGCCCAGCGGCGGCGTCACCGCGACGCCGCTGCGCTGAGCTGAGCTGAGTCGCGCCTAGACCCGCAGGGAGGCCGCCATGGCGCGGCCTTCCGGCGTGGTGGCGTCGATCAGCCCCTCGCGCAGGAACAGGTCGATCAGCACCAGGTTGACGTTGAACTTCACCTGGTCGCTGTCGCGCACCAGCTCCATGACGCGGGCGATTGGCCACAGCTCGAAGCGCTCGACCTCGTCGTCACACGGGGTGGGCACCACATCCTCGGGCAGGTCCAGGTCGAAGACATGCAGCGTGTCGCGCCGCATGCCCTCGGCGGTCTTCATCACATAGGACAGCGCGCTGGCGCGGCGGGCGCGGACGGTCAGCTCCGGCGCCAGCCCGGCCTCCTCGGAGGCCTCCTTGATCAGCGTCTCCTCCATGGTCAGCCCGGCCGGCGCGCCGCCGGCGACGATATTGTCCCATTCCCCGGGGGCGACCGCCTTGGCGCGCGAGCGCTTGCCCAGCCAGAGATGCAGCCCGTCGGCGCGCCGCACCAGCCCGTTCAGGTGCACCCCCTGCGCGATCACCCCGAAGGCCGGGATGGCGCCGCGGTCCAGCGTCGCCAGCACCGGGCCGTCGGTGGTCGCCCGCACGTCGAACAGCTCCTCCCGCAGCTTGAGGTAGCCGGCCTTCTCCAGGCCGATGGCGGCGTCGGCCAGGATCGATTCGCGCGCCGCCCGGCTGCGCAGCCGGGCCGGCAGCGACACCCCCTCGGCGTCGAAATGGAAATCGCGCGGGCGATAGGCCAGCCAGCGGGCGAGGTCGGGCTCGAGCCAGCCCACCTGCTCGGCGCCGATGCGAAACGGGAAATATCCGGCCGGCGAGGCCAGGTTGTTGCAGGCGGCGATATGCCGGGCAAATCCATCCATGCCCCTGTCTTGCGCTGCTGCCGCGCCGAGGCAAGGGGGCGCGCGCCGGCCGCCATGGCCCCGCTTCATGGCCGGGTTGTCATGACCATGGGGTTTTCCCGCCCGGCGACTCCGGCCATGTAACGCGGGACAACTGGAGACGACCCCCCTGTGACAGCTTCCCCCGCCGCGCCGGCGCGGCCGCGCGGCCATTTCGCCACGCTGCTGACCCTGGCGCCCTATCTGTGGCCGCCGGGCCAGACCGCGCTGCGGGCCCGCGTCGTCGTCGCCCTGATCCTGATGGTGGCCGCCAAGGGCGCCAATGTGGTGGTGCCCATCGTCTATGCCCGGGCGGTCGACGCGCTGGGCCCCAAGGCCGGCACGGCAGCCGCCATGGTGACGGTACCCGTGGCGCTGATCCTGGCCTATGGCCTGCTGCGGGTCACCAGCTCCTGGCTCGCCGAGCTGCGCGACGCCATCTTCACCAAGGTGCAGGCCCGGGCCGGGCGCGTCATCGCGCTGAACGTGTTCCGCCACCTGCATGCGCTGTCGCTGCGGTTCCACCTGGACCGGCAGACCGGCGGCATGAGCCGGGTGATCGAGCGCGGCACGCGCGGCATCAACTTCGTGCTCGACTTCATGCTGTTCAACATCATCCCCACCCTGATCGAGATCCTGCTGGTGGCAGGCATCCTGTGGGGCATGTTCGAGCTGTCCTTCGCCCTGGTGACGCTGGGCACCATCGGCCTCTACATCGCCTTCACCCTGGTCTTCACCGACTGGCGGCTGCGCTTCCGCCGGGCGATGAACGCCATGGACCAGGAGGCCAACACCAAGGCCATCGACAGCCTGCTGAACTACGAGACGGTCAAGTATTTCGGCAACGAGAAGCATGAGGAGCGGCGCTACGACGCGACGCTGGCGCGCTACGAGCACGCCTACACCCGCTCCGAGGTGACGCTGAACTACCTGAACATGGGCCAGGCGGCGATCATCGCCATCGGGCTGACCGCCGTCATGCTGATGGCCGCCCAGGGGGTGGCCTCGGGGCGCATGTCGGTCGGCGACTTCGTCCTGGTCAACACCTACCTGATCCAGCTGTATTTGCCCCTGAATTTCCTGGGCTTCGTCTATCGCGAGCTGAAGCAGGGCCTGGTGGACATGGAAGAAATGTTCACCCTGATGCGGGAGAAGCAGGAGGTGGCCGACGCCCCCGACGCCACCCCGCTGAAGGCCGGCCCCGGCGAGCTGGTCTTCGAGGATGTCCGCTTCGGCTACCGCCCCGACCGCACCATCCTGAAGGGCGTCTCCTTCACCGTGCCCGCTGGCAAGACGCTGGCCATCGTCGGGCCGACGGGGGCCGGCAAGTCGACCATCTCCCGCCTGCTGTTCCGCTTCTACGACCCGCAATCGGGCCGCATCCTGCTGGATGGCGAGCCGGTCGCCGGCATCACCCAGGAAAGCCTGCGCCAGGCCGTGGGCGTGGTGCCGCAGGACACCGTCCTGTTCAACGACACCATCCGCTACAACATCGCCTATGGCCGGCCCGACGCCGAGCCCGAGCTGGTCGAGGCCGCCGCCCGCCTGGCCCAGGTGCATGACTTCGTGATGAAGCTGCCGGAGGGCTACGAGACCCGGGTCGGCGAGCGCGGCCTGAAGCTGTCGGGCGGCGAGAAGCAGCGGGTGGCGATCGCGCGCACCATCCTGAAGGATCCGCGCGTGCTGATCCTGGACGAGGCCACCAGCGCGCTGGACACCCGCACCGAGCAGGAGATCCAGGCGGCCCTCAAGCGGGTCTCCACCGGCCGCACGACGCTGGTGATCGCGCATCGCCTGTCCACCGTGGTCGAGGCCGACGAGATCATCGTGCTGCAGGACGGCCAGATCGCCGAGCGCGGCGGCCATGTCGAGCTGATGGCCAAGGGCGGCCTCTACGCCCAGATGTGGCGCCGCCAGTCCGAGGCGGTCGCCGCCGCCGAGGCTGCCGCCGCCGCCCAGGCCGCCGCCCGCGCCGCCGGGGTCGAGGCCGACGAGGGCCGCCCGCCGGCGCACGACCCGCGCGGCTGACCCGCTTTTCCCGCCGCGGAGGGGGCTGCCCTGCGCGGCGGGGGCTTTTGCCGGGGCCGCGGTTTGACTATGTGCAGCCCCGAGTGTGACTGACCGTATCAGGAGGGCATCAGATGCAACTCGACCCCCAGGGCGTGGCCCCCGAAGACCTCAGCCATGCCGGCTCCGTGGTCGACAAGGCCATCGAATACATGCTGGAGCAGAACATCGCGCCGATCTCGGTGGCCTCTGCCCTGCTCGGCGGCGCGCTCGGGCTGATGGCGCGCACCATGCGCGACGAGGCGATCGCCAATGTGCTGCGCAGCGCGCTGGCCTCGGTCGAATCCGGGGAACTCGCGGAAATGCGCCAGTCGGTGCCGAATTCCTGAGGGCAAGCCGCTAAATTCGGGGCCTGGGCGCCGGCCGGGCCGCTCGAATCCTTGACTCTCCCCAGGCGCCGGGCCATACGCCCGGTCTGTTTTTCATATTGGGTCCGCGGCCTGCCGCGACCCCGATCGTCTTTTGAAGGGTAGCGCCATGGCTCGCCGTTGCGGCATCACCGGCAAGGGCGTGCTGACGGGCAACAACGTCAGCCACGCCAACAACAAGTCCCGTCGCCGGTTCCTGCCGAACCTGCAGGAGACTTCGTTCTTCTCCGACGTCCTCGGCACCTCGGTGCAGATCCGCATCTCCACCAACGGTATCCGGACCGTGGAGCACAATGGCGGCCTGGACTCCTTCCTGCTCGGCACGCCGAACCGCAACCTGCCGCCGGAGGCGATGACGCTGAAGCGTCGCATCCAGAAGGCGCAGGAGAAGAAGGCCGCGGCTGCCCCGGTCGCCGCCTAATTCTGTCCGGTTGCGCCGCCCTCGATGGGGCGGCGCGGCGGAATGCCAGGTTTTGAAACGCGTCGGGCGGAAGCCCGGCGCGTTTTGCGTTCGGCCTTTACGAAGTTTTAGGCGACATCGCGCAGCATGAGCGCATGTCGTCTTATTGGCTCTCGATCCCCCTGTTCCTGGCGCCGCTCGCCGGCCTGCTGCTGTGGCAGGCCTTCAGCCGCCGCCGCGCCGAGGCCCGTGCCGCCCGCATGGCGCATGAGCTGTCCGACCGCAGCCGCCAGTTCAACCTGGTGGCGCAGGAGCTGCGCGGCCTGGGGCTGACGCTGATGGGCCGCTCCGGCGCGCATCCCGACCCGCAGCTGGAAAACCACGCCCGCGCCCTGCTGTGCCTGGCCGCCGACGTGCACGACGTCGCCGCCCACCAGGCCGGGCCGCGCGTGGTCAAGGACTGCGCCACGCCGCTCGCCCCGCTGCTGCGCCAGGCGATCGAGCAGGTCTCGCTGACCCTCTCTCCCGGCCGGCGCGAGTTCCGCCTGGGCGAGGGGCTGCACGACGCCGTGCTGCTGGCCGATGCCCGGGCGCTGCGCGGCGCCCTGGTGCAGGTGCTGACGCGGGCGGTGCGCCACACCCGCGAGGGCGATTCGATCGTCCTCCAGCTGGTCCGCAGCGCCGAGACGGTGGCCATCACCGTCGAGGACGAGGGCGCGGGCCTGGCCGCGGAGGATCTGGGCGCCGCCAGCGACGGCCAGGGCACCCGCGGGCTGAACCTCGGCCTGATGGTCGCCCGCCAGCTGCTGCACGCCCATGAGGGCGAGCTGACCATCGAGGCGGTGCAGGGCATCGGCGCCCGCGCCTGGCTGACCCTGCCGCGCCGCCGCCTGCTCGCCGAGGACAGCGCGCCGAGCCGGGTGGGGGCGTGAACCCCTACTCCTCGTCCGGAAACGGCAGCCCGACGTAATTCTCCGCCAGCGCCGTCGCCGCGGCGCGGGAGGTCGCGATCTGCTCCAGCTGCGCCTCGCGCAGCCGGGTGTCGAAGGGCGTCTCGCCCGGGTCGCGGTGCAGCATCCGGGTCATGAAGGCGGAGAAGCGCTGTGCCTGCCAGACGCGGGCGAGCGCCGTGTCGCTATAGGCCTCCAGGCCCTGGGCCTCGCCGCGATGGACCGCGCGGGCCAGGGCGCGGGACAGCACCAGCACATCGGCCACCGCCAGGTTCAGCCCCTTGGCCCCGGTGGGCGGCACGATATGCGCGGCGTCCCCGGCCAGGAACAGCCGTCCATGCCGCAGCGGCGCGCAGACGAAGCTGCGCAGCGGGATCACCGATTTCTGGAAGATTTTTCCGCGGGCGAGCTCCCAGTTATCCACCCCCAGCCGGGAATCCAATTCGCGCCAGATGCGGGCATCGTCCCAGGCCTCGACCGGATCGGCCGGGTCGCATTGCAGGTACATCCGCTGCACCGTCGCCGACCGGGTCGAGAGCAGGGAAAAACCCTCGCCCTGGCTGGCATAGATCAGCTCGGGCCAGGAGCGCGGCGCCTCCACCAGCACCCCCAGCCAGCCGAAGGGGTACTTCTTCCCGTATTCCTGCCGGATCGAGGCGGGGATGGCGCCGCGGCCGATGCCATGGAAGCCGTCGGCGGCGACGACATAGTCGCAGTCCAGCCGGTCGACGCTGCCCCCCGGCGTCTCGAAGACGATGGAAGGCTGCGCGCCCTCGATCCCTTCCACCGCGCGGGCCGGCGTGTCGAACAGGATCGAGCCCGGCGCCGCGGCCAGCCGCGCGGCCACCAGGTCCTTCAGCACCTCGTGCTGGGCATAGACGGTGACCGCCTTGCCGCCGGTCAACGCGGCAAGATCCAGGTGCAGCCGCTGGCCGCGCCATTGCAGGGTGATGCCTGCGTGGCGGGACGCCTGGCGCAGCATGCGCGCGGCGAGGCCCAGCTCCTGCATCAGCGCCGCCACGCCATGCTCCAGCACGCCGGCGCGGATGGTGCCCTCCACGGCGTCGCGGGAGCGGGCCTCCAGGATCAGGCTGTCGATGCCGGCCCGGGCCAGCAGATGCGCCAGGAACAGCCCGGCCGGGCCGCAGCCGATGATCCCCACCTGCGTCCTGCGCGCCATTCGCCCCTCCCGGTTTTCCGGGAGAGGCTAGCGGAAGCGGGGTCACATATCGAAGAAAACGGTCTCGCCCTCGCCCTGCAGCCGGATGTCGAAGCGGTAGGTGGGCACCTCGCCCCCTTCGACCCGCTGAGCCACCAGGGTGGCGCGGCGGCCGGTCTGCTCCACCGCCCGCAGCACGGGGTCGGCGGCCAGCGCCGCTTCGTCCTCGGGGAAGTAGAGCCGGGTGTGCAGGTGGATGTTGATGCCGCGGGCGAAGATCAGCAGCGAGACATGCGGCGCCTGCGGCTTGCCGTCGCGCCAGGCGACCGTGCCCGGGCGGATGGTGTCGAATTCCCACTCGCCGGTCTCGGAGGACGCGGCCGCACGGCCCCAGCCCGAAAAATCAGGCGCGTTGTGGCGGCCGGCGCTGTCGGCCTGCCACAGCTCCAGCATGGCGTCGCGCACCGGATGGCCGGAGCCGTCCCAGACCACGCCCACCAGCTTCACCCGCTCGCCGGGGCCGGGGATGACGTGCTGCTGCTCGTCCTGCCGGATCTCGAGGCCGGCGAAGGCCGGCATGGTGCCGATATGGACGTAGGGGCCACCGGTCTGCGACGGGGTCTCTTTCAGATATTCGATCGGCATGGCTCAGTGCCCCTCCGGCTTGGTCTCGAAGAAGGTCTGCCGCCGCCCGCGCAGCACGATGTCGAAGCGATAGGCCAGCGAATCGAAGGGCACGCTCATCTTCATGTCGAGCTTGGCCACCAGCCGGTCCTGCGCGTCCTTGTCCGGCAGGGTGGCCAGGATCGGGCAGAGCGGCACCAGCGGGTCACCCTCGAAATACAGCTGGCTGACCAGCCTTTGCGCGAAGGCGTCGCCGAACAGCGAAAAGTGGATATGCGCCGGCCGCCAGTCGCTGCCGTGGTTGCGCCACGGATACGGACCCGGCCGGATCGTCCTGAAAAAGTAGTTGCCGTCATCGTCGCTCATGCAGCGCCCGGCGCCGCCGAAATTCGGGTCCAGCGCGGCGAGATAGGCGTCGTTCTTGTGCCGGTAGCGCCCACCGGCATTGGCCTGCCAGATCTCTATGAGCGTGTTGCGCACGGGCCGGCCGGTCTCGTCCAGCACCTTGCCGAAGACGATGATCCGCTCGCCCACCGCCTCGCCGCTCTTGGCGTAGTTGCGGATCAGGTCGTTCTCCAGCGGCGCCAGGATCTTCGCGTCGAACTTCGGGCCGGCATTCTCGCCCGGCCCCGGCTCCAGCGACACCAGGGCGAAGCGCGGGCTGCGCAGCACGCTGGTCTTGTAGCCGGGGGTGAAGGCCGGCGCATGCAGCGAGCGGTCGCGCTTGATCACGTCGCCCCCCGATCCGGGGCCGAAATTGGAGCCGCCACCCGCGGGCAGCGTGGTGTGGGACATGGTGTTTCCTCCGCGGGCAGGGGCCCCGCATGGGCGCCAGTCTGCGCCCGGCATTTCCATGAAGGAACCGGGTTGCTAGCATATGATGCATGAATGGAATCGATGCTTTGGCGCTGGATGGCCATGCGCTGCGGCTGTTCCTGGCGGTGCTGGAGGAAGGCTCGGTCACCGGCGCCGCGTCACGGCTCGGCCTCAGCCAGTCGGCCGCCAGCCACGGGCTGATCCGGCTGCGCGGCCTATTGGGCGACCCGCTTTTCGTCAAATCCGGCCGCGGCATCACCGCCACGCCGCATGCCCGCAGCCTGGCCGGCCCGGCCCAGGCGCTGCTGGACGGGCTGCAGGGCCTGGCGCGCCCGGCCGACTTCCTGCCCGCCAGCGCCCGGCTGTCGCTGACCATCGCCGCCAATGACTTCCAGCGCGACCTGCTGCTGCCCGCCTTCTTCGCCCGGCTGCGCGCGGCGGTCGCCTCGGTCAGCCTGCTGGTGGTGCCCTCCGGCGCGCCCTCGGCGGCGCTGCTGCGCGAGCGCGGCTGCGACCTGATCATCACCCCGATCCCGCCCGCCGGCACCGACATCCTGCAGAAGCGGCTGCTGACCGACCGCTACCGCTGCTTCTACGACCCGGCCTGCCGCCCGGCGCCGCGCGACGCCGCCGACTACCTGGCCGCCCGCCACATCACCGTGCTGCATCCGGAGGGCGAGGCGCTGGAATTCGACCGCCGGCTGGAGGCCGAGGGCATCGCCCGCGACATCGCGCTGCGCGTCCCCGGCTTCACCGGCATCTTTTCCTTCCTGCGCGGCGGCGAGATGCTGGCCACCCTGCCGGGGCTGCTGCGGCATGGCGGGCTGGCCGGCCTGTCCAGCATGCCGGTGCCGCCGCTGCTGGGCGCCGCCGAGGAGCCGCTGGACCAGCTGCCGCTCTACATGGCCTGGCACCGCCGCGACCAGCAGGACCCGCGCCATGCCTGGCTGCGCGCCCAGCTGGTGCAGGTCGCCGCCGAGGTGGCGAGGGCGCGGGCATGAACCGCCACCCGGCGCAGAAGCCCGAGCCGCGCGACCTGCTGGGCGGGTTGTCGCGCGGCCTGGCCGTGATCGAGGCCTTCGACCATGACCGCCCGCGCGCCAGCATCGCCGAGATCGCCCGCGCCACCGGCCTGACGCGGGCCAGCGCGCGGCGCTGCCTGCTGACCCTGGTGGAGCTCGGCTATGCCGAGAGCGACGGCCGCGGCTTCCGCCTGACGCCGCGGGTGCTGCGCCTCGGCGGCGCCTGGCTGTCCAGCGCCAGCCTGCCCGAGCTGCTGCAGCCGCAGCTGGAGGCGGTGCGCGAGGCCACCGGCGAAAGCTGCTCCGCCGCCATCCTGGACGGGGCCGAGGTGGTCTATGTCGCCCGCGCCTCGACCCGGCGGATCATGTCGGTGAGCCTCTCGGTCGGCAGCCGGCTGCCGGCGCATTGCACGGCGCTGGGCCGGGCGCTGCTCTCGGCCCTGCCCGAAGGCAGCCTGGAGCACCTTCTGGCCAGCCTCACCCCCGAGGCGCTGACCGCGCATACCCGCACCACCCGCCCGGCGATCCGCGCCGCCGTCGCCGAGGCCCGCGCCCGCGGCTATGCCCTGGTGGAAGAGGAGCTGGAGCTCGGGCTGCGCTCGCTGGCCGTGCCGGTGCGCGACCAGCGCGGCCGCTGCGTCGCGGCGATGAACATCGGCGTGCAGACGGCGCGGGCCAGCGACGCGGTGGTGCAGGAGCGGCTGCTGCCCGCTTTGCTGGACGCCGCCGCCGCGCTGCGCCGGATCATCCCGGGTTGAAGCCCCTCCCCCTCGCCGCCTATTGCTGGCGGTGATGACGCCCCTGCCGATCCTGCTCGCCACCTATGACGGCGCCCGCTTCCTGCCCGCCCAGCTGGACAGCCTGGCCGCCCAGCGCGACGCGCCGCCCTGGCAGCTGCTGTGGCGCGACGACGGTTCCTCGGATGCCACCGTCGCGCTGCTGCAGGCCTTCCCCGGCGCGCGCCGGCTGCAGGACGAGGCCGGCCGCCAGGGGCCCGGCGGCAGCTTCATGCGGCTGCTGGCGGCCGCCCCCGACGACGCCCCGGCGTTTTCCTTCTGCGACCAGGACGATGTCTGGCTGCCGGACAAGCTGGCCCGCGCCTGGGCCTGGATCGCGGCCCAGGACCCGGCCCGCCCGGCGCTGTATTGCGCCCGGCAGCAGCTGGTCGATGCCGCGCTGACGCCGATCGGCCTGTCGCCGGCCTTCCGCCGCGCCCCCGGCCTGCGCAACGCGTTGGTGGAGAACATCGCCGTCGGCTGCACGGTGATGCTGAACGCGGCGGCGCGGCGGCTGGTGCTGGCGGCGCCGCCGATGCCGGCGGCCTCGATGCATGACTGGTGGTGCCACCTGCTGGTGGCCGGCGCCGGCGGGGCGATCATGGCCGATTCGGAACCCGCGCTGCTCTACCGCCAGCATGGCGGCAACAGCGTCGGCGCCGCGGTCTCGGTCTTCGGCCGGGCGCGCGGCGCGCTGCAGCGGGGCGCGGCGCGCTTCGCCACGACGCTCGCGGCGCATCTCGACGCGCTGGCGGCGGCAGCACCCCTGCTGACGGAGGAAAACCGCGCCCTGGTCGCCCGGCTGCGGGTGCTGCCGCATCTGCCGCGGCCGGCGCGGCTGGCCCTGCTGGCGCGCAGCGGGCTGCAGCGCCAGCGCCTGGCCGACCAGGTCTTTCTCTATGCCCTGATCGGCGCGGCGCCGCGGATCTGACCCTGCGGCGTCAGGCCACCGCCGGCCAGCTGGCCGGGCCGGGCGGCGCCACCATGCCGTGGCGGGCGATCGCCTCCTCGTAGCAGGCGCCATAGGCGGCGGAGACCGTCTCCATGCCGAAGCTCTCGCCCAGCGCGGCGGCGTCGCGGCCGAAAGCCGCGCGCGTCGCATCGTCGGCCATGGCGACCATGGCCTCGGCGACCAGGGCGGCGAAGGCCGCGTCATCGGCCTCGGGCGCCACCACCAGCCCGGCGCGGCGCTCGTCGCGGACCAGCATGCGGCCGATCTCGCCGACATCGCTGGCGATGACCGGGCGCGCCACCTGCATCGCCTGGATCAGGGTCAGCGGGAAGCTCTCGCCCTGGAACCGGGTCGGCAGGATGGCGCAGTCCGACAGGCGGTAGACGCCGTGGATGCAGTCCTGGAAGCCGAGGAACTTCACGTTCGGCATCGCCGCGTAGAGCGGCTTCAGCCGGTCCGCCTCGGGCCCGGCGCCGCAGAGCAGCAGATGCAGCCGGCGCGGGCTGCCCTGCTGCTCCAGCCGCTTCTGCGCCGAAGCGAGCGCCTGGATCGCCGGCTCCCAGCCCTTCTCCTTCATGGCGCGGGAGACGAGGGCGAAGACCAGGTCGCCCTCGCCGATGCCGAGCTCGGCGCGTGACTGCGGGAAGGGCCGCGGGTCCAGCGGCATGCCGTTCGGGATGCAGGAGGTGGAGATGCGGCCGCGCTCCGCCGCGCCCAGCACCTGCAGATGGTCCAGGTTCTTCCGCGTCAGATAGACCCAGTGGCTGACGTGCTGCGCCACGCTGCGGATGAAGTCCGGGTTGACGCTGCTCACCTCGTAGGAGCCGTGCAGCGTCACGACATAGGGGATGTCGGGGATCTCGTGGCCGTCGCCGAAGAACAGCTGCTCGGCGCCGACGAAATGCGAATGCACGATGTCGACGCCGGCCTCCTCCAGGAAGCGCGCCGCGCCCATCCGCCGCAGCGCGCGGCCCTGATAGACCGGGATGCGGTGGTCGAGCTGGGCGCGGATGCCGTCGTTCCAGTCATGCGGCTGCAGCGCCAGCACCGAGACCATATGGCCTTCGCGCACCAGCTGGTTGGCCAGGTGGATCGGGAAGATCTCGCCGCCGCCGAGATAGAAGCCCAGGATCACCATCAGCACGTGGCGCGCGCCATGCGGCGTGGCCAGCACATTCTCGGTGTCGTAGACGCGATCCAGCGAGCCGAGAGAGGCCGCCGCCCCGGCATGCTCGAACTGCCGGCGCAGCCCGTCGGAGAAGCGGCGCACCGTGCTGTCCGAAACGCCCCAGCGCTGCCGCAGCAGGCAGAGCAGCCGCTCATGCTCGGTGTAGTAGGCGGCGGTGGTGAAGCTGCTGACCGAGGTGTTCTGGCCGTGCTGGCGGAAATAGCTGACCGCCTGCGGCTCGAAGGCGATGCTGCCGCCGCGCGCCAGCATGGCGTAGAGATACCAGTCGCCGAGGATGCGGTAGGTCGTCGCCTCCTGCCAGATCGGCTCCTCGATCGGCTGGCGGCGGATCAGGCAGCCGCCGACATTGGGAATGATGTTGCTGACGCCGAAGCCATTGTCGAACCAGGTTTTCGCCGGGCGGGTCAGGGAAGCGCCCCAGATGCCGGGCTCAGCCCGCTCGCGATAGGCGTCGAGCCCGGCATAGGGCTTGCCGTCGCGGTCGGCGAACTGGATGCGGCCGAAGCCGATCATCACGCTCTCGTCGAGGAAGACCGGGACCAGGTTCTCCAGGAAATCGGGCTCGGCGAAGTCGTCGCTCTCGCAGATCCAGATCAGCGCGCCGCGCGCCTCGGCGATGCCGCGCTTCCACTGGCGGAAGACATTGCCGGAATTCTGCGCGTTGGCCAGCACGCGGATCTTGTCGGGATGCGCCTGGCGGTAGCGCTCGATCACCGCGGCGCTGTCGTCGGTCGAGGCGTCGTCGAGGACCAGCAGCTCGAGATTGCGATAGCCCTGGGCCAGGATGCTGTCCAGCCGCTGCGGCAGGAAGCGCGCATGGTTGAAGTTGGGCACGATCACCGTGACCAGCGGCTGGAAATTCGCCTGGCGCTGGCGGGTGACGCGGTGGTGCCGCAGCGTCTGGCGCGAGTGGTACAGCGCGCGCAGCCCGCGGCGCAGCGTGCGCTGCAGCCCGGGGCGCGTTTCCAGGAAATCGCGCAGCGGCGCGGTGGCGCGCCAGAAGCTGCTGGTCTCGATGGCGTTCGCCCGCTGCCGCTCGGCTTCCAGCTTGGCGCCGGTGGCGCTGGCCAGGCGGCGCTGCTCGGACAGCGCCGATTGCAGCCGGGCGACGTCGCGGGTCAGCGCGGCCAGCTGCCGCTGCGCGTCGCCGGCGCTTTCGGTCAGGGCGTCGAGCTCGCCTTCGCGCGCGCGCAGCTTCGCCTCGGCCTGGACCACGGCCTCGCTGTCGGTGACGGGCTCGATCAGCAGGCCGTTGAACAGCGGCGGCAGCGGCGCGTCGGAGGCGACGGCCAGGACGCCGCTGGCGGCGGGCATGCCCGGGCCCTGGGCGAAGCCCTCGCCCTGCCGCTCGAAGCTCAGCGTCGCGGCGACCGGCTGCTCGAAGAACAGGGCGGAGCCGAAGACGGCGCGCTGCCCGGCCAGGGCGACATGGCCGAAGCCCTGGCGCAGCAGCGCGGCCGTGTCGCCGGTGGCCGACAGGATCAGCAGCCCGCCCGGCCGCAGCACGCGCCGTAGCTCGGCCAGCATGCCCTCCGGCGTGTCGAGGCGGTCGATGGTCTCGAAGCTGACGACAAGATCGATGCTGGCATCGGCGAGGGGAATGCGCTGGCCGTCACCCTGGACGAAAGTCAGGTTGCGCCGGGGGTAACGCCGCGCCGCGTCGAGGATGGTCGCCTGGTCGATGTCGATGCCGGTGACGACGGCGGCGCGCTCGGCCAGCAGGGCGCTGCCATAGCCTTCGCCGCAGGCGATATCCAGCACGTCACGACCGGCCGCGAACTCCCTGGCGAACAGATAGCGGTGATAGTGCTCCACTGCGATCTCACCGTGGTGCGCCTCAGGAAGGAAGCGCTCGCCGGAAGCCTTCAACGCCATTGATGAACCCCTGTCACGGCGCAAGTCGGCGCCTTCTCCCCATAGCCGTCCTGGCAAGTGTAGCGCAGGGGGCGGCTTCCGCCCATCGGAAGCACCCTGCCGCGCCCGGGCGGGGGCCGCGGCGACACGCTTCCAGAGCGGCTCAACGCCAAGCCTGCGCTTGGGTTTCGCCCCTGCCGCGGCGTGCCCGGCATGGCGCGACCATCCGGAGCCCCGTCATCCCCGGGTTCCACGCCGAAATCGGGGCGAATTGTGGCATATCGGCCGCAATTGTGGCTTCTGGACAACAGTTCATGTTCACGAAGCCGTGCGGCGCCCCGGCGCAACGCCCATCCCGCCCCCTCAGGTCGCGCCCCTGGTGCAGTACCTGGACCATCGCCCCCACGCGAAGGCGGCAGCCTGACAAAAAAGGGCGGATAGCGCACGGCGTTGCTGCCTGGGCGAAGCCGGACTTAGTGTCGCGGATGCGGCCCGTCAGGCCTGCCCGGCAGGCTCCAGGACCCTTGCCGCCCGGCCACGCGGCGCGCCCAGAACAACAGCGAGGAACGTATGATCAACAAGATCGTCCGAGACATGGCCGAGGCGATGCAGGGCATTCCCGATGGCGCCACCGTGCTGGTCGGCGGCTTCGGCTCGGTGGGCCAGCCGGACACGCTGATCGACGCGCTGATCGAGCAGGGCGCGACCGACCTGACCGTGGTCGCCAACAATGCCGGCACCGGCCGCGTCGGCCTGGCCCGGCTGATGGAGCTGGGGCGGGTGCGCAAGATCATCTGCTCCTTCCCGCGCAGCGCCGGCTCGGTGGTGTTCGAGGACCTCTACAAGGCCGGCAAGCTGGAGCTGGAGATCGTCCCCCAGGGCACGCTGGCCGAGCGGATGCGCGCCGCCGGCGCCGGGGTGCCGGCCTTCTACACCCCCACCGGCTACGGCACGCTGCTGACCGAGGGCAAGCCCACGGCCGAGTTCGGCGGCACGATGTGCGTGCTGGAACCCGCGCTGCCGGGGGATGTCGCCCTGGTGCAGGCCCATATGGCGGATCGCTGGGGCAACCTGACCTATCGCCGCAGCGCCCGGAACTTCAACCCGGTGATGGCCATGGCCGCCAAGCTGACCATCGTCGAGGTGGACGAGATCGCGCCCCTCGGCACGCTGGACCCGGAGGCGGTGGCCACCCCCGGCATCTTCGTCGACCGCGTCATCCAGCTGCCCCGCAGCGCCGCCTGAGGAGACGAGAATCATGAGCGACACCCAGTTCGCCCCCCTCTCCCGCAAGGACATGGCCCGCCGCGTGGCGCAGGACATTCCGGAGGGCTGGTACGTCAACCTCGGCATCGGCATCCCGACCATGGTCGCCGACTATGTCCCCTCGAGCCGCGAGGTGGTGTTCCATTCCGAGAATGGCGTGCTCGGCATGGGCCCGGCGCCGGCGCCGGAGGATGCCGACCCCTATCTGATCAATGCCGGCAAGCAGCAGGTCACCCTGCTGCGCGGCGGCGCCTATGTGCACCATGCCGACAGCTTCGCCATGATCCGCGGCGGGCATCTGGACCTGTGCGTGCTCGGCGCCTTCGAGGTGGCCGAGAATGGCGACATCGCCAATTGGGCGACCTCGGCCAATGACACGGCGCCGGCGGTCGGCGGCGCCATGGACCTGGCCGCCGGGGCCAAGCGGCTCTGGGTGGTGATGGAGCACACCACCAAGGAGGGCGCCCCCCGCCTGGTGAAGAAATGCGGTTATCCGCTGACCGCGATGCGCGCGGTGCGCCGCATCTACACCAACCTGGCCGTGCTCGACGTCACCGCGCAGGGCTTCGCGGTGGTGGAAATGGCGCCCGGCCTGAGCTTCGAGAACCTGCAGGCGCGCACCGACGCGCCGCTGCAGATGGCCAAGCCTGGAGAGACCGCCTGATGCGTGACGCCTTCATCTGCGACGCCGCCCGCACGCCCATCGGCCGCTATGCCGGCGGGCTGGCGCCGGTGCGGGCCGACGACCTGGCCGCCGTGCCGATCGTCGCCCTGATGGCCCGCCATCCGGAACTGGACTGGGCGGCGCTGGACGACATCGTCTTCGGCTGCGCCAACCAGGCCGGCGAGGACAACCGCAACGTCGCCCGCATGGCCAGCCTGCTGTCCGGCCTGCCCGACACGGTGCCGGGCAGCACGGTGAACCGGCTGTGCGGCTCCGGCATGGACGCCACCGGCATCGCCGCGCGGGCCATCAAGTCCGGCGAGGCCGAGCTGATGCTGGCCGGCGGCGTCGAGAGCATGACCCGCGCCCCCTTCGTCCAGGGCAAGTCGGCCGAGGCCTTCGGCCGCGTCGCCGAGATCTACGACACCACCATCGGCTGGCGCTTCGTCAACCCGCTGATGAAGGCGCAATACGGCGTCGATTCGATGCCGGAGACGGCGGAAAATGTCGCCGCCGACTTCCAGATCAGCCGCGCCGACCAGGATGCCTTCGCCTACCGCAGCCAGCAGCGGGCCAAGAAGGCGCAGGAGAGCGGCCGCTTCGCCCGGGAAATCGTCCCGGTCGAGATCAAGCGCCGCAAGGGCGAGCCGGTGATCGTCTCGCAGGACGAGCACCTGCGCCCCGACACCACGCTGGAGGCGCTCGCCAGGCTGGGCACGCCCTTCCGCAAGGAAGGCGGCTCGGTCACCGCCGGCAATGCCTCGGGCGTCAATGACGGGGCCTGCGCCCTCCTGCTGGCCTCGGCCGACGCCGCCCGCCGCCATGGGCTGACGCCGCGCGCCCGCGTCGTCGCCAGCGCCACGGCCGGGGTGCCGCCGCGCATCATGGGCTTCGGCCCGGCGCCGGCCACCCGCCGCGTGCTGGAGAAGGCCGGGCTCAGCCTCGGCCAGATGGACGTCATCGAGCTCAACGAGGCCTTCGCGGCCCAGGCGCTGGCGGTGACCCGCGACCTCGGCCTGGCCGACGACGCCGAGCACGTGAACCCCAACGGCGGGGCGATCGCCCTGGGCCATCCGCTGGGCATGTCGGGGGCGCGGCTGGTGCAGACGGCGGTGGAAGAGCTTCACCTCCGCGGCGGGCGCTACGCGCTGGTCACCATGTGCATCGGTGTCGGACAAGGCATCGCCATGATCATCGAAAAAGTCTGAAGAGAAGACAGAGGCAGGCCAGGGGAATGAATTCCCCTGGACCCCTTCTTCTTTCTGGAATTGCTGCCGCCTCCACGTGGCGACAGGACGTGAAACGGCCCGGCGACAGCGCGACCTGCGAGGCTGCGCCATTGTAAAAATGGCGTCCCACGGTGATGCCCTGGTGCCGCCTCCGGCGAGCGCTGGTCTTCCCACGGCCGGTGAAAGAAAAGAATGATGAGGGGTCCGGGGGGAAGAATTCATTCTTCCCCCCGGTCTTCCCACCTTGCCCTGCCCTTCCTTTCCCTTCCCTCGGCAACCCATGCTATGGCCGGACCGGATAGTTCACGGGGAGGTCACCAGGCGATGGAGATGGCGAAACCAGCGCCGCGGCCGCGCGATGCGGAACTGACGCGGCGCGGCATCCTCGATGCCGCCATCGCCGAGTTCTCCGAGAAGGGCCTTTCCGGCGGCCGCGTCGACGAGATCGCCGCACGGACGCAGACCACCAAGCGGATGATCTACTACTACTTCGGCAGCAAGGAGCAGCTCTTCGCCGCCGTGCTGGAGGAGATGTATGGCGGCATCCGCGCCGCCGAGGCCGGGCTGCGCCTGGACGACCTGGCCCCCGACGAGGCGCTGCGCCGCCTGGTGGAGACCACCTTCGACTATCATGCCGAGCATCCGGAATTCGTCCGCCTGGTCTCGGTCGAGAATATCCATGCGGCGGCGCATATCGCGCATTCGCCGACGCTGCGCGGCCGCAACGACGCGGTGATCGGCCTGCTGCGCGGCCTGCTGGCGCGCGGCGAGGCGGCCGGCCTGTTCCGCCCCGGCATCGACCCGCTGGACCTGCATATTCTGGTCAATGGCAGCTGCTTCCACCGCGTCGCCAACCGGCACACGCTGGGCGCCATCTTCGGGGTCGACCTCTCTGCCCCCGAGCGCACCGCCAGCCAGCGACAGATGATCGCCGAGGCGGTGCTGCGCTACGTCAGCGCCTGAACCGCCCTCAGGCGAAGATCGAGGCCGATTCGCTGCGCGGCCCATCCTCGCGCTGCGCGGCATAGGCGCGGGCGGCCTCGGCGAGTTCGCGCTGGCGGAAGCCGCGGTCGGGGTCCTCCTGCCGCGCTGACGCGGGCTCCGGGTTGCTGGCGCGGTCGGCCTGCAGCTGGCCGACGATGCTCTGCAGCAGCCCCTGCACCTGGCCGATCGGATTGGCCTCCGGCGGGGTGGCGTTGCTGTCGCGGGCAGCCTGCAGCGTGCTGCCGCCGGCCTCGCGGATGCTGTCCTCCTCCTCGGCGGCCTCCGCCGCGGCTTCCTCGTCGGCCTGGGCCTGCAGCGATTCCAGCAGGGCCTTCAGCGCGGCGATGGCGCCGGTGTCCTCCTCGTCATCGCTGGCGGCGGCCGGCGGTGATCCCGGCGGTGGTCCCGGCGGCGGTCCGGGGGGCGGGCCCGCGGGTGGCGACGGTGGCTCGCTCTGCAGCGCGACCAGCAGCGCCTCGGTGGCGTCGCTGTAGCGGGTGGAGCCTTCCGGGCTGGCGACGCCGGGCGCCACCACGGTGCCGGGCGCCGTGCTGGGCGGGTCGGCGGTGCTGTCGGTGGTGGTGTTGCCGGCGGTCTGGGCTGATTGCTCGGCCCGGGCGCGCAGCTGCGCCCAGAATTCGGCCAGCCCCTGCTGGCTGGAAACGGCGGAGACGGGAAGCATGGGAACCTCTCAACCCGGTGGGGAGGCTTCCAGCGATGCCTTTAGCAAGGTGGAAAGAAGCGAAGGCGCTTGGCGGGGCCGGTTTCTGCCGGCCCCCTCCACCCCCTGCGTGCCACGGGACCCGTTAGGAAACCCTGAAGACCTTCACACCATCCCGTGAAAATGCGCCAGCATGCGCGACGCATCCGGCTCCCGCCCGGTGAACAGGCGAAAGGCGCCGACCGCCTGGAACACCGCCATGCCGCCGCCATCGACGGTGCGGCAGCCGCGGGCGCGGGCCTCGCGCAGCAGGGCGGTCTCCAGCGGCACATAGACCACCTCGGCGACCCAGAGCGCGGGGCGCAGCAACGCCGCCGGCAGCGGCAGGCCGGGATATTTCGCCATGCCGGTCGGCGTCGCGTGGATCAGCCCGTCGGCGCGGGCCATGGCGGCGTCGATATCGGTCGAGGCCACGGCGCGGCCGGCGCCGAAGCGCGCGCACAGCGCCGCGGCCAGATGCTCGGCCCGGGCCGGGTCCATGTCCAGCAGGGTCAGCCGCCCGGTGCCCAGCGTCATGGCGGCATGGGCGACGGCCGCCCCCGCCCCGCCGGCGCCCAGCTGCACCACCTCGCCCATGGCCGCGTCCGGCAGGCCACGTCGAAAACCCTCGGCGAAGCCGGAATGGTCGGTGTTGTGGCCGATACGGCGGCCATCCTTCAGCACCACGGTATTGACCGCGCCCAGCGCCCGGGCATCGTCGGAAACCTCGTGCAGCAGCGGCAGCACGGCCTGCTTGCAGGGATGCGTCACGTTGAGGCCGGCGAAGCCCAGCGCCTCGGCCATGGCGAGCAATTCGGGCAGCGCCTCGGGCCCGCGCTTCAGCACTTCGAGATCGAACAGGCGGTAGAGGTAGCGCAGGCCCTGCGCCGCGCCCTCCCGCTCATGCAGCGCCGGCGAGCGCGAGGCCTGGATGCCGCTGCCGATCAGCCCGACCAGGAAAGCCGGCGGCAGCGCGGCCAGCGGCGTTGAATCATTGGCGGGAACAGGCTGCGCGATCATGCTGGTTTCCTCGTTTTCCCAGCCCCGGCTGCGGCCGGCTTTGGGCTTGCGGGGCTAATGTACTATCTGGTACGTACGCTTCAACAGCAATTCGTCCAAGCAAGTGCCAAAGCACCGGAGGAAACAATGACCTTCACCCGTCGTGGCCTGACGCAGGGCCTGGCTGCCTCGCTCGGCCTGGTCGCCACCGGCAGCGCGCTGTCGCGCGCCGCCCATGCCCAGGGGAGCTTCCCCACCCGTCCCATCACCCTGGTCGTCGCCTGGGCGCCCGGCGGCTCCACCGACTTCGTGGCGCGCGTCCTGGCGCAGCAACTGTCGAAGGAGCTCGGCCAGCAGGTGGTGGTGGAAAACCGCCCCGGCGCCAGCGGCACCATCGGCCATGCCTCGGTGTCGCGGGCGCGGGCCGATGGCTACACGCTGCTGCTCGGCGTCAACAGCACCTTCGCCATGGCGCGGCACCTGTTCCCCAACCGCGGCTATGACGACGAGAAGGGTTTTGCCGGCATCGGCAAGGTCGCGACGACGCCGATCTTCCTCTGCATCAACAACAATCTCGGCGTGAAGGACATCCCGGGCTTCGTGGCGCTGGCCAAATCGCGGCCGGGCAAGATGAGCTATGCCTCGTCGGGCGCCGGGTCGTCGGCGCATCTGGCGACCGAGCTGTTCCTGCGCGAGACCGGCATCGAGGTGCAGAACATCAGCTATCGCGGCGGCGCGCCGGCGGTGCAGGCGCTGATCGCCGGCGAGGTGGAGATGGCCTTCGTCGATGCGGTGACCGCGCTGCCGCTGATCGCCGCCAAGCAGGTGACGGTGCTGGGCGTCTCCAGCCGCACGCGCAATCCGCTGGTGCCCGAGGTGCCGACCATCGCCGAGGCGGGCCTGCCCGGCTATGAATGCGCCTCCGAATTCGCCATCCTGGCGCCGACCGGCACGCCGGCCGAGGTGATCGCGCGGCTGTCGGCCGCCACCGAGGCGACGATGAAGGCGCCTGAGGTGACGGAGCGGCTGAAGCAGAATTCCATCTTCCCGGAATTCGGCGCCACCGCCGCCTGGCCGGCCTATCTGACGGCCGAGAGCGCCAAATGGGGCGAGGTGATCCGCTCCCGCGGCATCACCCTGGAATAGAAATAGAAGGGGGCCCGGGGGGATGCTTCTCCCCGGCCTTGCTTTTGGAGGGTGTCGTCGATGGGTCGTTCCCGCTGCATTGCCACGGTTTGCCTGAGCGGCGATTTGCCGGACAAGCTGGAGGCGGCGGCGGCGGTCGGCTTCGACGGCGTCGAGATCTTCGAGAACGATCTTTTGACGTTCAACGGCTCGCCGGCCGAGATCCGGCGGCTTGCGGCCGATCTCGGGCTGACGATCCCCATCTTCCAGCCCTTCCGCGACTTCGAGGCGATGCCCGAGCCGCAGCGGGCGCGCAACATGGACCGCGCCGAGCGCAAGTTCGACGTGATGCAGGCCCTGGGCACCGACCTGGTGCTGGTCTGCAGCAATGTGCAGCCGGCCTCGATCGACGATCCGGCGCGGGCGGCGGCCGACCTGCACGAGATGGCCGAGCGGGCGCATCGGCGGGGCCTGCGCGTCGGCTTCGAGGCGCTGGCCTGGGGCCGCCACATCAACCGCTGGCGCCAGGCCTGGGACGTGGTGCAGCGGGCCGACCATCCGGCGCTCGGCCTGATCGTCGACAGCTTCCACACGCTGGCGATCAACGACGACCCTTCGGGAATCGCGCAGGTCCCGGGTGAGAAGATCTTCTTCGTGCAGCTGGCGGATGCGCCGCGGCTGGACATGGACGTGCTGAACTGGAGCCGCCACTTCCGCAACTTCCCCGGCCAGGGCCAGCTGGACGTCGCCGGCTTCACCCGCGCCGTGCTGGACAGCGGCTATGCCGGCCCGCTGTCGCTGGAAATCTTCAACGACGAGTTCCGCGCCGCCCCGGTGCGGCAGACGGCCCGCGATGGCCTCCGCTCGCTGATCCTGGTGGAGAGCGAGGCGCGGCCGACCGTCGCCGCCACCGCCCTGCCCCCGGTTTCCCCCTGCAGCGGCGTCGAATTCCTGGAATTCGCCGTCAACGAGCCGGTGCGTGGCGAGCTGGCGCAGTTCCTCGGCACGCTGGGCTTCCGCCTGGCCGGCAAGCATCGCTCCAAGGCCGTCGAGCTGTATCGCCAGGGCGGTGTCAGCCTGGTGCTGAACGCCGAGCCGGACAGCGCCGCCGCCGGGCATTTCGAGATGCACGGCCCCTCGGTCTGCGCCATGGCGCTGACGGTGGGCGATGCCGAGGCGACGCTGGCCCGCGCCGACGCGCTGCGCTGCTCCACCTGGTACGAGCCGCGCGGCGAGGGCGAGCGGCCGATCCCGTCGCTGCGCGCCCCCGACGGCTCGCTGGTCTGCCTGGTGGAGAACCGCCCGGGCGAGCGCTCCTTCTGGGAGGATGATTTTCATCTCATTCCCGGCCTCGATGCCGCCGGGCCGGGGCTGCTGTCCATCGACCATGTGGCGCAGGCGCTGACGCCGGGGCAGATGGACGGCTTCGTGCTGTTCTACCGGTCGGTCTTCGGCATGGAGCCGGAAGGGCTGTGGGAGCTGCCGGATCCGCGCGGGCTGGTGCGGTCGCGGGCCATGGTCACGCCGGACCGGGCGCTGCGCCTGCCGCTGAACGTCTCCGAGGCGCGGGAGACGGCGACGGGCCGCTTCGTCTCGGCCGTCGCCGGCGCCGGCGTGCACCACATCGCCTTCCTGACCGAGGATGCGGCGACCACGGCGCGCCAGCTCGGCGGCCGCGGCGCGCCGCTGCTGCCGATCCCGGAAAACTACTATGACGACCTGGAGGCCCGCTTCGGCCTGGAGCCGGCGCGGCTGGACGAGCTGAGGTCGCTGAACCTGCTGCACGACCAGGATGCCGAGGGCGGGGTCTTCACCCATGCCTATACCACCAGCTTCGCCGACCGCTTCTTCTTCGAGATCGTCGAGCGGCGCGGCGGCTACCGGCAATTCGGCGCCCCCAATGCCGGGGTGCGGATGGCGGCCCAGGCGCGCTACCAGTCGCGGCGCCAGAAGGGGTAAACCACGGCCGCCGCGGCGCGTTGGAAGCCCTGTCCCGCCATAAGGCACGCGATGGAACACGCCGCCCCCGGCCGGCTGCCGGAAGGCCTCAGGGTCTATGCGATCGGCGATGTGCATGGCTGCGCCGGGCGGCTGCTGGCGCTGCATGCCGCCATCGCCGCGGATTGGGCGGCCCGCCCCGCGGCGCGCTGCGCCCTGGTGCATCTGGGCGACTATGTCGATCGCGGCCCGGACAGCGCCGCGGTGATCGAGGCGCTGTGCGGCCCGGGGCCGCTGCCGGCGGCCGAGCGCATCGACCTGCGCGGCAACCATGAGGCGATGATGCTGGCGGCGCTGCAGGACGGGCCCGGCTCGGTCGCCGAGGATATCTGGCTGTGGAATGGCGGCGACGCGACGCTGACCAGCTATGGCCTGGCCGCCTCCGGCCCCTCCACCGGCCATCCGGTGCTGCCCGGCCACCACCGCGCCTTCCTGGAAGGGCTGCGGCTGAGCTGGCAGGCCGGCGATTTCCTGTTCGTCCATGCGGGAATCGACCCGCGCAAGCCGATCGCCGCCCAGCGACCCCAGGATCTGCTCTGGATCCGCGAGCCTTTCCTGTCCTGGCCGCGGGCGCTGCCGGCCATCGTGGTGCATGGCCACACCGCCAGCCGGGCGCCGGAGCTGCGCGCGAATCGGATCGGCATCGACACCGGGGCGGTGGCCGGCGGGCCGCTGACCTGCCTGGTGCTGGAGGAAGCGCGCCTCCGTTTCCTCTCGGCGTGAGGCGGCGCCTTGCGCGTGGCCGCTCCGCTGCGCTAGGCACCATGCCAATGCAAGGCCCCGGTAAACCACGGCCGCCGCGGCGCGTTGGAAGCCCTGTCCCGCCATAAGGCACGCGATGGAACACGCCGCCCCCGGCCGGCTGCCGGAAGGCCTCAGGGTCTATG
>NZ_CACSJM010000046.1 GCF_902706185.1 Roseomonas sp. 18066 | reverse complement strand
GTTGACGCCGGAGACGCCGCAGCTTCCGCCCAGCATTCCCGAGCAGCCGGCCAGCCCGCCGCCGGCGCCGGCCCCCGCCCCGCCCGAGGCGCCGCCGCGCCAGGATCCGGAGCCGCGCCCGGTGCCGCCGACCGCCAATCGCCAGCACCCCGAGAACAGCTACGGCAAGAGCGAGCCGCAGGACCCGCCGCCCGAAACCCAGCGCTGAGGCCGGGCCATGCCCGCCAGCCGTCCGCTCTGGCGCGGCACCTTGCGGCTGGCGCTCGTCTCCTGCCCGGTGGCGCTGCTGCCGGCCCGGCACGAGCGCAACAATCTGCATTTCCACCTGATCAATCCGAAGACCGGCAACCGGGTGCGCATGCAGCCGGTCGATTCCGGCACCGACCGCGCCGTCGAGCGTGGCGACCTGGTGCGCGGCTATGAGCGCGACAAGGGCGAGCATGTGCTGCTGGGCGAGGAGGATTTCGACGCCGTCCGCGTCGAGACCAGCCGCAACCTGGTGATCGGCAAATGCGTCCCCGCCGCGGCCATCGGCCCGCTGCATTACGATGCCGGCTACTACCTGGTGCCGGATGGCGAGGACGAGGCCGAGGTCTATGCCGTGCTGCGCCAGGCGCTGGCCGAGAGCGGGCTGGTGGCGCTGTCGCGGCTGGTGCTGTTCCGCCGCGAGCGCGCCGTCGCGCTGCGCCCCGAGGGCGCCGGCATCCTGCTGCAGACTCTGCTCGAGGAAGGCGACCTGCATGCCGCGGAGGAAGCCTTCGCCGAGGTGCCGACCGCGAAGCCGGACCGGTCGCTGGTGAAGCTGGCGCGGCAGATCGTCGAGGAGAAGCAGGGCGACTACGACCCCGCCGATGCCGAGGACCGCTACGAGGCGCGGCTGCGCGCGGTGATCGCCGCCAAGGCCAAGGGCCAGGAGCCGGCGCCGGAGCCGGAGGCGCCGCGCGAGGACAATGTCATCGACCTGATGACCGCGCTGCGCCGCAGCCTGAAGGGCGGCAAGGCGGCCCCGGCGAAGGCCCCCACGAAAGCCAAGGCCCCCGCGAAAGCCAAGGCGCCCGCTGAACCCAAGGCTTCGGCGAAAACCAGGCCGAAAGCCGCGGCGAAACCGCCGCGCAAGGCAGCCCGGCGCGCCTGAAGCGCTGCCGGCCGGGAACGATCCGCGGCTTAGCGCGTTGTTTCTCCCAGACGCCGCACCGGCGGGGCCATTCCCCCGCGCCGCGGCCTGACAGGAGGCAAGGATGAACAAGATGAGCACACCCGAGACTCTGGTCGCCGCCGCCGATGGCATCGAGCCGGCGGCGCTGCGCCATCTCAGCGCCTATCTGCACGACAGCCACATCGGCTACGACCAGGGGCGCCGGCTGACCTCGGACCGCTTCCTGCGCATCGAATTCGCCGAGCTCGCCGAGAAGCGCGAGCGCATGGCGCAGGAGGTCGACGGGCTGCTGCGGCAGAAGGGCGAGGCGCCGCGCAAGGGCGGCAGCACGCTGGGCGCCGCGCACCGCGTCTTCCTCGACCTGAAGGGCAGCCTGTTCGGCCAGGGCCGCGCCCGGGTCCTGCGCGAGGTGGTCCGCGGCGAGGGCGCGCTGGAGGACGCCTTCGACGAGGCGCTGGATGCCGAGCTGCCGACCGAGGCGCGCCAGCTGCTGCAGCGCCAGCACCGCCAGGTGCGCGCCACCCGCGACCGCTATGCCGCCATGCTGGACGAGGGCGAGAACGAGGTGGCCGAGCAGCTGCCGGCGACCCTCGGCACCGGCTTCATCGCCCGCTTCAACCGGCTGACCCAGCCGGTGGTGGCCAATCCGATCCTGTCGGCGGTGGCGGTGACGGCGGTCTCGGTGCTGACCGCCCGGCTGCTGCGCGGCAGCCTGCGCCGCTACTGATCCTGCCGCTCGGCGAAGACGCGACAGGCCGGAGGGGGCGACCCCTCCGGCCTTTTCCATGTCTGCGCCCCGCCGCGATCAGCGCAGCAGGTGCATCGAGAACATCTGGCCGGCATCGGTCCAGCAGGCCTCGCTCTCCCACCCCGCCGCGCGCGCCATCTCGAGGAAGGCGCCGCGGGCATGCTTGTAGCTGCTCTCGGTGTGGATGGTCTCGCCGGCGGCGAAGCGGATCGGCTGGCCGGCCACCGGCACCGACTGCGCCGCGCGGCTGCACAGATGCATCTCCATCCGGCTATGCGCCGCGTTCCAGCGCGCCTCGTGGCGGAAGCCGTCCATGTCGAAGCCGGCCGCCGCCTCGCGGTTCAGCCGGCGCAGCAGGTTCAGGTTGAAGGCGGCGGTGACGCCGGCGGCATCGTCATAGGCCGGCACCAGGATCGCCGGATCCTTCGGCAGGTCGACGCCGACCAGGAAGCGCGCCCCCTGCCCCAGGCTCTGCCGCGCCGCGGCCAGGAAGGCGATGGCGGCCGGGCGGTCGAGATTGCCGATGGTCGAGCCGGGGAAGAAGCCCAGCAGCGGCGTCTGCAGCGGCGGCAGCGCGACCGGCTCCATGAAGTTGCCGACGATCGGGTGCAGCGCGATCTGCGGGAAGCGCTGGCGCATCGCCTGCACGGTGCCGTCGACGGCGACCTCGGCGATGTCGAGCGGCGCATAGGCGGCCGGCTTCTCCAGCGCCGCCAGCAGCAGCGCCGCCTTGGTCACCGAGCCGGCGCCGTATTCCACCACCGAGGCGCCCGGGCCGATGAGGGAGGCAAGCTCCGGCCCGATCCGCTCCAGCAAGGCGAGCTCGGTGCGGGTGACGTAGTATTCCGGCAGGGTGGTGATGGCGTCGAACAGCCGGCAGCCCTCGGGGTCGTAGAGCAGATGCGGCGGCAGCGTCTTGCGCGGCGCCGTCAGCCCCTCCAGCGCGGTCTGGGCGATGACGGGATCGAAGGCGCTGAGCGCGGCCTGCGCCAGCTTCAGGGTCGGGTGCATCGGTCTCAGGCCTCCGCGGCCAGGCGCAGGCCGGTGAACTGCCAGCGCTTGTCCGGATGAAAGAAATTGCGATAGGTCAGCCGCGCATGGCCGGGCGGCGTCGCCAGCGAGCCGCCGCGCAGCACCATGGTGTTGATCATGAACTTGCCGTTGTACTCGCCGACCGCGCCCTCGGCGGTGCGGAAGCCCGGATAGGGACGGTAGGCGCAGCCGGTCCATTCCCAGACGAAGCGGCCGGCATCCTCGATCTGGCCGCGGCGCGCCGCGGTCTCCCACTCGGCCTCGGTCGGCAGCCGCTTGCCGGCCCAGCGGGCGAAGGCATCGGCCTCGTACCAGCTGACATGCCGCACCGGCGCCGCGGGATCGAGCGGCCGCAGCCCGCCGGGGGTGAAAAGCTGCCAGGGCGCGTCGTCGGCGTCGCGCTGCCAGTATTCCGGCGTCTGCCAGCCGGCGGCCTGGGCGACGCCCCAGCCCTCCGACATCCACAGCAGCGGCTGGCGGTAGCCGCCATCGGCGATGAATTCCAGCCATTCGCCGTTGCTGACCAGCCCGTCGGCGATGCGGAAGGGGGCGACCAGCACGTCGTGGCAGGGCCGCTCGTTGTCGAAGGCGAAGCCGGTCTCCAGCGCGCCGATGCGGGTGATGCCGCCTTCCAGCGATTTCAGCATGCGGCCGCCCAGGGCCGGCGGCTCCTGCCAGTCCGGGGCCAGCGCCGGCTTCATCGGGTGGAAGGAGAAGGCGTGCAGCAGGTCGGTGACCAGCAGCTCCTGGTGCTGCTGCTCGTGCTGCAGGCCGAGCTCGACCAGCTCGGCCGCCGCGGGCGCCAGATCGCCGGCCAGCAGCCGCGCCATGCCGGCATCGACATGGGCGCGATAGCCGCCGACCTCGGCCGCCGAGGGCCGGGTCAGCAGGCCGCGATGGACGCGCGCATGCCGCGGCCCGGCCTGCTCGTAATAGGAGTTGAACAGATAGGCGAAGAGCGGGTCGAAGGGCTCGTAGCCCGGCAGATGCGGCCGCAGCAGGAACTGCTCGAAGAACCAGCTGGTATGGGCGCGGTGCCACTTGGTCGGGCTGGCATCCGGCATCGACTGCACGCACTGGTCCGCCTCGGTCAGCGGCGCGGCCAATCGCTCGGTGAAGCGGCGGGTGGCGGCGAAGCGGTCGGCCAGGGCGGCCGGCGCGGCCGCCGGGTCGCCGAGGGGGATGCCAGGAAAATCCTCCTGCGGAACCAGCCTCAGCATGGGCGCGCGGCCAGCGCGGGCCTCCGGTGGCGACATGGCATGGGCAGGCCCTTCCTGTGGCGGCTTTTGAACCCGGCCAACGCGCGCCCGCGCGGCGAAGTTAGCCACGCTGCCGCTGCACGGATGCGTGCGGAATGGTCCGGCCGGGCTTCGCTCACCTTCCGTGAAAGCCAGGCCCGAGACGCAACCTTGGCGGAATCGCAGCGTTGGCCCGGCAGACTCCCTCCCCGGTGGTGGGCTGCATCCCGTGGCGGCGACACCGCCGCGCGCCGCCCCGCCATGCCGGAGCGGGGCATGGGCCCGGACCCTCCCCGGTCCGGTCCCTCCCTGGTCCGGTTCCTCTGGCCTGGGTCCCGAAGCAGTCCCGCTGGCCGACCCATGGCTGACAAGAACCCCTCGGCGAAAAGGATCCGTCCCCCTTGCCCGACGTCGCTCCCCCGCACGCCATCTACCACCTGAACCCGCTGGCAGCCGGGCCGCTGGACGGATGGCCGGCGCAGCTCGAGCGGATCGCCGGGCTGGGCTTCGACGCCATCTGCCTGGCATCGCCCTTCGCCACCGCCGAAGGGTTGCAGGCGCTGCTGCGCGACCCCGGCCGGCTGCATGCCGCGCTGGGCGGCGGTGACGCCCTGGCCGGGCTGCGCCGCATCGCCGAGGCCGGCCGCGCCGCCGGCCTGGCCACCCTGCTAGACTGGGCGCCGCTGCGGCTGGCCCGCGACGCCGTGCCGCTGCGCCAGCGCGGCGAATGGCAGCAGGCGCAAGCGGGCCTGCCGCCCGACCCGCGCCGGCCGGCCGGGATGGAGGCCGCCGCCCGCCTGGCCAGCCCGCTGCCGGAGGGCCTGGGCCTGTGGTGGCAGGAGCAGCTGGCCGCCTGGGCCGGGGCCGGCATCGCCGGCTTCCGCTGCCTCGACCCCGGCGCGGCGCCGCCGGGCTTCCTGGCGCGGCGCATCGCGGCGCTGCGCGAGCGGCATCCCGGGCTTGTCTTCATCGCCTGGACGCCGGGCTCCGGCCCGGCCGGGCTGCAGGGGGCGGGCTTCGACCTGGTCGCCCCCTCGCTGCCTTGGTGGGATTTCTCGGCCGGCTGGTGGTCGGAGGAAACCGCGCGGCTGGCGGCCATCGCGCCGCTGGTGATGGCGCCGGAAGACCCCTTCGGGCCGCGGCTGGCGGCGCGCCACACCGACCGCAAGCTGGCGCGGCGCGAGGCACGCCGGGCGCTGGATTTCGCCGCCGCCACCGGACGGTCCTGGCTGATGCCGATGGGCTTCGAGTTCGGCGCCCTGCACCGGGCCGGCGCCGGGACGCAGCAGGCCGCGCAGTTCGCCGCCCTGGCGGCGTCGCCGCGGCTGGACCTGACCGAGGCGGTCCGCGCCGCCAATGCGCAGCGCGCCGCCGACCCGCTGCTGCGCAGCGCCGCGCCGCCGCGCCGGCTGTCGGCGCCGGGCGCCCCGCTGGCCATCCTGCGCGAGGCCGCGGCCGGCCGGACGCTGATCGTCACCAATGCCTCGCTGCTGCGGCCGGCGCGGGTTTCCGCCGGCCAGGCGCTGGGGCTGCTCGACCGCCCGGGGGCGCTGCCGCCCGACACCCTGACCCAAGGGGGGCTGGCGCTCGGCCCCGGAGAGACGCGCTGCATGACCATCCTGGAAGCCGCCCCGGTGCAGGCGCCGCTGCCTGCCGATGCCGCCTCCGTGGCCGCCGCCACCGCGGCGCCGCGCATCGCCATCGAGGCGGTGAAGCCCGCCGTCGATGATGGCCGCTTCGCCGTCAAGCGCGCGGTCGGCCAGGCGGTCGAGGTCACCGCCGACATCTTCACCGATGGCCATGGCAAGCTCGCCGCCCGGCTGCTCTGGCGGCCCGTCGACGAGGCGGCCTGGCGCGTCGCGCCGATGGCGCACAAGGTCAACGACATCTGGGTGGCGCATTTCCTGCCCGAGCGGGTCGGCCGACATGTCTATGCCGTCGAGGCCTGGGTCGATCATTTCGAGGAATTCCGCGACGAGATCGGCAAGAAGCAGGCCGCCGGCGTGCCGGTGTCGCTGGAGCGGCGCGAGGGGCTGGCGCAGCTCGAGGCCGCGCTGACGGCGCTGAAGGGCGATCGCCGCGCGGCGCTGCAGGGCCTGATCGACACGCTGCCGGGGCTGGCCGATGCCGAGGCGGTCGAGACCTTCCTATCGGTCCCGCTGCGCGACCTGATGCGCGAGGCGGATGCCAAGCCGCACCGGCTGCAGACGCCGGACTATCCGCTGGATGCCGAGCGCCGCGCCGCCGGCTTCTCCGCCTGGTACGAGATCTTCCCCCGCTCGCAGAGCGGCGACGCGCACCGCCACGGCACTTTCGACGACGTCATCAAGACGCTGCCGCGGGTCAAGGCGATGGGCTTCGACGTGCTGTACTTCCCGCCGATCCATCCGATCGGCAAGAAGAACCGCAAGGGCCCCAACAACACGCTGACGCCGTCGGAGACCGATCCCGGCAGCCCCTATGCCATCGGCAGCGCCGAGGGCGGGCATGACGCGCTGCATCCCGAGCTCGGCTCCTTCGAGGATTTCCGCCGGCTGATCGGCGCCGCCGCCGAGCAGGGGCTGGAGCTGGCGCTGGACTTCGCCATCCAGTGCTCGCCCGACCATCCCTGGCTGCGCGAGCATCCCGAATGGTTCACCTGGCGGCCGGATGGCAGCATCCGCTACGCCGAGAACCCGCCGAAGAAATACGAGGACATCGTCAACGTCGAGTTCTACGCGCCGGGCGCCGTCCCCGCGCTGTGGCTGGCGCTGCGCGACGCGGTGCTGTTCTGGGTGCAGCACGGCATCCGGCTGTTCCGCGTCGACAACCCGCACACCAAGCCGCTGCCCTTCTGGGAATGGATGATCGGCGAGGTGCGCGCCCGCGCCCCCGACGCGGTGTTCCTGTCGGAAGCCTTCACCCGGCCGAAGGTGATGTATCGCCTGGCCAAGGTCGGCTTCTCGCAAAGCTACACCTACTTCACCTGGCGGAACTCGGCCTGGGAGATGCGCGAATACCTGGAGGAGCTGAACAGGGCGCCGGTCAGCGACTTCTTCCGCCCGCATTTCTTCGTCAACACGCCCGACATCAACCCGGTCTTCCTGCAGACCACCGGCCGGCCGGGCCATCTGATCCGCGCGGGGCTGGCGGCGACGCTGTCCGGGCTGTGGGGCGTCTATAACGGCTTCGAGCTTTGCGAGGCGCAGCCGCTGGCCCCGGGCAAGGAAGAATATCTCGACAGCGAGAAATACGAGATCCGCGTCTGGGACTATGACCGGCCCGGCAACATCATCCCCGAGATCACGATGCTGAACCGCCTCCGCCAGGAGAATCCGGCGCTGCACACGCATCTCGGCACCACCTTCCTCCGCAGCAACCACGATGGCATCCTGGCCTTCGTCAAGACCACGGCGGAGGGCGAGAACACGGTGCTGGTGGCGATCTCGATGGACCCGAACCAGCCGCTGGAGACGCATCTGGAGCTGCCGCCCGGCGGCCCCTTCCGCGCCGAGAACCTGGTCGCGGGCGGCGAGGAACGCTGGGAGGGCACGCACCGCCCGCTCCGCCTCGACCCGCACGCGATGCCCTTCGCCATCTGGCGCCTCAGCGCCGCCGACAAGGCCTGATCCATGACGCGCAAGATGAAGGCCGACCCGGCCGCCACCACCACGACCGCCGCCACCATGACGCTGCCGAATGCGGGCGATCCGCTCTGGTACAAGGATGCGGTGATCTACCAGCTGCACATCAAGTCGTTCTTCGATTCGAACGACGATGGCGTGGGCGACCTGCCCGGGCTGATCGCCAAGCTGGACTATATCCAGACGCTGGGCGTCGACGTGGTCTGGCTGCTGCCCTTCTACCCCTCGCCGCGCCGCGACGACGGCTATGACATCGCCGAATACAAGGCGGTGCATCCGGAATACGGGTCGCTGGCCGATATCCGCCGCTTCATCCAGGCTGCCCATGGCCGCGGCATCCGCGTGGTGACGGAGCTGGTGATCAACCACACCTCCGACCAGCACCCCTGGTTCCAGCGGGCGCGGAAGGCGAAGCCCGGCTCGGCGCATCGCGACTTCTATGTCTGGTCGGACACCGACAAGAAGTATGACGGCACCCGCATCATCTTCCTCGACACCGAGAAGTCGAACTGGACCTGGGACGCCGAGGCCGGCGCCTATTTCTGGCACCGCTTCTACAGCCACCAGCCGGACCTCAACTTCGACAATCCGCAGGTGCTGAAGGAGGTGCTGTCCGTCATGCGCTTCTGGATCGATGCCGGCGTCGACGGGCTGCGGCTGGACGCGATCCCCTACCTGATCGAGCGCGACGGGACGAACAACGAGAATCTTCCTGAGACCCATGTGGTGCTCAAGAAAATCCGCGCCGCCCTCGACGCGCATGCACCAGGAAAAATGCTGCTGGCCGAGGCCAACCAGTGGCCGGAGGACACCCAGCAGTATTTCGGCGATGGCGACGAATGCCACATGTCCTTCCACTTCCCGCTGATGCCGCGCATGTACATGGCGATGGCGCAGGAGGACCGCTTCCCGATCACCGACATCCTGCGGCAGACCCCGGAAATTCCGGAGAACTGCCAATGGGCCATCTTCCTGCGCAACCATGACGAGCTGACCCTGGAGATGGTCACCGACAAGGAGCGCGACTATCTCTGGAACACCTATGCCGCCGACAAGCGGGCGCGCATCAACCTCGGCATCCGCCGCCGCCTGGCGCCGCTGCTGGAGCATGACCGCCGCCGCATCGAGCTGATGAATTCCCTGCTGTTGTCGATGCCGGGGACGCCGGTGCTGTATTACGGCGACGAGATCGGCATGGGCGACAACATCCATCTCGGCGACCGCGACGGCGTGCGCACGCCGATGCAATGGTCGCCCGACCGCAATGGCGGCTTCAGCCGCGCCAACCCGGCCAGCCTGGTGCTGCCGGCGATCATGGACCCGGTCTATGGCTTCCAGGCGGTCAATGTCGAGGCGCAGTCGGCCGACCCGCATTCGCTCTTGAACTGGACCCGGCGCATGCTGGCGGTGCGCAAGCGCCACCAGTCCTTCGGCCGCGGCAGCTTCGGCTATCTCTATCCGGGCAACCGCAAGATCCTGGCCTATCTGCGCGAGCATGAGGGCGAGACCATCCTCTGCGTCTGCAACCTGTCGCGCACCGCCCAGGCGGTGGAGCTCGACCTCGCCCAATTCGCCGGCCGCGTGCCGGTGGAGCTGGTCGGCGGCTCGACCTTCCCGCCGATCGGCCAGCTGACCTATCTGCTGACCCTGCCGCCCTATGGCTTCTATTGGTTCCTCCTGGCAACCGAGGCCGCAATGCCCAGCTGGCACACCCCCGTCTCCGAGGCGATGTCGGAGCTCTCGACGCTGGTGCTGCGCGGGGGCCTGGCCGATGTGCTGGCCGCCGCACCCCGCCGGGTCATCGAGCACGACGCCCTGCCGCAATACCTGGCCCGCCGCCGCTGGTTCGCCGGCAAGGACGGGCCGCCGGCCAACCCGCATCTGGCCTTCGCCGAGGCCCTGGCCGACACCACCGTCGAGGTGCTGCTGGCCGAGGTCGAGGTGGCCGAGGGCGATGGCCGCGCCCGCTACCTGCTGCCGCTGGGCATCGCCTGGGAGGATGAGGCGGGCAGCAGCGCCCTGCCGCAGCAGCTGGCGCTGGCCCGCGTCCGCCGCGGCCGCCGGGTCGGCGTGCTGACCGACGCCTTCGCCCTCGACGCGCTGCCCACCGGCGTGCTGAAGGGGCTGGCGGAAAGCGCGGTGATGCCGCTGTCGGAAGGCGAGATCCGCTTCCTGCCGACCTCGCATTTCGACGCTGCCGCCATTCCGGCGGATGCGGAGATCCGCCGGCTGTCGGCCGAGCAGTCCAACTCGTCGCTGATCATCGGCGACCAGGCGGTGCTGAAGCTGGTCCGCCGCGTCACCGAGGGCATCAGCCCCGAGACGGAGATGACCCGCCACCTGACCGAGCGCGGCTTCGGCCAGACCGCGCCGCTGCTGGGCGAGGTGGTGCGGGTGACGCCGGATGGCGTGCCGCGCACCCTGGTCGTGGTGCAGGGCTTCGTCCGCAACCAGGGCGACGGCTGGGGCTGGACCACCGACTTCCTGCACCGGAGCATCGGCGAGCTGGCGGTGGCCGACGCCGCCCCCGAGGAGCAGGCGAATGTCTTCGGCGGCTATGCCGTCTTCGCCTCGGCCCTTGGCCGGCGCCTGGCGGAGATGCATGCGGTGCTGGCCGAGGACAGCGACGACGCTGCCTTCTCGCCGGAGCCCGCGACGGCCAAGGAGACCAAGGCCTGGGCCCGTGGCGCCAGGACGCAGCTGGAGGCGGCGCTGAAGGCGCTGGGCAACCAGCGCGACTATGCGAGCCCCGCCGATGCCGAAGCCGCGGCGACGCTGCTGGCCAACAAGGCGGCGCTGTCGGCGGCCATCGACCGGCTGGCCGCGGCCGGCGAGGGCGCGCTGCAGACCCGCATCCATGGCGACTTCCATCTCGGCCAGGTGCTGGTGGTGCAGGGCGATGCCTGCATCATCGACTTCGAGGGCGAGCCGGCCAAGTCGCTGGACCAGCGCCGCGCCAAGTCGTCGCCGCTGCGCGACGTGGCCGGGCTGCTGCGCTCCTTCGACTATGCCGTGGCCAGCATCCGCCCCGAGCATGAGCTGACCCCGGGCGAGGCGGCGGCCGAGCGGCATGCCACCTTGCTGGAGGAGTTCCGCGCCCATGCCGGCGGCGCCTTCCTCGAGGCCTATCGCGCCGTGCATGCCGAGACGCCGCGCCCCTGGGTGACCGGCGCGGCGGAGGCGGCGCTGCTCGAGCTGTTCCTGCTGGAGAAGGCGGCCTACGAGATCTGCTACGAGGCCGCCAACCGGCCGAGCTGGCTGCCGATCCCGCTGCATGGCCTGGCGCGGCTGGCCCATACCATCCTGGGCGACAGCCCGTCCGCGAAGGAGTGACGAGGCATGGCCAATCCGAACCAGCCGGCCATCCCGCCGCCCCTGAAGCTGGCGCCCGCGACCCTGCCGCCGGAGGCGGTGGCGGCGCTGGTGGAGGGGCGTCACGGCGACCCCTTCGCCCTGCTCGGGCCGCAGCCGGGGCCTGACGGCGGCACCTGGCTGCGGGTGCTGCTGCCGGGGGCCAAGGCGGTGGCCGCGGTCACCGATGCCGGCGTCGCGCCGCTGGGGCAGACCCATGCCGCCGGGCTGTTCGAAGGCGCCCTGCCCGGGGCCGCCGCCTACACCCTGCGCATCGACTGGGGCGATGGCGCGGTGCAGGAGACGGCCGATGCCTATGGCTTCGGCCCGCTGCTGGGCGAGCTCGACCTGCATCTGCTGGGCGAGGGCGCGCATCGCGACATCGGCCGCACGCTGGGCGCGCATCCGATGCAGGTCGAGGGCGTCGAGGGCACCCGCTTCGCGATCTGGGCGCCGAATGCCCGGCGCGTCTCGGTGGTCGGCGACTTCAATGGCTGGGACGGGCGGCGCAACCCGATGCGGCTGCGCCACGGCCCCGGCATCTGGGAAATCTTCCTGCCCGGCATCGGCCCGGGCACGCTGTACAAATACGAGGTGCTCGACCCGAACGGCGCGGTGCTGCCGCTGAAGGCCGACCCCTTCGCCTGGCAGGCGGAGGTGGCGCCGGCCACCGGCTCGATCGTCGCCGACACGGCCGGCTTCCGCCCGCCGGCGCCGCTGCCGGCGCCCGCTGCCGCCGCGGCCAGCCAGCCGATTTCCGTCTACGAGGTGCATGCCGGGTCCTGGATGCGCGGCGACGGCAATCGCGAGCTGTCCTGGGAGGAGCTCGGCGACCGGCTGATCCCCTATGTCGCCGGCATGGGCTTCTCCCATGTCGAGTTCCTGCCGGTGATGGTGCATCCCTTCGGCGGGTCCTGGGGCTACCAGCCGCTCGGGCAATACGCGCCGCAGGCGGCGCTCGGCCCGCCCGAGCATTTCGCCCGGCTGGTGGAGCGTTTCCACGAGGCGGGGATCGGCGTCATCCTCGACTGGGTGCCGGCGCATTTCCCGACCGACAGCCATGGCCTGGCCCGCTTCGACGGCACCGCGCTCTACGAGCATGCCGATCCGCGCGAGGGCTTCCACCAGGACTGGAACACGCTGATCTTCAACCTGGGCCGGCGGGAGGTGCGCAACTTCCTGATCGGCAGCGCCCTGCACTGGCTGGAGACCTATGGCGTCGATGCGCTGCGCGTCGATGCCGTGGCCTCGATGCTGTACCGCGACTACAGCCGCAAGCACGATGAATGGGTGCCCAACATCCATGGCGGCCGCGAGAACCTGGAGAGCATCTCCTTCCTGCAGGAGCTGTCGGCGATCATCGAGGAGCGCTGCCCCGGCAAGCTGCTGATCGCCGAGGAGAGCACCGCCTTCCCCGGCGTCACACGGCGCGCCGCCGAAGGGGGCCTCGGCTTCGACTTCAAGTGGAACATGGGGTGGATGCACGACACCCTGCACTATATCGAGATGGCGCCGATCTTCCGGCAGTTCCACCATGACGGCATCGCCTTTGGCCTGGTCTATGCCTTCTCCGAGCGCTTCATGCTGCCGATCAGCCATGACGAGGTGGTGCACGGCAAGGGCTCGCTGATCGGCAAGATGCCGGGCGACGAGTGGCAGAAATTCGCCAATCTGCGCGCCTATCTCGGCTTCATGTGGACCCATCCGGGCAAGAAGCTGCTGTTCATGGGCTGCGAGATCGCCCAGCACCGGGAATGGAACCACGACCGCTCGCTGGACTGGCACCTGCTGGACCAGGCGCCGCATGCCGGCATCCAGCGGCTGGTGCGCGACCTCAACCGCCTCTACCGCGACATCCCGGCGCTGCATGCCCGTGATTGCGACGAGGGCGGCTTCCGCTGGGTCGTGCTCGACGACCGCCAGAACAGCGTTTTTGCCTATCTGCGCCTGGGGCCGGACGGCACCGCGCCGGCGCTGGTCATCTGCAACATGACGCCGGTGCTGCGCCAGGGCTATCGCGTCGGCGTGCCGCTGGGCGGGTCCTGGAAAGAAATCTTCAACTCGGACGCGGCCATCTATGGTGGCGCCAACAACGGCAATGGCGGCATGGTGCATGCGGCCGGGACGGCCTCGCATGGGCTGGCGGATGCGCTCGACCTGCAGCTGCCCGGCCTGTCCACGATCGTGCTGACCCCGATGGAGGGCTGACTTGCCTCTGCTTCCCGACTGGCTGCTGCCGGGTCGGCCGGATCCGCTCGGCGCCAGCTGGGACGGGCTCGGCGTCAACTTCGCCGTCTTCTCGGCCCATGCCACCCAGGTGGATCTCTGCCTCTTCGACGCGGCCGGAAGGCGGGAAGTGGCCCGCCTGCCGCTGCCCGAATGCACCGACGAGGTTTTTCATGGGTATCTGCCGGAGGCCAGGCCAGGGCTGATCTATGGGTTCCGGGTTCATGGCCCCTACCAGCCCGAGCACGGCCACCGCTTCAACCCGCACAAGCTGCTGCTCGACCCCTATGGCAAGCAGCTGCACGGGGCCCTGCGCTGGTCGGACGCGCTGTATGGCCATCGCCTCGGCACGCCGCGCGGCGATCTCAGCTTCGACCGCCGCGACAGCGCCGCCGCCATGCCGAAATCCGTGGTGGTGGACGACGCCTTCAATTGGGGCGACGACCGGCCGCCTTCGGTGCCCTGGGACCGCACGCTGATCTACGAGACGCATCTGCGCGGCCTGACCATCCAGCGCGACGACATCGCGCCTCGCGAGCGCGGCAGCTTCGCCGGCCTCGCCAGCCCGCCGATGATCGCCCATCTCCAGCGCCTGGGCGTCACCGCGGTCGAGCTGCTGCCGGTGCATGCCATCTGCCAGGACCGCTTCCTGGTGGAACGCAAGCTGCGCAACTACTGGGGCTATTCCACCCTCTCCTTCTTCGCGCCCGAGCCCGCCTATCTGTCGACCGGCGCGCTGGACGAGATCCGGGTGGCGATCCGCCGCCTGCATGCCGCCGGCATCGAGGTGATCCTCGACGTGGTCTACAACCACACCTGCGAGGGCGACGCGCTCGGTCCCACCCTCTCCTGGCGCGGCCTGGACAATGCCAGCTACTACCGCCTGGTGCCCGGCGAGGAACGCCGCAACATCGACGAGACCGGCTGCGGCAACACCGTCAACCTCTCGCACCCCCGGGTGTTGCAGATGGTGATGGACAGCCTGCGCTACTGGGCCACGGCCTTCCGGGTCGACGGCTTCCGCTTCGACCTCGCCTCCACCCTGGGGCGGGAGGGGCATGGCTTCGACCCCGGCTCCGGCTTCTTCGACGCCATCCGCCAGGACCCGGTGCTGTCGCGGCTGAAACTGATCGCCGAGCCCTGGGATATCGGCCCCGGCGGCTACCAGCTCGGCGCGCATCCGCCCGGCTTCTCCGAATGGAACGACCGCTACCGCGACGGCGTCCGCCGCTACTGGCGCGGCGATGCCGGCATGCGCCCGGACCTGGCGGCGCGGCTGACGGCCTCGGGCGACCTGTTCGACCGCCGCCGCCGCCGGCCCTGGGCCAGCGTCAATTTCCTGGCGGCCCATGACGGCTTCACCCTGCAGGACCTGGTCAGCTTCACCGAGCGCCACAACCAGGCCAATGGCGAGGGCAACCGCGACGGCCATGGCGAGAATTTCTCCGGCAACTGGGGTGTCGAGGGGCCGAGCACCGATCCCGCGATCCGTGAGACCCGGGCGCGGCTGAAGCGGGCCATGCTGCTGACCCTCTTCGCCAGCCACGGCACGCCGATGCTGCTGGGCGGCGACGAGTTCGGCCGCAGCCAGCGCGGCAACAACAACGCCTATTGCCAGGATAATTCGGTGTCCTGGCTGGACTGGACGGCGACGCCCGAGGGCGAGGCGCTGATCGCCTTCACCGCCCGCGCCGCGGAATTGCGCCGGCGCTTCGCCTCGCTGCGCAGCGCCGTCTTCCTGCATGGCTATACCGAGCCGCTGCCCGGCCTCCGCGACATCGGCTGGTTCGGCGCCGATGGCCAGCCGATGACGCCCGAGGCCTGGAACGACCCGGCCGGCCGCGTGCTGGTGCTGCGCCGCGCCGTCCCTGTGGGCGACACCCCGCGCCGGGGCGCCGCCGCCACCCCGGTGGAGGTGACGCTGCTGGTGCTGAATGCCGGCGACCAGCCCTGCGAGGTCACCCTGCCCGAGCCGGGCCTGCCCTGGATCTCCCTGCTCGACAGCGCCGCGCCGGAAGCCCCGGAAGCCGCTCTCGACCGTCCCACGATCATCGTCGCCGCCCGTGCCGCCCGGCTGCTCGCCGCCGGGCCGCCGCGGCAGGAGCAAGCCGCATGAGCGAGCACTACCAGTTCGGCGCCTGGCCCATCGCGGGGGGCCTCTGCCGCTTCCGCCTCTGGGCTCCCGGCCAGCCGGCGATCACCCTGCTGCGCCGCGACCAGCCGCCGCTGCCGATGCAGGCGCTGGAAGACGGCTGGTGGCAGGTCGAAGCTACCGCGCCGGCCGGCACCCGCTATCGCTTCGCCCTCGGCGACGGGCCGAATGTCCCCGACCCCGCCAGCCACGGCCAGGATGGCGATGTCGACGGCTGGAGCGTGGTGCAGGACCATGGCGCCTATCGCTGGAAGCATGCCGACTGGCGCACGCATCCCTGGCCGCAGACCGTGGTCTATGAGCTGCATGCCGGCGCCATGGGCGGCTTCCGCGGCGTCATCGCCGAGCTGCCGCGGCTGGCCTCGCTCGGCGTCAACACCATCGAGCTGATGCCGGTCAACGACTTCGCCGGCATCGCCAACTGGGGCTATGACGGCGTGCTGCCCTATGCGCCGGACGAGACCTATGGCTCGCCCGACGAGCTGAAGGCGCTGGTCGATGCCGCGCATGGCCAGGGCATCGCGGTGATGCTCGACGTGGTCTACAACCATTTTGGCCCGGCCGGGAATTACTGGCACGCCATCACGCCGGACTTCTTCCGCAGTGACATCTCCACCCCCTGGGGCGAGGCGATCGATTTCCGCCACGACGCGGTGCGTGATTTCTTCATCCAGAACGCCATCTTCTGGCTGCGCGAATACCGCTTCGACGGGCTGCGGCTCGATGCCGTCCACGCCATCGCCAGCGAGACCTTCCTGTCGGAACTGTCCGACCGCGTCCGTGCCGCGACCGAGGGCCGCCCGGTCTATCTGGTGCTGGAAAACGAGCGCAACGACGCCTCGCTCCTGGAGCAGAAGTTTGAGGCGCAGTGGAACGATGACGCGCATCACTGCCTGCATGTCCTGCTGACCGGCGAGGACGAGGCCTATTACGCCGATTATGCCGACGCCCCCGCCGAGCATCTGGCCCGCGCCCTGTCGGAAGGCTTCGTCTACCAGGGCGAGGAGTCGAAGAACCTTGGCCATGCGCGCGGGCAGAAGAGCGGCCACCTGCCGGCCTCTTCCTTCGTCAACGCGCTGCAGAACCATGACCAGGTTGGCAACCGCGCCTTCGGCGACCGCATTTTTACCCTGGCCCCGCCGGATGCCGTCCGCGCCGCACTGCTGGTGCTGCTGCTGACGCCGCCCGTGCCCATGCTGTTCATGGGCGACGAATACGCCGCCGAGCGCCCCTTTCTTTTCTTCACCGGCTTCGGGACCCCCGAATTGGCGACCGCGGTGCGGGAAGGTCGGAGAAAGGAATTCGCCCGCTTCTCCAGCTTCGCCGACCCCGAGCGCCGCGAGCGCATCCCCGACCCGAACGACCCGAAGACTTTCGCCGCCAGCAGCCCGCAGCCCGGCGACCGCGCCCATCCCGCCAATGTCGAGGCCGAGACTTTCTGCCGGTTCCTGCTGGAGACCCGCACGAAGAAGCTGGCCCGCCGGCTGGACGGCGCGCAGTCGCTCGGCGCCGCGGCGCTGGGTGACCGCGCCATCCGCGCGCAATGGCGCCTGGCCGATGGCGCGGTGCTGAGCGTCGCCGCGCAGTTCGGCGATGAATCGCTGCCCTGCCCGCAATTCCCCGGCGAGCCCATCGCTGCCTCTGGCCCTGGCGCCGGCGAGGCGGCCTTGGGCGGCGAATTGCCCCCCCGTTCCGCCATCGCCTGGCTGCAGGAACCCGCCGGATGAACAGCGACACCGCCTTGCGCCGCCTGGCGCGTGCCGTCGGGCTGATGCTGGACTGGCACGACGCCACCGGCCTCAGGCGGGAGACGACGCCGGAAACCCTGCGCCGCGTGCTGGGCGCGCTCGGCCTGCCGGTGGCCGACGACGCCCAGCTGCACGACAGCATGGCGCAATGGCGCATCGCCCACCGGGTGCAGCCGCCGCTGGTCACCGCCGATCCCGGCCTGCCGGTCTGCCTGCGCCTGCCCCCCGACCGCTACCGCCTGACCGCCGAGGACGGCACCAGCGCCGAGGGCCGCAGCCAGCCCGCCCCCGGCGGCGCCTCGCTGCTGGCGCCCGCCCTGCCCGGCTACTACCAGCTGGAGACCGCCGGCCATCGGGTCACCCTGGCCGTGGCGCCGGAGCACGGGCTGCGCCTGGCCGATGCCTGCCCGGGCGGCCGCGCCTGGGGGCTGGCGGTGCAGCTCTATTCGTTGCGCCGCACCGGCGATGGCGGCTTCGGCGACTATACCGCGCTGGCCGATTTCGCGGTGGGCGCCGCCGGCCAGGGCGCGGATGCCATCGCGCTGAGCCCGGTGCATGCGCAATTCACCGCGGTGCCGACCCGCTTCAGCCCCTACGCCCCCTCCAGCCGGCTGCGGCTCGATATCCGCCATGCCGATGCCGAGATGCTGCTGGGCGAGCTCACCCCCGCCTTCCCGCCCCAGCTCGCCGATGAATGGTCCCGGCTGGAGGCGCTGAACCTGATCGACTGGCCGGCCGCCACCGCCGCCCGCCTCGCCCGCCTGCGGCAAATCTTCGACGTCTTCCAGGCCCAGGCCCCGGCCAGCCTGCGCGACAGCTTTTCGGCGTTTCGCGCCGAAGGCGGCGCCGCGCTGGAACGCCATGCCCGCTTCGAGGCGCTGCAGGCGGTGCAGCTGGCGCACGACCCGCAGAAATTCCACTGGCGCGACTGGGGTGCTGCGCTGCGCGACCCGGAAAGCCCGGCCGTCGCCGACTTCGCCGCGGCCCATGCCGAGGAAGTTGACTGGCACGCCTTCCTGCAATGGCAGGCCGATCGCGGCCTGGCCGCCGCCCAGCGCGCCGCGCGCGAGGCCGGCGCCCGCATCGGCCTGGTCGCCGACCTGGCGATCGGCGTCGATGGCGGCGGCAGCGACGCCTGGTCGCGCCAGGACGAGTTCCTGCAGGGCGTCGAGGTCGGCGCGCCGCCCGATATCTTCAACCGCCGCGGCCAGGGCTGGGGCATCACCACCTATTCGCCGCACGGGCTGCGCGCCAACGGCTTCGCCGCCTTCCGGGAAATGCTCGGCACCGCCTTCCGCAATGCCGGCGGCGTGCGGCTGGACCATGTGCTGGGCCTGCGCCGGCTCTGGCTGGTGCCGGAGGGCGCGACGCCCGACCAGGGCTGCTACCTGCGCTTCCCGCTGCGCGACCTGCTGCGGCTGGTGGCCCTCGAATCCGCCCGCCACCAGGCGGTGGCCATCGGCGAGGACCTGGGCACCGTCCCCGACGGGCTGCGGCCGCAGCTGGAGCGCGCGGGCCTGGCCGGCATGCGCGTCATGTGGTTCGAGCAGACCGCGCAGGACTTCACGCCGCCGCAGCGCTGGACCCAGGGGGCCGTCGCCATGACCTCGACCCACGACCTGCCGACGGTGGCCGGCTGGTGGGAGGGGCGCGACCTGGCCTGGCGCGAGGAGCTGGGCTTCACCATCCCCGGCCTGGAGGAAACCCGCGCCGAGGAGCGGCCGAAGCTGTGGGACGCCTTCTGCAAGTCGGGCGTCGCCGAGGGCCCGGTGCCAGGCCCGCATGAGGCCGCCCGCGTCGCCGATGCCGCCGCCGCCCATATCGGCCGCGCCCGCTGCGAGCTCGCCCTGCTGCCTTTGGAAGATGCCGTCGCCGCCGTCGAGCAACCGAACCTGCCCGGCACCGTTGAGGAACATCCCAACTGGCGCCGACGCCTCGCCCCTCCGGTCGAGCGGATGTTCCAGGATCCCGCGATCGAACAGCGTCTGCGCGGCCTGGCGCGGGCGCGGAGAGCCCCTTGATGTCCCTGGCTGCACCCGCCGCCGCGACCCGCCCCCGCGCCACCTATCGCCTGCAGTTCCATGCAGGCTTCACCCTGGACGATGCGGTGCCGCTGGTGCCCTATCTGGCGCGGCTCGGGGTCAGCCATCTCTACGCCTCGCCGCTGCTGCCCGCCGCCCCCGGCTCCACCCATGGCTATGACAACACCGGCCATGACGCGGTGAACCCGGCGCTCGGCGGCGAGGACGCGCTGCGCCGGCTGGTGGCCGCGCTGCGCCAGCATGGCCTCGGGCTGCTGCTCGACATCGTGCCCAACCACATGGGTGTCGACGGGCCGCACAACCCCTATTGGCAGGACGTTTTTGCCAATGGCCGCGACAGCAAGTTCGCCGATTTCTTCGACATCGACTGGGACAGCCCGGACCCGGCGCTGTCGGGAAAGATCCTGGCGCCCTTCCTCGGCCGCCCCTATGGCGAGGCGCTGGCCGAGGGCGAGCTGACCCTGGTCGAGGAAGGCCCGACCGGCCTGTCCGTCGCCTATTTCGACAACCGCTTCCCCATCGCGCCCGGCGATGCCCATCGCATCCTGGGCGAGCGCGGCGGCCTCGAGGCGCATGACCCGAAGAGCCTGACCGGCACCGCCCGGCTGCACGGGCTGCTGGAGCACCAGCATTATCGCCTCGCCTGGTGGCGCACCGCCTCGGACGAGATCAACTGGCGCCGCTTCTTCGACGTCACCGGCCTCGCCGGCCTGCGTGCCGAGGACCCCAAGGTCTTCGACGCCACGCATCATTTTCTGCTGCGCCTCTATGCCGAGGGGCTGATCGACGGCCTGCGCATCGACCATGTCGACGGCCTGGCCGACCCCGCCGGCTATTGCCGCAAGCTGCGCCGGCGCATGGCCGCCGTCGCCCATCACCGCCCGGCCGGCGCCCCCGCCGGCGCGCCCTATGTCGTGGTGGAAAAGATCCTGGCCCCCGGCGAGGCCCTGCCCGCCCGCTGGCAGACCGATGGCACCACCGGCTACGACTTCATGGACCAGGTGGCCGCGCTGCTGCACGACCCGGCCGGCGCCGCGCCGCTCTCGGCGCTGTGGCGCGAGGTGACCGGCAGCGACCGCGACTTCCACGCCGAGGAGATCGCCGCCCGCAAGCAGATCCTGCGCGACAACCTGGCCGCCGAGCTCGATGCCGCCGCCCGTGCCCTGCACCGGCTGGCGCGCGGCCATATCCGGTCGCGCGACTTTTCCTTCAACGCCATCCGCCGGGTGCTGGCGGCGCTGCTGCTGCGGATGCCGGTCTATCGCGTCTATGTCCGGGCCGGCGAGGCCTCGGCCCAGGACCAGCGCATCCTGGCCGAGGCCGCCGGCGCCGCCCGCGCCACGCTGCACCCGACCGACCATGCGGTGATGTCGCACCTGCTGTTCTGGCTGGCCGAGGACCGCCCGCGTAACCACCCGCCCGGTGAGTCCCGCCAGGCCCTGTTGACCGCCCGTCAGCGCTTCCAGCAGCTGTCGTCGCCCACCGCCGCCAAGTCGGTCGAGGATACGTCTTTCTACCGCTACGGCCGGCTGCTGTCGCGCAACGAGGTCGGCTCCAACCCCGGCCTGTTCTCGCTGTCGCCGGACGGCTTCCACCAGCTTTCCGCCGCCCGGGGAAAAAGCTTCCCCGACGCGCTGCTGGCCACGGCGACGCATGACCACAAGCGCGGCGAAGACCTGCGCATGCGGCTGGCCGTGCTGTCGGAAATGCCCGACGACTGGGCGACCGCGCTGCGCGGCTTCCTCGCCGCCAGCCAGCCGCTGGTCCAGGCCCTGCCCGACGGCCCGGCGCCGGAGCCCGCCGATGCCGCCATGCTGTTCCAGATGATCCTGGCCAGCTGGCCGGTCGGGCTCGACATCGCCGACCGCGCCGGCGTCGAAGCCTGGGCCGACCGCCTGGCCGGCTGGCAGCAGAAGGCGATCCGCGAGGCCAAGCGCCGCTCCGGCTGGGCCATGCCCGACGAAGCCTATGAAGCCGCCGCCGGTGACTTCCTGCGCGGCGTGCTCGATGCCGGGAAAAGCCCGCAGCTGGCGAAAAGCCTGCAGGATTTCGCCGCCCGCCTTGCCGCCCCCGGCGCGCTGAAGAGCCTGGCGCAGACCGCGCTGCGCCTGACCGTCCCCGGCGCCCCCGACCTCTACCAGGGCACCGAGTTCTGGGATCTTTCGCTCGTGGACCCTGACAACCGGCGCCCCGTCGACTACGACGCCCGCCGCGCCGCGCTGGACTCGGGCCGCAGCCCGGAAGACCTGCTGGCCGGCTGGCGGGATGGCGCCATCAAGCAGCGCCTGGTCACCACGCTGCTCGCCGCCCGGACCGCGCATCCGGCGCTGTTCCGCGACGGCAGCCACGAGCCGCTGGCCGCCCCGGAAGGCAGCCTCGCCTTCCTGCGCCGCCATGCCGGCCAGGCGCTGCTGGTGGTCCTGCCGATCCGCGCTTTGCCCGGCGGCGAGAGCCAGCTGCCCACCGCCGCCGCCTGGGGCGCGGCCAGCCTGCCCCTGCCCGCCGATCTGGCGGCGACGCCCTGGCAGGACTTGGTCACCGGCCAGCCGGTCGCCCCTGGCGCGGCGCTGCGCCTGGCCGAGGGCCCCTGGCCGCTGCGGCTGCTGCTCGGCGGCGGGTGACCGCTGCCGGGATTCCCTTGCGAGTGCTTCTCAATTCGCCTAGGCATCGGGACAACGGCTGAAGATGAACGGCCGTTCATCCGAGGAAGACGATCCATGTTCCGACGCCCCCTCCTCGCCGCGCTGGGCGCGCTGGCGCTCGCGGCCCCCGCCAGCCTTCGGGCCCAGGGCGGCGGCGAGATCAACCTCTATTCCGCGCGCCACTACGACACCGACCGCGCGCTCTATGAGGAATTCACCAAGGAGACCGGCATCCGCGTGCGGGTGATCGAGGGCCAGGCCGACCAGCTGATCGAGCGCATCCGCAACGAAGGCGCCAACAGCCCGGCCGATGTCTTCCTGACCGTCGATGCCGCCCGCCTCGCCCGCGCCGCCCAGGCGAAGATCCTGGCGCCGCATGGCTCGGCCACCGTCGACGAGCGCGTCCCCGCCGGGCTGCGCGACCCCGACGGGCTGTGGTTCGCCGTCTCGCAGCGCGCACGGCTGATCATGTATGACCGCGAGAAGGGCGTGCCCGAGGGCCTGGCCCGCTACGAGGACCTGGCCGATCCGCGCTTCAAGGGCATGATCTGCGCCCGCAGCGGCGCGCATCCCTACAACACCAGCCTGGCCGCCGCCCTGCTCGCCGCCGATGGCGCCGGGCAGGCCGAGGCCTGGGCCCGCGGCGTCGTCGCCAATTTCGCGCGCCCCCCCCAGGGCGGCGACCGCGACCAGTTCCGCGCCATCCCGTCGGGCCAGTGCGGCCTGGCCATCGCCAACAGCTACTACCTCGGCCTGACCGGGCGCTCCGACAAGCCCGAGGACCAGGCGCTGTTCAAGCGGATCGGCGTGATCTTCCCGAACCAGGGCGCCGGCGACCGCGGCACGCATGTGAACATCTCCGGCGCCGGGCTGACGGCGAACGCGCCGAACAAGGCGAATGCCATCCGCTTCCTGGAATTCATGACCACCCACCGCGCCCAGGAAATGTTCGCCCTCGGCAACATGGAATTCCCGGTGGTGGCCGGCGCGCCGCTGCACCCGATCCTGGCCGCCATGGGGACCTTCCGCGCCGAGCCGATCAACGCGGCCGGCAACCTCGACCGCACCCCCGAAGCCCTGCAGATCCTCCAGCGCGCCGGCTGGAATTGATTTTCTCTCGGGCTGCCGCCTTCGCGTGGGGGCGCTGGTCCCGGCACTGAGGCGGTGGGACGAGCTGGGGGGGTGGGGCGCAGGCCCTGCCCCCTTCTTGATTCAGGCGCCGGGCACGCGGCGGACGAAGCCGGACTTCATCAGCCAGAGCAGCCCGCGCAGGGCCGCGGCCCGGCCTTCCTCGGGCAGCAGCGCCGCCACCGTCAGCGGGCCCTCCTGCCGCAGCCGGTGCAGCAGCGCCGCCAGCGCCGCCACCCCCAGCCCGCCGCCGGCGCGGTGCAGCCCGCCCGGCACCGCCGCCAGGCCGTCGATCGAGGCCACCGCGGCCGGATCCGCCTCGACCCGCATCGCCCCCGCCAGCGCCGCGCTGGGATAGGCGGCGAAGGCCTCGGTCGGGTCGGCGAAGCGCGGGTCCAGGGCGCGCGGGCCGGGGGTCGCCGCCTGCCGTCGCTCGGCCAGCGCCGACCACAGCGCCTGGTACTGCCCGATCACCACCTTCCAGTCGAAATGCTGCAAGGCCCGCGCCTGCCCCGCCGCGCCCATCTTGCGCCGCAGTTCCGGCTGGGTGGCCAGCTGGAAGAAAGCCTCGGCGCCCGCGGCGATGTCGAGCGCCACCAGCTGGGTCGAGGCACCGAGATAATGGTCGTAGTTCAGCGCCCCCGTCGCATGCCGCAGCGCCAGGTCGCCCGCGCTGCCGGGCGGCGCCATCAGGCTGGGGATGCGGAAGCCGTCCTCGCCATGGCGCACCGTGTCCTTGAAGCCGTCCCAGTCGCTGACGACGACCGGCAGGCCGGCGGCCATGGCCTCGACCGGGGCCAGCCCATAGGTCTCCTGGATATTGTCGACCAGCAGGGCGAAGACATCGGCCATGGCGTGCAGGCCCTGGCGGCTGTCGCCGGTCCGGGCGTCGAGGATGGACAGGCCGACCTCCGGCGCCAGGGCCTGGGCCATGCCGCGATGCGCCGGCTCCTGCTCGCCATGGGCGAACCAGCCGGCCAGCACGCAATGAAGCTTCGGCGCCCCGGGACGCCGCGCCGCCCGGCCCAGCGCGCCGAACAGCGCCACCGGATGCGCCTTCGCATGCCAGGACAGCCGGCTGAGGGAGAGCACCACCACCGTGTCCTCGGCGATGCCCAGCCGCGCGCGCCAGGCCGCCCGCGCGCCCTCCGGCGGGGCAAAGGCGGCGCAATCGATGCCGAGCGGGATCACCGGCAGCAGCGGCAGCGGGAAGCGCTGCGCGCCCAGCCGCTCGCGCAGCTGCGCCGCCTCGGCCTCCAGCAGGCTGCGAGCGGTGGCGGCGACGGCGCGGGAGGTGCAGATCAGCGCGTCCCAGGGCTCGGCCGGGCCCGCCAGCAGCCCGGCGATCGCCTCCATCGCGCCATGCGAGGCGGTGGTGTGCGTGACGCCCACGACGGAATAGGCGGTGCTGCCGGCGAAGCGCCGGGCGCGGGCGTAATGCGCGACCTCGGGCCCCGGCAGCATCAGCGTGCCGAGGGCCGCCAGCCGGTCCAGCCGGTGCGGCGCGATGGCCTCCAGCGCCATGGTCGCGCCGGCCTTGCGGGCCAGCTGCTCGAAGACCGGGGCGTCGCCGGCCGCCAGCAGATAGGCCGCCAGCCGGTCGACGCCGCCATGCCGGATCAGGCCGCGAAGGAAGCCATCGCCCGCCACATGGCGGCCCATGAGCCGGGTGCGGTCGGTCTGGAAGCCATCGGCGGCGAAGCCGATGGCGGCATTGGGAGGAGGAGCCATGCCGCCATCATGGCGCGGAACCGTTCCGGTTTGAATGCCCCCGCTTCGGCTTGGGCCTCAGCCGACCTGGCGCGTCACCGTGCGCATGGTGACGAATTCCTCGGCCGCGGTCGGGTGGATGCCGATGGTGCGGTCGAAGTCTTCCTTGGTGGCGCCGGCGACGATGGCCACCGCGATGCCCTGCATGATCTCGGCGGCGTCCTCGCCCAGCATATGGGCGCCCAGCACCCGCTGGGTGCGGCGGGAGACCACCAGCTTCATCATGGTCTTGCGCGGCGCCTTGCTGATGGTGTGGCGCATCGGGGTGAAGCGGGCGACATAGACGTCGATCGGGCCCTGCAGCGCCGCCGCCTCCTCCGACAGCCCGACCGTCGCCGCCGGGGGCGAGGTGAAGATCGCCGTCGGCACGTTCTGGAAGCTCGCCGTGCGCGGCCGGCCGCCGAACAGCGTGTCGGCCAGGGCATGGCCCACGGCGGTCGCCACCGGCGTCAGGTTCAGCTGGTCGGTGACGTCGCCGATGGCAAAGATATGCGGCTGGGTGGTGGCCTGCTCCAGCGTCACCGGGACGCAGCCGGAGGCGCCGGTCTTGATGCCCACCTGCTCCAGCCCGAGGCTGTCGGTGTGCGGGACGCGGCCGGTGGCGAACATCACCTGGTCGGTCTCCAGCACCGTGCCACCCTCGGTGGTCAGGCGCAGGCTGCCATCGGTGGCGCGCTCGAGGCGGGCGGGCATCTGGCCGGGATGCAGGCGGATGCCCTGGTTTTCCAGCGCCTCGGCCATCGCCGAGCGCAGGTCGCCATCCATGCCGCGCAGCGGCAGCGGCTGGCGGTAGAGCAGGTCGACCTCCGAGCCGAGACCGCGCAGCAGGGAAGCGAATTCGAGGGCGATATAGCCGCCGCCGATGACGACGATGCGCTTCGGGCGCTCGGTCAGGGTGAAGAGGTCGTCGGAGACCAGGCCGAGCTCGGCGCCGGGGATGTCGGGGCGCTGCGGGCGGCCGCCGACGGCGATGACGATGCGCTCGGCGGTGACGCGCTGGCCGCCGACGTCCAGCGTGTGCGCGTCGATGAAGGTGGCGCGGGCGTTGAAGCTGGTGACGTTGGCGTTGGTCAGCAGGCGGGAATAGATGGCGTTCAGCCGCGCCACCTCGGCGTCGCGGGCGGTGGCGAGCGTGGTCCAGTCATGGGTGCCGGGCTGGCCGTCAGTCCAGCCGAAGGCCGGGGCGTCATGGGCCCATTGGCCGTATTCGGCGGCGTGGACCATGATCTTCTTGGGCACGCAGCCGACATTGACGCAGGTGCCGCCCCAGAAGCGTTCTTCCGCCACCGCGACGCGGGCGCCGTGGCTGGCTGAGATGCGGGCGCAGCGCACGCCGCCGGAGCCGCCGCCGATGACGAAGAGGTCGAAGTCGTAGCTGCTCATCGGGCCGGATCCTGCCTTTGCTGGAAGGCAAGAAGGGATGCCGGGTGTTTTTCGTCAAGCCCGTGCAGGTCAGCCCTTATGAATGTGGGGGTCCGGGGGAACTCAGTTCCCCCGGCCTTCGCTTACTGTCTCAGCCGCCGATGCCGCCGAGCGCCAGGTACTTGGTCTCGAGATACTCATCGATCCCGTGCGTGGACCCTTCGCGGCCAAGGCCGGACTGCTTGAAGCCGCCGAAGGGCGCCTCGGCGGTCGAGATGATGCCTTCGTTGATGCCGACGATGCCGTATTCCAGGGCTTCGGCGACGCGGAAGATGCGGCCGACGTCGCGGGCGTAGAAATACGCCGCCAGGCCGAACTCGGTGTCGTTGGCCAGCTTGATCGCCTCCGCCTCGGTCTTGAAGCGGAACAGCGGGGCGACGGGCCCGAAGGTCTCCTCGCGGAAGATCAGCGCGTCATGCGGCACGTTGGCCAGCACGGTCGGCTGGAAGAAGTTGCCGCCCTTGGCGTCCGGCTTGCCGCCGGTCACCACGTTGGCGCCCTTCGACAGGGCGTCGGCGATATGCTCCTGCACCTTCTTCACCGCGTCGGCATTGATCAGCGGCCCCTGGGTGACGCCCTCCTCCATGCCGTTGCCGACCTTCAGCCCTTCGACCGCGGCCTTCAGCTTGGCGGCGAAGGCCTCGTAGACGCCTTCCTGCACCAGCAGGCGGTTGGCGCAGACGCAGGTCTGTCCGGTGTTGCGGTACTTCGACGCCATGGCGCCCTTGACCGCCTCGTCCAGGTCGGCGTCGTCGAAGACGATGAAGGGGGCGTTGCCGCCGAGCTCCATCGAGGTCTTCTTGATGGTCTGGGCGCATTGCTCGAGCAGCACGCGGCCGACCTCGGTGGAGCCGGTGAAGGACAGCTTGCGCACCAGCGGGTTGCCGGTGAGCTCGCGGCCGGTGCCGGAGGACGGGCCGGTGATGACGTTGCAGACGCCCTTCGGCATGCCGGCGCGCTCGGCGAGGACCGCGATGGCCAGCGCCGAGAACGGCGTCTGGCTGGCCGGGCGGATCACGCCGGTGCAGCCGGCGGCCCAGCCCGGACCGGCCTTGCGGGTGATCATGGCCGAGGGGAAGTTCCAGGGCGTGATGGCGGCGAAGACGCCCACCGGCTCCTTGGTCACCAGGATGCGGCGGCCCTTGGCGTTCTGCGGGATGGTCTCGCCGTTGACGCGGCGGGCCTCCTCGGCGAACCACTCGATGAAGCTGGCGGAATAGGCGACCTCGCCCTTGGCCTCGGCATAGGGCTTGCCCTGCTCGGCCGTCATGATGGCCGCCAGGTCCTCGGTATTGGCCAGCATCAGCGCGGCCAGCTTCTTCAGGATGGCGGCGCGCTCGCCGGCCAGCATGGCGCGCCAGGCGGGCCAAGCGGCGTGGGCGGCCTCGATGGCGCGGCGGGTCTCGGCCTGGCCCATGGCCGGGATGGTGCCGACCAGCTCGCCGGTGGCGGGGTTCTTCACCTCCAGCACCTTGCCGCTGTCGGCCTTGACCCATTGGCCATCGATGTAATTGGCCTGCCGCAGCAGGTCGGGGTCCTTCAGGACCAGCTTGGTGACGGCGTCGAGCATGGCGATCTTCTCCCGATCAAGGCGGGTGCCTGTGCCGGCGCCCGTCTGGTGCAGGGAAGGTAGGCAGGCGCGCGCCCGCTGTCAGCCCGGCGTCATGCCGAATAAGCCGGCCGCCACGCAACATTCTACCGATCCGCGGCGTTCATCCGGCACGGCGCAAGCTGAACCAAAACCCGAGGGAGTTCGATCCATGGGCCTGATCCTTCTGATCATCATCATCCTGCTGCTGGTCGGCGCCCTGCCGCGCTGGGGCTATAGCAGCGGCTGGGGCTACGGCCCCTCCGGCGGTCTCGGCCTGATCCTGCTGATCCTGCTGGTGCTGCTGCTGATGGGACGCATCTGACCGCAGCGCGATACCGCTGACCTGAAAAGGGCCCCGGGGAGCGATTCCCCGGGGCCCTTTTTCGTGCCGCGCAAGGGGTGGCGCCGTCAGACCTCGACGGAGGCCAGCGAGCCCATGGTGGCGGAGCTGCCGGTGGCATAGGCGGCGACCGCGGCGTAGAGCGAGTCGGTCATCTGCTGGCGGCGCGCGGCATAGCTGTCGGCGGCGTCGCTGCCGGTCTGCTCCAGGCTGCCCTGGGCGCCGGTGGCGGTCTCGTTGGTGGCGGCGGCATCGGCCCCGGTGGCCTGGGCCTGGGCCTCGGCCGGGGGCGCGCCGCCCGGCGGCGGCGGCGGGCGGTTGCCGAAGGGGCCCGACAGCGCATCGGCGCCGCCCGGGGCAGCGCCGCTGGCGTCGCGGTCGCTCAGCCGCCAGTCACCAAGCTGTGACATCAGGCGGGCGGTGGCATCGCCCTCGTCCTCGGCTTCGGTCACCGCCTCGCGGCTGACGCCCTCGGCGCTGCTGGTCAGGCTGGTGCTGGCGCCGGTGGAGACCTCGCCGGTGTCGCCGGCCAGCAGCGCCGCCAGCAGGTCGTCGCCCAGCGCCGAGGTGCGCAGGCCCAGCACCTGGGTCTGGTTGGTGGCGTCGGCCGCCTGGCCCTGGTCGCTGTCCTGGTTGGCGCGACTGTTGCGCGGCGCCAGCTGCAACGCGGCGAGGCGGTCCAGCTGGCTGCTGGAAATTCCGGAAATGGTGCTCGACATGGCCTGGTCCTCCTCCGGGACGCGAAGACGGCGCTCCCATGACGGAACGCCCAGCCTCGCGGCGGGGTTTACAGGCCTGGGAGGGCGGTTTTTGCCCCCAGGCGCGAACCGGCACAGGATGCCGGAAGACGGCTGTCTTCGCCGCCAAGGTCGAGTCGCAAGCCCCTGGGGGCCGCGGCTGTCGTCAGCCTAGACCAGTCAGGCGCCCGGCGCCACCGCTTCCGCCGGGCGGCCCGGCAGGCCGTGCACGGCGAGGTCCAGCGCCTCCAGCCAGGCGCCGGATTGCAGGGCGCGGGCGATGCGGCGGGCGGTGGCCAGGCGCGGCGCCGAGGTCTCCATGACGATGGCGCCCCAGACCACGACGGCCAGGCCCAGCAGCGGCACCAGGTGCAGATAGACCAGCACCAGCAGGATGCCGCCATGCAGCGGCGCCAGCCAGACGCTGCCCATCACGGTCAGCGCGACGCTGACCAGGGCGGCGGCGAGGCCGAGGTCGAGGCGGGCCAGCCGGCGGCATTGCGCGACCTCGCGCCGCAGCTTCGGCAGCGCCATGCGCAGCGGGTCCTCCACCATCGGCGCGCCGCCGCGGCTGGCGAGGTAGCGCCGGGCCATGAATTCGGTGCGCGACAGGCGCGTCCAGGGCGATGGGGCGGGCATGGCGGGGGCAGTCTCCGCGGGGGGCCAGGGCGATGGTGCAGTGCAGCATAGCCAGGCCCGGCGGCGGCTGCCAAGCATTGTCAGCCCGGCGGGTCGCCCTCGGATCCGCCCTCCCCGGCCGCCAGCACCGCCGCCAGCAGGCCGGGGAAGCGGGCATCGAGCTCGATGCGGCGCAGCGTGTTCATGTGGGTGACGCCGAAGGTGGTGGTGCGCACCAGCCCGGCATCGCGCAGCACGCGGAAATGGTGGGAGACGGTGGATTTCGGCCGGCCGCCATCGAGGGCGCCGCAGCTGGCCTCGCCCTCCGCCGCCAGCTGGCGGACGATGCCCAGGCGCACGCCGTCGCTCAGCGCATGCAGCACTTTCTCAAGCCGGAACTCGGAAGCTTCCGGGTGCTTCATCGCCGCCATGGGCGCCACGCTCCTCTGGCATCGGCCCGCAGGGGCTTGCCATTAGTTCGAATTTGATGGAACTAAGGCGCCAACCGCGGCGCTGGTCGCCGCCGCTCCCCCTTCCCGAGGATACCTATGCCCCATCTCTTCGAGCCCTATACCCTGAAGGGCGTCACCCTGCGCAACCGCATCGTGGTCTCGCCGATGTGCCAGTACTCCGCCGATGAAGGCCTGCCGAACGACTGGCACCTGGCGCATTACACGGCGCTCGCCCGCGGCGGCGCCGGGCTGGTGGTGGTCGAGGCCACCGGCGTCTCGCCCGAGGGCCGCATCACCCCGGGCTGCACCGGGCTGTGGAACGATGCGCAGAAGGACGCCTTCCTGCCCGTCGTCGCCGGCATCAAGGCGGCGGGCGCCGTGCCCGGCATCCAGATCGGCCATGCCGGGCGCAAGGCCAGCGCCAACCGCCCCTGGGAAGGCGACGACCATATCGCCGAGGGCGATGCGCGCGGCTGGCCGACGATTTCCGCCTCGGCGGTGGCCTTCGGCGGCGGGCTGTCGAAGACGCCGGCGGAAATGACGCTGGACGACATCGCCCGGGTCCAGGCCGATTTCGTCGCCGCCGCCGAGCGGGCGCGCGACGCCGGCTTCGAATGGCTGATGCTGCACCTGGCGCATGGCTACCTGGCCCAGAACTTTTTTTCCAAACACTCGAACCAGCGCACCGACCAGTATGGCGGCTCGGCCGAGAATCGCGGCCGCTTCCTGGTCGAGACGGTGCGGGCGGTGCGGAAGGTCTGGCCGGCGCATCTGCCGCTGTCGGCCCGCTTCAGCGTCATCGAGTTCGACGGCGCCGACGAGGAGACGCAGCAGGAGGCCGCAGCCCTGGTCCGCGCCATGAAGGCCGAAGGGCTGGACTTCCTCGATGTCTCGGTCGGCTTCAACACGCCGACGGCGAAGATCCCCTGGGGCCCCGGCTTCATGGGCGAGACCGCCGGCCGCATGCGGCGCGAGACCGGGCTGCCCACCGCCACCAGCTGGTATGTCGGCACGCCGGAAATGGCGGAATCGATGCTGGAGAAGGGCCAGGTCGACCTGGTGATGATGGGCCGGCCGCTGCTGGAGAACCCGCACTGGCCGTTCTTCGCCGCCAAGCAGCTGGGCGTCGAGAAGCCGTCCTGGACCCTGCCGGCGCCCTATGCGCATTGGCTGGAGCGCTATCGCGCGGCCTGAGGCCCGCGAAACGCCGCGGCGGGGCGCCGCCCCGCCGCCACCGAAAGAATCACTCGACCGTCACGGCCTTGGCGAGGTTGCGCGGCTGGTCGACATCGGTGCCCTTCAGCACCGCCACGTGATAGGCCAGCAGCTGCACCGGGATGGCGTAGAGGATCGGCGCCACGAAGGGGTCGACGCTGGGCAGCACCACCACGCGCTCGGCGAAGCGGCGCAGGGCGGGGGCGCCTTCCGCATCGGTGAAGGCCATGATGCGGCCGCCGCGCGCCGCGGCCTCCTGCAGGTTCGACGCCGTCTTCTCGAAGAGCGGCCCCGAGGGGCAGAGGGCCACGACCGGCACCGAGGCGTCGATCAGCGCGATGGGGCCGTGCTTCATCTCGCCGGCGGCATAACCCTCGGCATGGATGTAGCTGAGCTCCTTCAGCTTCAGCGCGCCTTCCAGCGCGATCGGGTAGAGCGAGCCGCGGCCCAGGAACAGGACGTCGCGGGCGGCGGCGACCTCGCGGGCGATTTCCATCATCTCGCCGGCGCCATGCTCCAGCAGCTCGGCGGCATGGGCGGGGACTTCCAGCAGCGCCGCCGTCAGCCGGGCCTCCTCGGCTGCCGAGAGCGTGCCGCGGGCGCGGCCGAAGCCCAGCGCCAGGCTGGCCAGCACGGCGAGCTGCGCGGTGAAGGCCTTGGTCGAGGCCACGCCGATCTCGGGCCCGGCGACCGTCAGCAGGGTGCCGTCGCTCTCCCGGTCCATCGTGCTTTCCGGCACGTTGACCACCGAGAGAATGTGCTGGCCACGCGACTTCAGCAGGCGCAGCGCGGCCAGGGTGTCGGCGGTCTCGCCGGACTGGCTGACCAGCAGGGCGGCGCCACCCACCGGCAGCGGCGGGTCGCGGTAGCGCAGCTCGCTGGCGACATCGGTGTCGACCGGCAGGCGGGCCACCTGCTCGAACCAGTAGCGGGCGACCTGGGTGGCGATGAAGGCCGAGCCGCAGGCGCTGAAGGAAATCTTCGGCACGGTGACGGGATCGAAGGGCAGCGCCGGCAGGGCGACGGCGCGGCTGGCCGGGTCGATATACTGGCGCAGCGTGTCGCCGAGCACGACGGGGTGCTCGTGCAGCTCCTTCTCCATGAAGTGCCGGTAGTTGCCCTTGCCGACGGCGGCCCCCGACAGCGAGGTCAGCCTGACGGCGCGCTCGACCGGCCGGTCCTCGGCGTCGAAGAATGTGGCGGAGTTCTCGTCGAGGACGGCCCAGTCGCCCTCCTCCATATAGGCGATGCGGCGGGTCATGGGCGCCAGGGCCAGGGCGTCGGAGCCGATGAACATCTCGCCGTCGCCGAAGCCGACGGCCAGCGGGCTGCCCTGGCGCGCCGCGATCAGCTTGCGCGGATGGCCGGCGAAGACCATCGCCAGCCCGAAGGCGCCATGGATCTTCTTCAGGGTTTTCGACACCGCCTGCTCCGGCGTGTCGCCCTGCGACAGCAGAAAGTCGAGCAGCTTGGCGACGGCCTCGGTGTCGGTCTCGGTCTCGAACTCGATGCCCTCGGCCTCGAGCTCGGCGCGCAGCTCGGCGAAATTCTCGATGATGCCGTTATGCACCACCGAGACGCGGGCGGTGCCGTGCGGATGCGCGTTGCGCTCGGTCGGCGCGCCATGGGTGGCCCAGCGGGTATGGCCGATGCCGGTGGTGCCCTCCAGCGGCTGGGCGTCGAGCACCGTCGCCAGGTTGATCAGCTTGCCCTCGGCGCGGCGGCGCTCGACATGGCCGTTGACCAGGGTGGCGATGCCCGCGCTGTCATAGCCGCGGTATTCCAGGCGCCGCAGCGCCTCGAGCAGGCGGGGGGCTGCCGCTTCGCGCCCGACGACGCCGACGATGCCGCACATCAGTTCTTCTCCTTGCGCCGCGCGGCCCGGAAGGCGGCGGCGGCTCCGGGTTTCTCGGCAGGCCGGGCGCGGGCGAAGGCCATCGCGTCGGCGGCCACATCGCGGGTCAGCACCGAGCCCGCCGCCGTCATCGACCCGTCGCCCAGCGCGATCGGCGCCACCAGCGTGGTGTGCGAGCCGACGAAGACCCCGGCGCCGATCTCGGTGCGGTGCTTGGCGAAGCCGTCATAGTTGCAGGTGATGGTGCCAGCGCCGATATTGCTGCCGGCGCCGATGCTGGCATCGCCGATATAGCTGAGGTGGTTGGCCTTGGCGCCTTCGGCGACCTGGGCGTTCTTCAGCTCGACGAAATTGCCGATATGGGCGCGGGGGCCGACATCGGTGCCGGGGCGCAGCCGGGCATAGGGGCCGACCAGGGCCCCTTCCCGCACGACGCAGCCTTCCAGATGCGAGAAGGCGCGAATCTCGACGCCATCTTCCACGGTGACGCCGGGGCCGAAGACAACATTCGGCTGCACGGTGACGTCGCGGCCCAGCGTCGTGTCGTAGGAGAAGACGACGCTGTCCGGCTGGATCAGGGTCGCGCCCTGCTCCATGGCCTGGCGGCGCAGGCGGGCCTGGATCTCGGCCTCGGCGGCGGCGAGCTCGACGCGGCTGTTGATGCCGCGCAGTTCCGCCTCGGGGGCCTCGACGGCGGTGACGCGGTCGCCATCGGCGACGGCCAGCGGCACGACATCCGGCAGATAATATTCGCCGGCGCGGTTGTCGTTGCGCACCTGCCGCAGCCAGCCAAACAGCTTCTCGGCAGGCGCGCAGAGAACGCCGGCATTGCAGAGGCCGACGGCACGCTCTTCCTCATTCGCCTCGGCGAATTCGACGATGCGGGTGACGTCGCCGGCGGCGTTCTGCAGGACACGGCCGTAGCGCGCGGGATCGGCCGGGCGCATCGCCAGCAGGGCCAGGCCCGCATTGTCGCGGGCGGCCCGCAGGCGCTTCAGCGTGTCGGGGGTGATCAGCGGGTTGTCGGCATAGAGGACGGCGACATCGCCATCGAAACCGGCCAGCAGGGGAAAAGCCTGCAGGGCGGCATGGCCGGTGCCCAGGCGCTCGGCCTGGACCACGGTCGCATGCGGGTGGGCGGCGGCTTCCAGCGCCGGCATGTCGGGGCCGACCACCACCACCACCCGGTCGAAGACGCCCTCGCAGGCGGCGATCAGGTGGTTCAGCATCGGCCGACCCGCCAGAGGATGCAGCGCCTTGGGCAGGCGGCTTTTCATGCGGGTGCCGAGACCGGCGGCGAGGAGGATGGCTGCAGCGGACATGCAGGGCATCTGCCGGGTAAAGCGCAGCCAGGGCAAGAGGATGCGGCCTCACATCGCATTGCCGCACGAAACATGGCACAAGCTGGGGCCATGCAACGCCCCCTGCAACGCACCGTGATCTTCGACCTGGACGGCACGCTGGTGGACAGCCGGCCGGACATCCACGCCGCGCTCTCCCGCATGATGGCGGCGCGCGGCCAGCCGCCCTTCACGCTGGACGAAGTGACCCGCTTCATCGGCGACGGCGTGCCCGTGCTGATCCAGCGCGCCTTCGCCGCCCGCGGCCTGGCGCCGGACCCGACCGCCATGCCGGCCTTCCTGGCCGATTACGAGGCCAATGCGGCGGTCCACACCCGGCTCTTCCCCGGGATGGAAGCCGTGCTGGACACCCTCGCCGCCGAGGGCTGGACCATGGCCGTTTGCACCAACAAGCCGGAAAAGGCGGCGCGGCTGCTGCTGGCGGCGCTCGGCATCGACAGCCGTTTTTCTGCCCTTGGCGGCGGCGACAGCTTCCCGGTGCGCAAGCCGGACCCCGCGCATGTGCTGGCGACGCTGAAGGCGGCCGGTGGCACGCCCGAGGCCGCGGTCATGGTCGGCGACCACCACAACGACATCATCGGCGGCCGAGGCGCGGGCCTGCCGGCGATCTTCTGCGCCTATGGCTACGGGCTGCCGGAGATGGCGGAGGGGGCGCCGGTGGCCGCCTCTCCGTCCGAGCTGCCGGCGCTGATCCGGGCTGCTTTAGCTTAACGCAGCTGGGCCTGCTGCTGGGCGGGCTTGACCTCGACCAGCAGCGCCGTCAGCCGGCCGAGCCAGCGGCCGGGCATCTCCACCCGCACCGGGATGATCGGGCCGCCAGCCAGGGGGGCGGCCATCCAGGCCAGGCCCTCCTGCGGCTCGCGGGCATCGGGGCCGTCGTCGCGCTTGAAGCCGGCCAGCTGGCGCGCCTCGAAGCCGCAGCGCACCGCCTCGCCGCCCCAGGAGCCGCTTTGCGGGGTCAGCCGGTCGCGGCCGAGCGTGCGGGCGGCCATGTCGGCCCGACGCCGGCCATCGAAAATGGCGGCGCGACCTTCGCAGCGGCCGGTGGTGGCGAGGTTTCGCGTCAGCTGGGCCAGCGCGGTCAGGGAATCCACCGTGCCGCGCTGCAGCGCCTCAGGCACCGGCTCGCGGTCGGGGTCCTCGGCGGGGATCATCACCCGGGCGACCGGCTGGTTGTCACGATATTCCAGCACCGTCTGCCGCGGCTCGCCGCGCCACAGACCGTCGCCGACATAGCGCACCGGGCGGGCCGCATTGTCGACCCAGACGCCATCCACCCGGTTGGCCTGCCGGCCGCCGGCAAACCAGCCGGCGAGGCCGGTGAAGCGGAAGCTGCTCTCGATGCGGTAGCGGCTCGGGCTGTCGAGGTCGAAGATCGCTTCCACCCGCATCACCTGCACGCCGGCGGCCTGGACGGAATAGACCGCCCGCATGGGCTCCGCCCGCGCCAGGGCGGGGACGGCGAGCAGCGACAGCAGCAGGGCAGCGGGGCGCCATCTCATGGGCAAGGACATGGGCCTGCGAAGGCCTTGTTAGAAGGGGGGAATATTCAACACGACCGCTTGACGGCCCCCTGCCCGCCCCTTAGTAAGCGCCTCACCCACGATGGGCGCGTAGCTCAGCGGTAGAGCATCGCCTTCACACGGCGGGGGTCACAGGTTCAATCCCTGTCGCGCCCACCATCGGGGTCCTTGATATCCTCGGCTTTCGGGCTGGACATCAAGCATTCGCGGCCCAACGGGAACCGCGTCGCATCAAGAACAATCCAGGCGGTTCGACACGGGGCTGGCACAGCTCCCTGGGCAGCCGCGGCCGCAGCCCGGCTGAACGCCGGCCGCGCTAGTTCAGCCTGATCTTCTCGATGCCGGCGAAGCGCAGGGTCTCCACGCCAATGGTGATCGTGCCGCTGAAGCTGGCCGGATTGCCCTCGGCATCGGTGAAGGTCACCTCCGGCGCCTCCGCGGAACCGCCCAGCTGCATCTGCAGGCCGGTATCGCCCTGCAGGGACAGCGACAGCTGCAGCTGCAGCAGGCTCACATTGCCCAGCTGCAGCGTGTCGCTGCCGGCCTCGCCGTAGAAAGTGTCGTTGCCGTCGCCCGGCGCCCAGATGAAGCTGTCGTCGCCATCGCCGCCATGGGCGCGGTCCGCCGTCCCGTCGCCGCTGCCGCCATCGAGCACGTCGTCGCCCTCCATGCCGTGGAGGATGTCCTGGCCGGCGCCGCCGTCCAGGACGTCCTTGCCCTCGCCGCCGATAAGCACGTCGTCGCCGGTCTCGCCGAGGAGCACGTCATTGCCGGCCTCGCCCCAGAGCATGTCGTTGCCGGCGCCGCCATGGACGGTGTCGTTGCCGCCCCTCGCGAAGATGCCGTCGCTCATGTTGCTGCCGACCATGGTGTCGTCGCCGGCGCTGCCCCCGCGCTCGGAGTCGTAGCCCCCGGTGTGGAAACCCCCGGTGACCTTTTCGAGATCGTCCTGGGCGAGCGGCTTGGGCGGCATGGCAGGGATCCGGGAGAGGGTTGGCGGCCAGAGGATAGGGCCAGAGGATAGGGGCCGGCCCGGGAGTCTGGCCAGACTGTCGGCGGGGGGGCGGGCCCCTATCGCGCCGATAGACGGCATGGATGGCGCAGGGCCGGATCGCCGCCCTCCCCCACCTCAGCCCTCCTTCTCGATCACCCCGAGCTCGGCCTGGCTGTCGCGGTCCAGGTTGGCGGTCAGGAAATCCAGCGTCATCGGCAGGGCCATGTTCAGGCGCGGCAGGTGCATGAGCTCGATGGCGCCTGCGCGCAGCCGGCCCGAAAGCAGGTGGCCGCCGCGCTGGCGCGCGCTGTCGAGGAAATGCAGGTGGCAGCCGGGGACGGCCACGCTGTGCAGGAAGGCGGGGGTCCAGAAGCCGCAGAGGGTGCCCTCGACCTCGGGGAAGTCGAAGGTGGCCTGCTGCTTCGCCACCTCGACGAGCGGCGTGTAGGCCTCCTGGCGGGGGACGCTGCGGACGCGCAGGCCCTCGAAGACGCCCTGGATGCGGATGGCGTAGAGCATGTTGGGGGACGGGATCAGCGCGGCCACCGCCTGCTCGATGCCGGTGCCGGGCGGGACTTCGTCGCTGGTGTCGGCGCGGAAGCGGGCGACGCAGGCGAAGGGGGTGCGGGCGGTGCCATCGACCTCACGGGCCTGGCCGTGGTTGTCGACCTGCCAGGCGCGGCCGTCGAGGATCACCATCTCGCCGTCCAGGTCCTCGAAGGTGCCGAGGCCGAGGTCGCCCTCCCTGAGGATCTCTTCCACGGTCGCCGTGCCCTCGTAGAGCCCGTCGAGCAGGGCATTAATTGGGGCGGAGAGATAGGCAGCGCGCATCTTGTTCTGGTTCCTGGCCGTTGCCGCGGATTGTGGACCAGAAAAAAGATGGGGGCCCGGGGGAATTCCTTCCCCCGGCCTTTCTTTCTTTTTTAGCGGCGATGCCCGCGGAGCTCCGAGACTTCCAGAGCCCCGTCATTGTTCTTGTCCGCCGCCCGGAACAAAGCGAGGGCGATGGGCCGGACCTCGTCCATGGTCACCCGCCCGTCCCGATCGGCGTCGGCGGCGCGGAAGATGGCGTCGAGGCGTGTCTCCATGGCCTGGCGGGCGCGTTCCGGCGGGGCGCCGCGGTCACCACGATGGGCCTGCCACTGGCTCTGCAGGAAGGCGGTCAGCTCATCCTTGGTCAGGCCGCCATCCTTGTTGGCGTCGGCCTCGGCGAAGCGGGCGGAGAGGGCGTTGAGGGCTTCGGCCTCGGTGACGCGGCCGTCGCGGTCGGTGTCGGCCATGGCGAGGAAGCGGGCGGGGCCGCGGGGGCCGCGCTCGACCTGGACCTGCGTCTGGGAATTCGGCGCGGGCGCTGGGGCCTGAGCGAAGGCCGGCAGGCTGGTTGCGACGATGGTGGCGCTGAGCACGCCGAGGGTGAGGAAACGGTTCATGGCGGGAGCTCCTCCTGAAGCGATGCGGCGGGGGTGCCGCCTGGAGGAGAAGCTGGGGAGCCGATGTAACGGCGGCATTGCCGCCCCGGCCGGACCGGGTGAGGAAATGTGACGGGTCGCGACAGAGCGACCCGTCGGTCGCGAATCAGCGGGCCGGGCGGCGCTCGCTGCGGGCCGGCGTCGCCGCGGCGCGGGGGGTCGGCTTGGCCGGGGCGGCGGCGA
>NZ_CACSJM010000045.1 GCF_902706185.1 Roseomonas sp. 18066 | reverse complement strand
CGCCCGGCCCCCCTGCCCCCGGCGAGCTTGCCATCCGCATCGCCGCCGCCGGCATCTGCGGCAGCGACATCCATGCCTATGAATGGACGCCGGGCTACGAGTTCATGGCGCCCCACATGCCGTTCACGCTTGGCCACGAGTTCGCCGGCGTGGTCACGAATGTCGGCGAGGGCGTCACAGATTTCGCGGTGGGCGACGCCGTCACCGCCTGGCCCACCATCGGCTGCGGCACCTGCCGTGCCTGCCGCGAGGGGCGGATGCAGGACTGCCAGGCCCGACGCATCCTGGGCCTGCATTGCGACGGCGGTTTTTCGTCAGCCGTGCTGGCGCCGGCGGGGAACTGCTTCAAGCTGCCCGAGGGCGTGCCCGTTGAACTGGGCGCCTTGGCAGAACCACTGACCATCGCCTGGAACGCGGTGGAGGTCGCCGGCGTGCAGCCTGGCGAGGCGGTGCTGGTGCTCGGCCCCGGCCCGATCGGGCTGGCCATCGCCTGGATGGCTCGGCAGCGCGGCGCCCGCGTGCTGCTGGCCGGCTTCAACGACAAGCTTCGGCTGGATTGCGCCGCGCGAATGGGCCTGCGCGCGCTGGTCGATCTGTCGTCGACCAGCCTCGCCGCCGCGGTGCAGGCAGAATATGGGGAAAAGGTCGACCGGGTGATCGAGGCGACCGGCGTCATCGCCTCCATCGCCGAGGGGCTTGCGGTGCTGCGTTCCGGCGGCGTCTTCACCATCGCCGGCATCCATGCCGCGCCCTTCCCGCTGCCGGTGACGGAATTCGTCCGCAACAAGCAGCAGCTGCGCGCGGCGCATGACACGACGCGCGCCGCCTGGCCGGCGGTGCTGGCGCTGCTGGCCGATCCGGCGCATCGCGCCGAGCTGGCGCAGATGGTCTCGGCCGAGCTGCCGCTCGCCGCGGCCTTGGAAGGTTTCGAAACCGCGCGGCAGCGCGGCGCGACAAAGATACTGCTGCGACCAGGCGACGCTTGAAGCGCCGGCGCAATCAAAACGGGAGGTTCGGATGATCGACTGGACAGGCGGCCGCCGGCTGATGCTGGGCGCGCTGGCGGGACTGGGCTTCGGACTGACGGCGAGCGCGGCCCAGGCGGAGCTGCGCCTCGGCGCGCTCTTCCCCTTCAGCGGCGAGCTCGCCGTGCTGGGCGACGAAAGCTGGCGCGGGCTCGAGCTCGCGGTCGAGGAGCGCAACGCCGCGGGCGGCATCCGTGGCGAGAAGATCGTTCTGGTGCGCGGCGACGCCGTCGACAACAACCAGGCGGTGGCCGAGGCGCGGCGGCTGATCTCGGTGAACAGCGTGCGCGCCATCTTCGGCACCTATTCCTCCGCGCGCAGCCAGGTGGCCAGCCAGGTCGCCGAGCTGGCCCGCATCCCGTATTTCGAGATGGGCGCGGTGTCGGACGCCATCACCGACCGCAAGTTCCGCTACCTGTTCCGCACCAATCCGACGGCGCGCGACATGGCGGCGCGCTCGATCGAGATGGTGACCAACGCCGTGGCCCCGGGCCTGTCAGTCGAGCCCAAGGCCCTGCGCCTGGCCATCATCCACGAGGACAGCCTCTACGGCACCACCGTCGGCCGCTTCCAGGCGGCGCTGGCCCGCGAGCACGGGCTGAACATCGTCGAGACCCTGCCCTATCCCGCCAATATCGTCGACATGTCGTCGCTGATCCTGCGGCTACAGGCGGCGCGCGCCGATGTGGTGCTGCAGACCTCCTACCAGAACGACACGGTGCTGTTCTTCCGCCAGGCGCGGGAGGCCAATTTCCGCCCGCGCGCCATCATCGGCGGCGGCGGCGGCTATTCGCTGCGCGAGACCATGCAGGCGGTGGGCGCCGAGGTCATCGACGGCGCGCTGAACATCGACTTCACGCAATTCGCCATCAACCCCGCCGCGGCGCCGGGCATCGAGACCTTCGTCGCCGCCTATCGCGCGCGCTATAACATGGAGCCGCGCTCCGGCCACAGCCTCGGCAACTATGTCGGCGCCAAGGTCTTCCTGGACGCTATCGCCGCCGCGAAGTCGTTCTCGGCCGATGACATCCGCGCCGCCGTGGCCGCCGTCGACGTGCCCGACGGCCAGACCGCCGAGGGCTGGGGCGTGAAGTTCGGCCCCGACGGGCAGAACGAGCGCGCCAAGATGATGGGCATGCAGTGGCAGGATGGCCGCCTGGTCACCGTCTTCCCGCCGAACGCCGCCGTCTCCGAGATGCGCCTGCACCGCTGACGCCGACGGCACCTCCGGGGGGAGAAGATCATGGACACCTTCCTGCAGCTCGTGCTGAACGGGCTGATGCTGGGCGGGCTCTTCGCCATCATCAGCGTCGGCCTGACCCTGATCTTCGGCATCATCCGGCTGGTGAACTTCGCGCATGGCGAGCTGCTGATGGCGGGGATGTACCTGACCTGGATCGGCACCACCAAGCTCGGCCTGCATCCTTATTTGTTGGCGCCGCCGCTGGTGCTGGTGCTCTTCGTCATCGGCGTCGCCATCCAGCGCTTCATCCTGCAGCCGCTGCTGGAGGCGCGCGACGCCCATGTGCAGATCTTTGCCACCGTCGGCCTGTCCACCGCGCTGATCAACCTGGCGCTGCTGCTGTTCGGCGCCGATCTCTACGCGACGCCGGCCGCCCATGTGCGCGACCCGATCCTGTTCGGCCCGTTCCGCGTCGTCGTCGGCCAGCTCGTCATGTTCGGCGCCGGCATCGCCGTGGTCACCGGGCTGCACTTCTTCATGGAGCGCAGCTTCCTCGGCCGCGCGATCCGCGCGACCGCGCAGCACCGGGCGGCGGCGCAGCTGATGGGCGTCGACGTCAACCGCATCTACATGGTGACCTTCGGCATCGGCGCCGCCTGCGTTGGCCTGGCGGCGGCGCTGGTGGCGCCGGTCTATCCGACCTCGCCCACCGTCGGCACCTATTTCGTGCTGACCGCCTTCGTCGTCGTCGTGCTGGGCGGCATGGGCAGCCTGCACGGCGCCTTCATCGGCGCGCTGCTGATCGGGCTGGTCGACAGCCTGAGCGGCTTCTACATCGCCCCCGACCTGAAGGAGGTGGTGATCTTCGGCCTCTTCATCCTGATCCTGCTGCTGCGCCCGACCGGCCTCTTCGGCCTCGGCCGCGGCTCGGAGTGAGGCGCATGAGCGACCTGACCCTCGACGCGCCCACCCCCCCGCGCCGCCGCATCGACCCCGGGATCGCTGCCGTGGTGGCGCTGCTGATCGCGCTCTTCGCCGTGCCCTACGTCATCGGCGATGATTTCGTCTTCCACGTCTTCATCACCATCTGCCTCTACGGCGCGCTCGCCACGGCCTGGAACATCGTCGGCGGCTTCGCCGGGCAGCTGTCGCTGGGCCACGCCATCTTCTACGGCATCGGCGCCTACACGGCCGGGCTGCTGGTGCCGCTCGGCATCTCGCCCTGGTTCGGCATGCTCGCGGGCGCGGCGATCTCGGCCATGGTCGGCGTCGCCATCGGCCTGCCCTGCTTCCGCCTGCGCGGGCCTTTCTTCGCGCTCGCCACCATCGCCTTCCTGCAGGTGATCCGGCTGCTGGCGCTGCATTTCACCGGCCTGACCGGCGGCGCTGTCGGGCTGATGGTGCCGCTGCAGACCGGCTGGGCCTGGATGATCTTCTTCGAGCGCTGGCCCTCGCTGCTGATCGCGCTCGGGCTGCTGACGCTGACCGTCGCCGTCACCGGCTGGATCCGCCATGCCCGCTTCGGCTACTACCTGGTCGCGACCCGCGAGCGCGAGGCGGCGGCGGCGGCGGCCGGCATCGACACGCTGCGCATGCGGCTCTACGCCGTCGCGCTGTCGGCGGCGCTGACCTCGATGGTCGGCACCTTCCACGGCATGTACCTGACCTTCATCGAGCCGGAGGCGATGTTCTCGCTGGCCTTCTCGGTGCAGATCGCGATGTTCGCGCTGATCGGCGGCATCGGCACGGTGATCGGGCCGCTGCTGGGCACGCTGCTGGTGGTGCCGCTGACCGAGCTGGCGCGCGGCTGGCTCGGCGCCTCGGCGCTCGGGCTGCACGGCTTCGTCTACGGCACGGTGCTGGTGCTGATCGTTCTTTTTGTTCCCGACGGTCTTGCGGGCTTGCTGCGCCGACGCCGCGACCCGCCGCGCCAGGATGTGGAAGCCGCAGCCCCCCTGCCCGCCACGCCGCGCTCGGCGACGCCGCGCGCCATCGGCGAACCCATCCTGGTCGCGGAAAACCTGGAAAAGCACTTCGGCGGGCTGGCGGTGACCCAGCAGGTCAATCTGACGCTGCGCCAGGGCGAAGTGCTGGGCATCATCGGGCCGAATGGCGCGGGCAAGACGACGCTGTTCAACCAGCTTTCGGGGTTTCTCGCCCCCGACAGCGGACTCGTAAAACTGCGGCTGGCGGATGGCAGCTTCGCCACGCCCGGCTCGCCGCATGGCTATGCCCAGGCCGGCATCGGCCGCACCTTCCAGATCGTGCAGCCATTTGCTGCGATGACGGTGCTGGAAAACATCATGATCGGCGCCTTCCACAAGCATCCCAGCCGCGCCGCGGCGCGGGAGGCGGCGCTGGAGACGGCGCAGCGCATGGGGCTCTGGGCGCAGCGCGACCTGGAGGCGCGCAGCCTGACCATCGGCGGGCTGAAGCGGCTGGAGATCGCCCGCGTCATGGCGATGCAGCCGCGCATCCTGCTGCTGGACGAGGTGATGGCCGGGCTGAACCAGACCGATGTGCGCCGCGCCATCCGCCTGGTCGAGAGCATCCGCGACAGCGGCGTCAGCATCATCGCCATCGAGCATGTGATGCAGGCGATCATGGCGCTGTCCGACCGCGTCGTGGTGCTGAATTCCGGCCGCGTCATCGCCGAGGGCCTGCCGGCCGATGTCGTGCGCGACCCGGTCGTCGTCGAGGCCTATCTGGGGAAGGATTTTTCCCATGCTCACGCTGAATGACGTCCAGGCCGGCTATGGCCGCACCACCATCCTGCACGGCATCAACGTCACGGTGCAGAAGGGCGAGGTCGTCACCATCGTCGGCGCCAACGGCGCCGGCAAGACGACGACGCTCCGCAGCATCGCCGGCCTGGTGCGACCCACTGCCGGCAGCATCACCTTCGAGGGCGAGCCGATCGAAAAGCTGTCGCCGCATGAGGTGGTGGCGCGCGGCATCACGTTGATCCCGGAGGGGCGGCAGCTCTTCCCCTTCATGTCGGTGCGCGACAACCTGCGCATGGGCGCCTACACGCCGCAGGCCCGGGCGCGCATGGCCACCACCATGGACGAGGTGATGGACCTCTTCCCCCGCGTGCGGGAGAAGCTGGAGCAGCATGCGGGATCGCTCTCGGGCGGCGAGCAGCAGATGGTGGCCATCGCCCGCGGGCTGATGGCGCGGCCGAAGCTGCTGATGTTCGACGAGCCCTCGCTCGGCCTGGCGCCGATCATCGTGGCCCAGGTCTTCGACGTGGTGGAGAAGATCGTGGCCACCGGCGTCACCGTGCTGATCGTCGAGCAGAATGTGTTCCGCACGCTGAACATCGCCGACCGCGGCTATGTGCTGGAGAACGGCGAGATCGTCATGACCGACAGCGGCGAGGCCCTGCTGCGCGACGACCATGTGCGCCGCGCCTATCTCGGTATTTGAAGGAAGCGTGATGCCGCAAGAGCTGCAATCCCGGCCGAGCCATGCCGGGCGGTTCGTCCTCGTCACCGGCGCCGGCCAGGGCATCGGCGCCGCCATCGCCGAGGCCTTCGGCCGCCGCGGCGCCGCCGTCGGCGTGCTCGACGCCTATGCCGAGCGCGCCGAAGCCACCGCCGCCACGATCAATGCCGCCGGTGGCCAGGCGGCCGCGGCCACCGCCGATGTCGCCGATTTCCCGGCGCTGTCCATCGCGGTCACTGCGCTCGAGCAGAAGCTGGGCGGCAAGTTCGACGTGCTGGTCAACAATGCCGGCATCTCGCCCAAGCATGGCGGCCGCGCGCATGAGGCCTGGGAGATGGCGCCGGAGGAATGGGAGCGCGTCGTCGACGTCAACCTGAACGGCTGCTTCAACGCCATCCGGCTGCTGACGCCAGGCATGCGCGAGGCCGGCTGGGGCGCCATCGTCAACATGTCCTCGGTCGCCGGGCGCACGCATTCGGTGGTGGTCGGCGCGCATTACGCGGCGACCAAGGCGGCGCTGATCGGGCTGACCAAGCATCTGGCGGGCGAGCTCGGCCGCTACGGCATCCGCGTCAACGCCATCGCGCCGGGGCGGATCGACACGCCGCTGATCCGCACGGTGGGCGACGCGGTCAATGCCGGGCAGGTGGCGGCGACGCCGCTCGGGCGGCTGGGGCGGCCGGAGGAGGTCGCGGATCTTGCGCTCTACCTCAGCTCGGAGGAGGCTTCCTTCGTCACCGGGCAGGTGGTCGACGTCGCCGGCGGCATGATGATGACCTGAGGCGGGCACCGTGGACGAATCGGCAGATTATATCATTGTCGGCGGCGGATCCGCCGGCTGCGTGCTGGCGGCGCGGCTGTCGGAAGATCCTTCCAACCGCGTGCTGCTGCTGGAATCGGGGCCGGAGGACCGCGACCCCTGGATCCATGTTCCGGCCGGCTATGCGCGACTTTTCGCCAGCGGCCGCTACGACTGGAAATTCGCGACCGAGCCGGAAGCCGAGCTCGCCGACCGCCGCATCAACTGGCCGCGCGGAAAGGTGCTGGGCGGGTCCGGGTCGATCAACGGGCTGGTGTTCCTTCGGGGCTCGCCGCGGGATTTCGACCGCTGGGCGCAGGCCGGGGCCCGCGGCTGGTCCTATGACGAGGTGCTGCCCTTCTTCCGCAAGATGGAGGACTGGGCGGGCCCCGCCGGTGACACGCGCGGCGAAGGCGGGCCGCTGCCGGTCGGCCAGGTGACGAAGCTGTCGCCCGGCGCGCGCGCCTTCATCGCCGCCTGCGAGGCCTCGGGCATGCCGTTCAATGCCGACATGAACAACGGCCCGATCGACGGCGTCATGCCGGTGCAGATGAACGTCCGCGGCGGGCGCAGGGTCAGCACGGCGCGGGCCTATCTGGCGCCGGCGCGCAAGCGGCCCAACCTACGCGTGCTGACCGGCGTCGATGTGCGGCGCATCCTGCTGCGCGACGGGCGGGCCATCGGCGTCGCCGCGCAGCGCGCCGGCCATGCGGGGGAGGAGCATTTCCTGGCGGGGCGCGAGGTGCTCCTCTGCGCCGGGTCGATCGCCTCGCCGAAGCTGCTGATGCTGTCGGGGATCGGCGACGGGCCCGCGCTGCAGGCGATGGACATTCCGGTGCAGGCGCATAGCCCGGGCGTCGGGCGCAACCTGCAGGACCATCTGATCGCGCGGCTGAATTTCCGCACGCGGGCGGCGGGCACGATGAACGAGATCATGGCCAATCCGCTGCGGCTGGCGGCGACGGCGATGGGCTATGCGCTGCGGCGCGACGGGCCGCTGGCGGTGGGGGCCACGGAGGCGACCAGCTTCGCCCGCGTGACGCCGGGCGCCGAGGAAGCCGAGGTGCAGTTCCAGTTCATCAATTTCAGCCTGGCCAGCACCGGCTATGTGCTGCCGAAGCATCCGGGCGTGATGATCAATTTCGGCCAGTGCCGGCCGGACAGCCGCGGCGAGCTGCGGCTGCGCAGCCCCGATCCGGCGGCGCCGCCGGTGATCGAGGCGAACTACCTGTCGGCGCCGGGCGACCAGCGCGCCATGGTGGCCGCCGCGCGGCTCGGCCGGCGCATCGGCCGCACCGCGCCCTTCGCCGACCTGGTGGAGGAAGAGGTGGCGCCGCCGCCCGACGACAATGATGATGACAGCCTGCTGGCCTATATCCGTCGCGCGGGCACGACCGTGTATCATCCCTGCGGCACCTGTCGGATGGGCAGCGACGACCGGGCGGTGGTGGATCCGTCGCTGCGGGTGCGCGGTGTCGAGGGTTTGCGGGTGGTGGATGCCTCGGTGATGCCGCTGGTGCCCTCGACCAACATCCAGCCCGCCGTCATCATGATCGCCGAAAAGGCGGCAAGTCTCATTCGATAGAAAAAAGATGGGGTCCAGGGGAATTCCTCCCCCTGGCCTTGCTTGCTACCTGAGCAGCGTCTCCACGCTTTTGGCGAGATCGCCGAGCCTGAACGGCTTGCGCAGCACCGGCTGCCCCGCGGCCAATGGCGCCGCGTCTGCATATCCGGTGAGCACCAGCACCGGCAGTCCCGGCCGCAGGTCGCGGGCGCGCTCGGCGAGCTCGCGGCCCGACATGCGCGGCATGATCAGGTCGGTGACCAGCAGCCCGATCTCCTCGCCCTCATGCAGCAGGGCCAGGGCCGCTTCGCCATCGGCGACTTCCAGCACGCGGTGGCCGAGATCGGCCAGGAAGGTGGCGGTGACGCCGCGCACGCCGTGGTCGTCATCGACCACCAGGACCGTGGCCTGGCGCGGCGGCGTCGCGGGCGCGGCGGTGTCCTCGACGACCGCCTGCACCGGGGCGCCGGCGCGGGGCAGCAGCAGCTCGACGGTGGTGCCTTCGCCCGGCGCGCTGGCGATGGTGGTGGTGCCGCCCGATTGCCGCGTCAGCCCATAGACCATGGACAGGCCGAGGCCGGTGCCCTTGCCGACCTCCTTGGTGGTGAAGAAGGGCTCGAAGGCCTGGCCGAGCACGACGGGCGCCATGCCGCTGCCGGTGTCGATGACGCGCAGCGAGACATAGTCGCCGGCCGCCAGGTCCGGCACCTGGTCGTCCAGGATGCGGCGGTTGCCGCTGGCGATGGTGATGCTGCCGCCGCCGGGCATGGCGTCGCGGCTGTTGATGCAGAGGTTGAGCAAGGCGAGGCCGAGCTGCTCGGGGTCGACCATGGCGGGCCAGAGGTCGGCGTCGAGGCGATGGCGCAGCTCGGCTTGGCCGATCGAGCGCAGCAGCAGGTCCTCGAGCTCGCCGACCAGCTGGTTGACGTCGGTGGCCCGCAGCTGCAGCTCCCGCTTGCGGCTGAAGCTGAGGAGGCGCTGGGTCAGGGTGGAGCCGCGCTCGGCCGCCTTGATGGCGTTGCGCGCCAGCACCACCTGGCGCGGCTCGGCGAGGTTGCTGTGCAGCAGCAGCTCCAGGCTGCCGAGGATGGCGGTCAGCAGGTTGTTGAAGTCATGCGCGACGCCGCCGGCCATGGTGCCCAGCGCCTGCATCTTCTCGGCCTGGTGCAGCCGCTCCTCCATCAGCCGCTGCTCGGTGATGTCGTGCTCGATGGTGGCGAGATGCCGCGCCTCGCCGTCGCCGCCATGGACGGGGATGCGGATGGTGCGGATCCAGCGCGGCGCGCCGCCGCCGGCGGCGCGCTGCTCCAGCGTCTCGGTCGCGCGGCCGGCGGCATAGGCCTCCGCCTCGGCGACATGCAGCGCGCTGCGGCCGGGCTCGGGCAGGAGGGCTGCTTCCTCGAGGCCCAGGCTGGCCTCGATGCTGCGGCCCAGCGCCTGCGCCTTGGCGGCGTTCAACCGGATGAAGCGGCCGCCGCGATCCTTGAAGGACAGCGCATCGGCCGACGACGCCAGCAGCCCCTGCAGCAGGGCGCGCTCGGTCTCCAGCGCGCGGGCGAGACGAAAGCGCTCGACGGCGCTGCGCACCATGCTGAGCAGCGCCGCCGGTTCCCAGGGCTTGGGCGCGTAGCCGGCGATGCGGCCGTGGTTGACGGCGCTGATCACCGCGTCGAGGTCGGCATAGCCGGTCAGCAGCAGCGCCTCGGCGCGGCAGATCTCGCGGGCGCGGGCGAGGAAGACATCGCCGGTCATCTCCGGCATGCGCTGGTCGGAGAGGATGGCATGCACCTCCGGCGCCCCGGGCGGCTGGTGCGCCAGCAGGGCCAGCGCGGCGGGGCCGGAGCTCGCGGTCAGGACGCGGAACTCGTCCTCCAGCAGGTCGGAGAGAGCGACAAGGATCTCCGGCTCGTCATCGACGAGCAGCAGGGTGGCGGGCGGATCCGGCATCATGGTCATCGGCGTGTCAGCGTCCCGGCTGCATCGGCACGCTCACGACGAAGCAGGCGCCGCCTTGCGGGCCGCTTCCGACGCTGATCGTGCCATCATGCGCCTGGATCACATTGTAGGCGATGGCGAGGCCGAGGCCCGTGCCGGCGCCCACCGGTTTGGTGGTGAAGAATGGCTCGAATATCCTCTCGCGCAAGCCCTCCGGCACGCCGGGGCCGGAATCGGTGACGCAGATGCGGTAGAATTGCGTGTCGTTCTCCGTCTCCACCGCGATGCTGCCGCGGCCCTCGATGGCGTCGGCGGCGTTGCTGATGATGTTCATCACCACCTGGTTCAGCAGCGAGGGCGAGCAGCGCAGCTCGGCCACCGCGCGATAGCCGCGGCGGATCTCGATGCGGTCGGCCAGCTTGTGCGCCAGCAGGGCGAGCACGGTGTCCAGCGCGTCGGGCACGTTGACGCGCTGGAAGGCGTCGTCCTGGCGGGAGAATTTCCGCAGGTTCAGCACCAGGTCCTGGATGCGCTTCAGCCCCAGCGTCATCGACTGCGAGCGGTCGCGGCAGCGGGTCACCAGCGGCGCGGCGGGCGAGCCCTCGGCCAGCATCGGCTGCACCTGGCCGAGCAGCCGCTCCACCGTCGCCTGGTGGGCGACGATGAAGGCGAGCGGATTGTTGATCTCATGCGCGATGCCGGCGACCAGCTCACCGAGCGAGGCCATCTTCGCCGATTGCACCAGCTTGGTCTGGGTGTCGCGCAGCGCGCGGTTGGCTTCCTCCAGCTCGCCATTGGCGCGCGCCAGCGCCTCGGCCAGGGCGGCCTTGGCCTGGGCGGCGGCGGCCTCGGCCTGGGCATGGCGCACCGAAAGCTCGCGGTCGCGCCGCTCGGCGACGGCGCGGCGGTCCTCATCCTGCAGGAACTTTCTGCGCAGGGCCGCGCGGATGCGCAAGGACAGCACCTTGGCTTCGGCCGTGGCGGGCACCAGGTCGTCGGCGCCGGCCTCGAAGATGCCGGCCAGCATCTCCCGCCCGGCCGGCCCGTCATGGCCGAGCGCGACGATCTGGAAGCCGGTGCTGTCGCTGCCCGGACCCGCCGCGGCGCGCAGCGCGTTCAGCCGGGCACAGAGGGAAATGCCGTCGAAGCGGTGGCTGAAGGCGTTGAGCACGACGCAGTCCAGCGGCGCGGGCGCGCCGGCCACGGCCTGCAGCGCCGCCTCGGCACTGTCCACCGCCTGCACCGCATGGCCGTCGCGGCCGAGCAGCCCGGCCAGATAGGCGCGGTAGGTGGCACTGTCATCGACCACCAGCAGGCGGGCGCGGCGGAAGGTCTCGGCGGCGGCCGGGGCGGGCGCGGGCTCCTCGGCGCCGCTGGCCTCGCGCCGGCGCAGCAGGGCGCGCAGCCGCAGCAGCAGCAGCGCCGGATCGGCTGATTTCGGCACATAGGCATCGGCGCCGGATTCCAGGCCCTGGCGCTCCAGGTCGCCTTCGCGCGCCTCGGTCAGCATCAGCACCGGGATGGCGCGGGTGCGGGTGCTGAGGCGGATCTGCCGCGCCAGCTCGTCGCCATTCATCCCCGGCAGGTGGTAGTCGACGATGACCAGGGCCGGCAGCGCCTCGTTCAGCTGCTCCAGCGCCAGCTCGGCGGAGGCGGCGCGGGCGACCGAAAAACCCTGGGCCTCCAGCAGGCGGCGCATCTGCAGCGCCTGGGTGTCGGAATCCTCGACCAGCAGGATCGCGGGCGCGGTCATGGCGGTGAAACACCCAGCGGGGCGACGCCCGCCAGCTGCAGCAGCCGCGGCCCGATCATCGGCAGCGGCAGCGCCAGGCTGGAACCGCCGAGCCGCACCGCGGCGGCCGGCATTCCATAGACCACGGCGGTGCTTTCATGCTCGGTGATGGCATAGCCGCCGGCCTGGCGCAGCTCGGCCAGGCCCAGCGCGCCATCCTCGCCCATGCCGGTCAGCAGCACGCCGATGGATTGCGGGGCGCAATGCTCGGCCAGCGAGCGGAACAGCAGGGTGGCGGCCGGGCGCTGGCTGCCGATCGGCCGCTCGGCGCTGACCCGCAGCCGGCCCTGCGCGGTCACCATCAGGTGGCGGTCGCCCGGCGCCACGTAGACACGGCCGGGCAGCGGCACCTCGCCTTCCTGGGCGATGGCGACGGGCGGCGCCACCAGCCCGTCCAGCCACTGGGAGAAGCCCTCCATGAAGCTGCCGCCCATATGCTGGACGACCAGCACCGGCAGCGGGAAATCCGCCGGCAGCGCGCCCAGCACCTGGGCCAGCGCCGGCGGCCCGCCGGTGGAGGCGGCGATGGCGATCAGCCCGGGGCGCTGCGGCGGCTGGTCGGCGCGCGGCGGCGCCGTGCGCAGCGCCAGCGGGCCGTCCAGGAAGGCGCCCCGCCTTCGGATCACCGGCACCTGGCTCATGATGTAGAGCTGGGTGCAGATGGTCTCGGCGATGCGCTCATGCCCGCCGGTGGCCATGCCGACCGGCTTCTCCACCACCGACAGCGCGCCGGCGCGCAGCGCGTTCATCGAGATGCGCAGCGAATCCTCGACGCTGTCGGCGATGACGACGATCGGCGTCGGCTGCTCGGCCATGATGCGCCGCGTCGCCTCCAGCCCGTCGATGCCGGGCAGGCGGATATCCATCGAGATGACGTCGGGGCGGATGCGCGGCAGCTCCTGCAGCGCCTCCTCGGCCGAGGCCACGGCGGCGACCAGGGTCAGCCGGGGGTCGCGCGAGACGATATGCGCCAGCAGCCGGCGGACCACGAGGGAATCCTCGACGATCATGACGCGCACGGCGGCGGCGGCGGCAGTCTCCGGCCCTGGCGTCACAGCATCTGGCCGATGGTCGCCAGCAGCTCGCGCTGGTCGAATTTCTGCTTGGTGATATAGGCGCCGGCGCCGAGATCGAGGCCACGGCGGATATCCGCCGGGTCGGCGCGGCTGGTCATCAGGATGACCGGGATGGCGGCCAGGCGCGGGTCGGTCTTCAGCGCCTGCAGCAGGCCGAAGCCGTCCATCCGCGGCATCTCGACATCGGCCACCACCAGGTCGACCGGCACGTCGCCGCCGCGCAGCAGGGTCAGCGCGTCCAGCCCGTCGACGCTGAGCAGCACGCGGAAGCCCTGCGCCTCCAGGATGCTCTTCTCCAGGGTCCGCGTGGTGATCGAGTCGTCCACCACCAGGATGGTGGCCGCCGGGCGGGCCTGCGGCGCGGCGGCCAAGCTCAGCCCGGCCCCGGCCAGCTGCCCGGCATCGCGCAGCCAGCGGGCGACCAGGCCTTCCGGGCTCAGCACCAGCGCCGGCAGCGCGCCTTCCGGCTGGGTCACGCCGGTGACGAGGGCGGGATCGACGCCGGGCAGCGCCAGCGCCTCGACCGCCAGCTCGCGCAGGTCGTGCAGCGCGTCGACCGCGACGGCGCAGCGACGGTCGCCGCTTCGCAGCAGCACCGCCTTGACATGGCCGCCCTCCACCGGAATGGGCATGGCCGGGTCGCCGAGCAGGACAGGCAGGGCCATCACGGGGGCGATAACGTCGCGACCCTCGGTTTCGATGCGCAGGACCGCCTGGCCTTCGACGGTTTCCAGCGCGCTGGCCGGCAGGCGCAGCAGCCGTTCCACCCCGTGGCTGGGCAGGCCGTAGCTCTGGCCGCCGGCCTCGACCAGCAGCAGCGGCTGGCGGGCGGCGGAAAACGGCACGGCGATCTCGACCTCGGCGCCCCAGGGGAAGCGGGGCCGCAGGCGGGCGGTGCCGCGGAGCGACCGCGCGACCTCGGCCACCACCGACAGGCCGATGCCGCGGCCGGACAGGCGGTCGACCGCCTCGGCGGTGGAGAAGCCGGGCTCGAAGACCAGGGACAGCAGCTGCTCCGCCGGCGGCGGCGGCGTGGCGGCATCGCGGGCCGGCAGCAAGCCGCGCTGGATGGCCACCGCCTCGATCCGCGCCAGATCCGGGCCGCGCCCGTCATCGGCGACGCGCAGCACCAGCAGCCCGCCGCGCGCCTCCAGCGCCAGGGTGATCTCGGCCTGCTCCGCCTTGCCGCGGCGGGCGCGCTCGGCCGGGCGGTCCAGCCCGTGGCTGACCGCGTTGCGCAGCAGATGCGTCACCGGGTCCTTCAGCGCCTGCAGCACCCGGCGATCGGCCTGCAGCGACAGCCCCTCCAGCCGCACGGCGACCGGCTGGCCGGCATCGCGCGCCAGCTCGCGCGCCATGCGGCCGAGCGAGCCCAGCACCGTCTCGGCCGGGACCAGGCTGATGCGGCCGGCCTCGCGGCGCAGCTGGGCGGCGGCGGCCTCGGCGGTCCAGGCAGCCTCGCGCTGGGCGCGCGCCAGCTGGCCGAGCTCACGCGACAGCCGGCCCAGCCCACGGCCGAATTCCTCGGCCCGCTTGCCGCCGAGGCCGGCCAGGCCCTCCCAGTCGCGGCGCAGCCCGCGCATCGCCGCCTCCAGCCCGCGCAGCCCGGCCTCCAGCCCGGCCTGGCGGCCCAAGCTGTCGGACAGCGCATGCACCGCGCCGGCCAGCGCCTCGACCTGGGCGGCGGGAACGCGGAGGTATTCGATGGCCGGGCCGGGCTCCGCGGAAACGGCGGCGGGCTCCGGCGCCGCGGCGGGCGCGGGCTCCGCCGGCGATGCGGATGGCGGCGGGGCGGGCATGGCGACCAGCCCGTCCAGCGCGCGCAGCGCCGCCTCGGGCGGCGCCGGCTCGGGCGCGCCGGCCAGCGCCGCGACATAGCCCTCGATCCCGTCCAGCCCGAGCTGGATGGCGGCGATGGCGGCGGCGTCGAGGCTGAGCCCCGCCTCCCCCACCGCGGTGAAGACCGCCTCCAGCCGATGCGCCAGCTCCTCCACCACCGGCAGGTCGACGGCGCGCGCCGCCCCCTTCAGGCTGTGGGCGCGGCGGAAGACATCGCGCAGGTCGAAGACCTGGCCGCGCCCGGCGGCGGCGAGCGCCGCGCGGATGGCGCCCAGATGCTCCTGGTGCTCGATGCCGAAGGCGGCGAGCAGTTCCTGGCGGAAGTCGGTCATGACGGCTGGGTCAGAGGCGGTAGCGGTCGGCGAGCCCGACCAGCTGCTGCGACAGCTGCGACAGATTGGCCGCGGCGGTGTCCAGCTGGCGGGTGCCGGCGGCGGTCTGCTGGCTGGCCTGGCGGATGTTCTGCAGCGCGCTCATCACCTGCTCGATGCCCAGCTGCTGCTGGTTGGTGCTGGCCACGATCTGCTGGAAGGTCTGCACGCTCTCCTGGATGCGGCTGCTGATCTCGGTGATCGTCGCATGGGTGGTGTCGGTGCGCTCACGCCCGGCGGCGACGCGCTTCACCGCCTCCTCGGTCAGCATGACGGAGGAATTGATGCCGCGCTGGATGTCGCCGAGGATCGAGCGCACCTGGCCGGTGGCCTCCTTGGCCTGGTCGGCCAGCGTCTTCATCTCGGCGGCGACGACGGCGAAGGAGCGGCCCTGCTCGCCGGCCGCCGCCGCCTCGATGGCGGCGTTCAGCGCCAGCAGGTGGCTGCGCTCGGAGATGTCGTTGACGCTGGCGATGATCTCGCCGATCGCCTGGGTCTTCTCCGACAGCGCCACGATATTGCCGGCCACCGCCTCGGCCTGGTCGCGGATCAGGTCCATCGAGCGCACCGTCTCGTCGACGGCGCGGAGCCCCGCGGTCGAGGTCTGCGCGGTGGCCTGGGCCGAGGCGATCACCTCCTGCGCGCGCTTGCCGATCTGCACGCCGGAATGGGTGATCTCGTCGACGGTCGCCGCCGTCTCCTGCACGGCGGCCAGCTGCTCCTCGACGCTCGCCGCCTGCTCCTGCGTGCTGGCGCGGATCTCGGCGGCGGCGGCGTTCAGGTTCTCGGTCGCGTCGCGGCTCTGCCGCGCCAGCTGGCGCAGGCCATCGACCATGGCGTTCAGCGTGACGCCGAGCCGGCCGAGCTCGTCGCGCCCGGTGATCGCCGCCTCGCCGCCCAGGTCGCCGCGGCCGACCCGCTCGACGAAGGCCATGAAGGCGCCCAGCGGCTGCACGATGGAACGGCGGATCACCAGGGTGATGGCGATGGCCAGCAGCACCGCGGCGACCAGGACCAGGGCGACCGACAGCCGGCTTTCCTCATAGATCTCGTTGCCGCGCTGCTGGCCGGTCGCGATGCTGGCATTCACCGCCTCCTGCAGCCGGTCGATCAGCCGGCCGAGCTCGGCGCGGGCCAGCACGATGCCCTCGCCGATGCCCTGCACCTGGGCCAGGTCCTCGGCGCGGATCGCCGCGAACTGCGCCTGGCTGGCCTCGCGGATCTGCCGCAGCGGCGTCTGCGCCTGGGCCAGCAGCTGGCCGATCTGCTGCCAGCCGTCGCGCCGGTCGCTGCTCAGCGCCGCCGCCGCATTCTGGTTGGCCGATTGCGCCATCTGCTGCAGCAGCCCCTCGGCCCGGGCCAGGTGGCCGGGCCAGGCCTGCACCGGGTCCTCGCCGCGCAATTCGCGGCCCAGGCTGCGCACCAGGAAGCGCGAGGTGGTGCGGGCGCGGGCCTCGTGCATGTCGGCCTCGGCGTCGCGCAGCTCCATCAGCTGGCGCAGCGTCATCAGGTCGCGGCTGACGATCTGCTCGGTGGCGCGGGTGACCACGCCGATCTGGTTCAGCCCATAGACCCCGAGCCCGACCAGCAGCAGCGTGAGGGCGGTGAAGCCGAGAAGGATGCGATTGGCGATGCTCAAGGCTCAGGCTCCGCGAGGGGTCGGGAAAGGCGCCGGAAGATAGGGCAGCAGCAGCCGGTCGAGCGCCAGCAGCGCGACCAGCCGGCCATCGTCGAGCCGGGCATGGCCGGTGACCGGGCTGCCCGCCGGCCGGGCTTCTTCATCCGATTCGTCCGGCGGGGCGACGCGCACCGCGCCGATGACACGGTCGGCGCGCAGGGCGAAGCGCGGCGCGCCTGCGGCCCGGTCATGCCGCAACAGCAGGAAGTGGCCGGGGCTGGCGGCATCGCCCGGCTGGCCGAACAGCGCGCCGAGATCGAGCACGCAGAACACCTGCCCCGCCTGGCCGAACAGGCCGAGCAGCGCCGGCGGCGCCCCGGGCAGCCGGGCGCAGGGTCCCTGCGGCACCGCCTGGGCCACGGCCGCGATCGGCAGCCCGTAGAGCTCCGCCCCCACCGCGCAGGCGAGCAGGGAGATCTTCGGCGCCGCCGGCGCCAGCAGCGCCGGGCGGGCGGCCAGGGCCGCGGTGCGCTCCTGCAGGATGCGCTCGGCGCGATGCGCCAGGGAGGGCAGGCTTTGCAGCGTCTTCGGCATCAGGCCCTCCCCATCCGGTCGACAGCGTCGAGCTGCAGCCGCGCCAGGTCGCGCAGACCGGCCGCGGTCATGCCGTCGCCCTCGGCGAGCGGGGCGCCCGGCGGCTGGCCCTGGGCGATGCGGGCGGCCACCGTCAAAGCGCGGCGGCCGGCGGCGCGCTCGCCCTCGTCCAGCAGCAGCAGGCCCAGCTGGTAATGCGCCATGGCGAAATCGCCCTGCAGGTACAGCGCGCGGCGGAAGGCCTGCGCCGCCTCGCGCGGCTGGCGCAGCCCGCGGCGGATCAGCCCATCGTAATAATGCAGCGCTGCCTCGGTGGGCTGCAGCAGCAGCCCGGCGCGGCAGGCCTGCAGCGCGCCATCCAGGTCGCCGGCATCGGCGCGGCCGCGCGCGGCGGCGAGCTCCGCCTGCCAGTCGGCGGCGTCGGGCGGGGGCGCTGCCACGGGCGGCGGCGGCGCCGGGCGCGCGGCGACGACCGGTGGCCCCAGCGGCAAGGGCAGCGGCGGCGCGATCACCGGAACCGGCAAGGCCGCGGCCACCGGCGCCGGCCGCGGCGCGCCGCCCCGCCGGTACGCGACCGTCCCCGGCAGCTGCACAACGTCCAAAAACTCGGCGAAGGCGGGGTTGGGCTCGGCATGGCCCAGCAGCAGCCAGCCGCCCTCGCGCAGCCGCTCGGCCAGCGCGCGCACCACCTGCTCCACCACCTCGGGGTGGAAATAGATCAGCACGTTGCGGCAGAGGATCAGGTCGAATTCGCTGAATTGCAGCGGGCTGCTGCCATCCAGCAGGCTCAGCAGGTTGTGCCGCTCGAACTGCACCATGGCGCGGAACTGCGGCCGCAGCTGGAAGCGCCTTCCATTCTCGACCGCGGTGAAATCGCGCTCCAGCTCTTCCGCCGGCAGCGTGCGCAGCGCCCAGCGGCTGTATTCGCCGCGCCGCGCCTGGGCCAGCGCCGCCGCGTTCAGGTCGCTGCCGATCAGCGCCGGCCGCCAATGCTCCAGCGCGTCGCCCAGCAGACGGTGCAGCAGGATGGCCAGGGAATAGGGCTCGGCGCCGATGGCGCAGCCGGCGCTCCAGGCGCGGATCCTTTTCTCCTCGCCATGGCGGGCCAGGATGTCGGGCAGGATGGTGTCGGCCAGCGCCGCGAACTGCTCGGCATAGCGGAAGAAAAAAGTCTCGCCGACGGTGATCTCGGCTTCCAGCGCGGCCCATTCGGCCGGGCCCTGCGCCTCGTCCAGCAGCCGCGACAGATAGGCGCCGGCGCTGGTCAGCCCGGTCTCGCGCAGCCGCCGCCGCAGCCGCTCCCACAGCAGCGCGTCCTTGTCCTGGTAGTAGAAATGCCCGGTGCGCGCGATCACCAGCCGCTTCAGCCGGGTGAAGTCGACATCCGGCAGGAAATGCGGGGTGAAAGCCGGCAGCGACCCGGGCTGCGGCGTCACGGCCCGCTCCATTCCGCCAGCCGCGCCGCCGCCCCTTCCTGCAGCGCCGCCAGCGCCGCCGCCTCCTGCGACAGCAGCAGCCGGTCGGCGGCGAGCAGATGGACGAAGCCCTCGGCCGTCTCCAGCTCGGCGATGGCGCAGCCATTCAGCGTCGCCTCGGGCGCCACGGCGCGCAGCCGCTCGGGCACCACCCGCAGCAGGTCCAGCACGCGGTCCACCAGCAACCCCAGCGGCGCATGGCCGTCCGGGCCGTCGATCAAAAGGATGTGACGGTACAGCGCCTGGTCGGCCTCGGCGCTGGTGGCGATGCCGAACAGCTTCGCCAGGTCGACCACCGGCACCGCGGCGCCGCCCAAATTGAGGTAGCCGGCCATCGGCTTCGGCAGGGCGGGCGGGCGGAACAGCCGCGGCAGCGGCAGCACCTCGCGCACCGCCGCCTGCGCCAGGGCGCAGCGGCGGCTTCCCAGCCGGAACAGCAGATAGGCGTCACCCCCGACAACCGCACCCAAGACCCGCATCCCCATCGGCCCGCCCGTCACCCCGGGGCAGGCCGCCCCTGGTTACCACCGCAGCGAACGGCCGACCATAAGCTGCGCCCCTCGCCCAACGCGCCGGGATCGGCCAGGATGCCGCATCCGAGACAGAGAGAACGCCGCGCCATGGCCACCGATTTTGCCGCCGCCGCCCAGGCCTTGCTGGAAGCCCGCCGCAGCCGGAAGCTGTTGACCCACCTGCCGGAAGGCGCCCGCCCGCAGAACGCGGCCGAGGTGGTGGAGATCCAGCTGCTGGTCGCCGCCGGGCGCGGCCCGATCGCCGGCTGGAAGGTGGGTGCGGCCACCGCCGAGGCCGAGCCCTCCGGCGTCGCCCTGCATGCCGAGGACATGCGCTTCGACAGCACCCCCTATGCCGCCAGCGACTTCAACATCACCGGCATCGAGGCCGAGATCGGCTACACCCTGGGCGCCGACCTGCCGCCGCGCGACGCGCCCTATTCGCGCGACGAGGTGCTGGCGGCCATCGCCACGCTGAACCCGACCATCGAGATCGTCGACACCCGCTTCGAGCGCCTGGCCATCAGCGACCCGCTGAGCCACGCCGCCGACCAGGTGAACCACGGCGCGCTGGTGGTGGGGCCGGCGGTGGACGCCTGGCAGGCGATCGACCCGCCGAAGCTGCCGATCAAGCTGACCTTCAACGGCCAGGTGGCGGTCGAGCATGTCGGCGGCAACACCGCCGGCGAGCCGATCCGCCTGATCCAGTGGCTGGCCAACAAAGGCGCCAAGCGCTTCGGCGGCCTGAAGAAAGGCATGGTCATCACCACCGGCAGCTGCACCGGCAATATCCTGGTGCCGCCGGGGACCGCCGTCCGCGCTGAATTCGCGGGCGTTGGGGTGGTGGAGACTGAGATTAAGTAAGAACAGGCAAAGGCCAGGGGAATGAATTCCCCTGGACCCCATCTTTTTTCTTTCGGACTGCCGTGTCCACGTTACGACAGGACGTGAAACGGCCAGTCCACAGCGCGACCTGATATAAAAAAATGCGCCCCACTGAGCCGCCATGACGACGGTTCAGCAAGACGCAGTTATCTTACAGAACAGAAAAAAGAGGGGCGCAAACGTATACGTTTGCGGGGGGAATTCATTCCCCCAGCCTTGTCTTTACGCCAGGAACGACCGCAGCGACTTGCCGCGCTTCGAGACCTGCAGCTTCTTCAGCGCCTTCGCCTCGATCTGGCGGATACGCTCGCGGGTGACGTTGAAGGTCTTGCCCACTTCTTCCAGCGTATGGTCGTTCTCGCCGCCGATGCCGAAGCGCATGCGCAGGATGCGTTCCTCGCGCGGCGTCAGGTCGGACAGGATGCGCATGGTCGCGTCGCGCATCGAGGACCGGGCGGCGGCGTCGAAGGGGATCACCGCGTTCTCGTCCTCGATGAAGTCGCCGAGGCGGCCGTCATCATCCTCGCCGATCGGGTTCTCCAGGCTGACCGGCTCGCGCGCCAGGCGCTGCACGGCGCGCACCTTGTCGACCGACATGCCCAGCTCGCCCGCCAGCTCTTCCGGCGTCGGCTCGCGGCCGGCCTTCTGGGCGAAACGGCGGCTCATCCGCGCGACCTTGCCGACCGTCTCCGTCATATGGACGGGGACGCGGATGGTGCGGGCCTGGTCGGCCAGCGACCGGGTGATCGCCTGCCGCACCCACCAGGTGGCATAGGTCGCGAACTTGAAGCCGCGGCGCCAGTCGAACTTATCGACCGCGCGCATCAGCCCGATGTTCCCTTCCTGGATCAGGTCGCCAAACATCAGCCCACGGTTGCGGTAGCGCTTGGCGATATGCACCACCAGCCGCAGGTTGGCGCGGGTCAGCTCTTCCTTGGCCTTGCGCATGTCGCGCTCGCCGCGGGCGACCTCGGCGCAGACCCGGCGCAGCTCCGGCGCCGACAGGCCGCTCTCGGCCTCCAGCTTGGAAATGCCGACGCGGATGGCGGGCATGCTCTCGCGCAGGTCGCGCACTGCCTGCGCATGCCGCGCCGCGCTGCTGCGAACCTTGGCCACCGCATCCAGCACGCGCGTGGCGCCGGCCTCGCTGCCGTCCCACAGCTTCAGCACGGCCTCGTGGTCCAGCCGCGCGGACACGGCCAGGCGCACCGCCTTGCCGTCCAGCCCCAGCAGGCGGCGGTGCATCTCGCGCACCTGGGCCACCAGCAGGTCCAGCCGGGCCGGGCGCAGGCGCAGGGCGCCGAACAGCACCACCATCTCGGCCCGCTTGGCCTGGGCGTCGCCGCTGCGCGCGGTCATGCCGCGCAGCATGGTATGGGCGTCGAGCGCGGCGCCGAAGGCGGCCAGCACCTCGGGCTTCATCTTCTCGTCAAGCGTCGCATGCGGCGCGGCGGGCTCGGCCTCCTCGGCCTCCTCCGGCTCCGGCGCCGGGGCGGCGTCGGCGGCCATCGCCTCCAGCTCGACCACGTCGCGCAGCGGCATCTGCGATTCCTGCAGCGCGGTGCGCCAGGCCTGCAGATGCGTGAAGGTGATCGGGTTCTCGCACAGCCCGGCCAGCATCGCGTCGCGCCCGGCCTCGATCCGCTGGGCGAGGGCGATCTCCTCGTCGCGGCTCAGCAGGTCGGTGCCCGACATCTCGCGCAGGAACATGCGCACCGGGTCGTCGGACCGCGCCAGGGTGGCCTCGTTGACGTTGCCGCCCTCGACGCCTTCCTCGGCCTCGGCCGCCTCGCGCGGCTCCTCGCCTTCCTCGGCCTCGGCGGGCTCGCGCTCCTCCTCCTCGACGTTCTCGTCGACGCGCACGTCGACCGTCTCGGGGCTGTCGAACTCGTCGCCCATCTCGGCCCGCCAGCCACGGTTCATCCCGGCCGGACGCTCAGCCTCCGGCGTCTCGCGGGCCAGGATGTCCCCGAACGCGCCCGTCCGCGCCTTGAGCGGCGCGCCGCCCTCGGTATCGCCCTGATCAGCCGCGCCGTAGGTAAACATCCCGTCCATCTATCCACCTGTTCGTTCGTGCTGGGGGACCAGGGAAGGCCCCAACAAGGTCTCGTACGTCACACCCGACGCTGGCCGGCCCGAACGGGCCAGACCGCCGGCACCGCGCCTGGAGGGCATCGGCAGGACCAGCGGGGTGACAGAAGAAGGAACGGCCGCCGCACGGTGGCCGTTTGTCTATTTAGGAAGGTTGACCGTCTCCAAACACCCCTGCGCGAGCCTGTGCCCGGCAGAGATCATCCTGATCCCGGGGGCCGGCGCGCGGGGTCGCCAGCAGGGCGGCGGCGCGCGCGACGGGGCAATTAGCATGTCGCGTGACGAGTGGGTGAAAAATCAGCGGCTTTGTCCTCACGCCCGCGCTTCCCGGCCATGCCACAGGCGAATGACAACCACCCGGAGCGGCTGGTCGCTGCCCTCATCCAGGCGGTAGCGCAGCACATAGGCGCCGGCGCCGAAGGGCACCACCAGCTCCCGCCGCCCGGTGCCATCGCCCATCGGCCGGCCGAGCTCGCCCTGCCCGGCCAGCCGGGTCGCCCCGGCGCCGATGGCGCGGGCGGCGCGGCGGGCGGCCTCGGGGTTCTTCTCCTGCAGGAAGCGCAGCAGGCGCTGCAGGTCGTCGACCGCCTCCGGCAGCCAGAGCAGCCCGGCCATGGCGGCGGCAGCTCAGTCCAGGCCCGGCGCCGGCGTCTCCGCCGCGGTGCCGAAGCGCTCCAGCCAATCCTGCACGGCATCGCCGGGGATGGCGCGGCCGCTCAGGCGATAGGCCTCCCAGCGCGCCAGGTCCTCGCTCTTCTCCCGCTCATAGCCTTCCTCGCGCTCGAGGAATTCCAGCACCGCCTTCTTCATCAGCCAATGCGGCGAGCGGTCGCGCAGCTGCCCCAGCGCCTGCAGCCGCTGGCGTGTCTCCTCATCCAGCTTCAGGGCCAGGCTGCTCGACATCGTGGCGCTCCTCAGGATGACCGGGTCGTACCTTTCTATACCCCGGCGTCACGGCGCGGCAAGCCGCAGGGCGCCGCGCTGTGAACCTTGCCAGCCGCCCGGCCCCTGTGAACCTTGCCAGCCGGGAACCTTGCCAGCCGGACCTAGCCCGCCGAACAGTGGCCAGCCGGGCCGCGTGAACCTTCCCAGCCGTGAACCTTGCCAGCCGCGGCGAGGCTGCGAGACTCGATCGAGCGATTCGAAGGACTTGCGACCCTTGCCAGCCATGCCGTCTCGGCGCCGATTCTGTCCCCCAGCCGGCTGTGAACCTTGCCAGCCCCCGGAAAACCGCCGAAGCCCGTCAACTGCGAACCCTGCCAGCAGCGCGCTTTTCCGGAATGTCGTTCAAGATCAAGGGGTCAGCGGGTTATCCACGCGAACCCTGCCAGCCCTTCTTCAATAACAATATCTCTACTACCCAAACCATTGCCCTGGGCTGGCAAGGTTCACAGGCCAGGAGAAAGCCGGTTGGCAAGGTTCGCATCGACTCTCGCCGGGGGGCCGGGGCAGTTTGCGGCTCATGGTTGAGCTGCCAGCGAATCTGAAGACGTCGATCGGCCCCGGTCTGCAGCAGCAGGGGGGGACCCAGCAGGGTGACCTCTTCGGCGCCGCCGCCAATGTGCATGGCATCGTCGAGGCCAAGGGGGTCAAGGGCGCCGTCAAGGCTGCCCAGCTCGCCGTGCTGGAAAGCCGCCCGCCCAGCCTGAGCAAGGCTCTGGCCGGCCGCATGGGCCGCCAGATCGCCGACACCGCCTCCTCCGCCATCGTGCGCGAATTCGAGGGCGGCAGCGAGGTCGGCTACAGCTATTCCGCCTGGTGCCTGGCCGGCCTGCCGCATCGCGACCAGCCGAAGGACCAGAACTGGCTGATCGACACCGATTATGCCCGGCTGCTGGTCCGCCCCGGCGTGCGGCTGCGCGACGACAACAGCCAGGAATTCATCGGCGTCCCCTTCGGCAGCTACGCCCGCCTGCTGATGATCGACTGGCAGACCGAGGCGCTGGAACGCGGCTCGCGCGAGATCCATATGGGCCGCTCGGCCAGCGCGGTGCTGGCGCGGCTCGGCATCAGCCGCGGCGGCCCCAGCAACGGCAAGGTCGCCGAGCAGCTGGAGCGCCTGGCCACCTGCGCCGTCGACTTCAGCTTCGGCAACGACAAGAAGGGCGTCATCGTCAACCAGCGCCTGGTCGACGCCTATAGCTATATCGGCGAGCCCGACCCCCGCTCCAAGCGCACCGCCCGCCTCGTCGAGCATGTCGTGCTGTCGCAGACCTTCTTCGACGAGCTCCGCCGGCATCCCGTGCTGGTCGACCGCGCGGCTGTCAGGGATCTCACTACCTCGCCCCTGGCCATCGATATCTACCTCTGGCTCGCCTACCGGCTGCATTCCCTGCCGAAGGAGACGCCGATCGGCTGGGATCGGCTCTGGCGGCAGTTCGGCTCCAAGGTCGGCGCGCTGAAGAACTTCAAGACCCAGTTCGAAGGGCCGCTGCACCTGGCGCTCTCGGCCTATAAGAACGCCAAGGTGCGGGTCACCGACCGCGGGCTGCTGCTCGAGCCGTCGCCGCCACCCGTTTCAAACTGAGAACCTTGCAAGCCTGGAGCGGCTGGCAGGGTTCGCAGGAAGGAAGCAAGCAAGGCCGGAGGGAGAAAGAATTCTCCCTCCAGACCTCCCTCATCTTTTTTTTCCTATCGGCAGCAAGCTGGGCAGGCGGTCGGCCAGGTCCTGGACCGTCTCGTCCGTCAGCGACGTCGCGAAGCGGAACACCCACTGGCCGCCATTGCGCGTCAGCGTGCCGATCCGATGACCCTCGTGCACGATGTGCCGGCGCTCCGGCAGCGCTGGGCGGTTGCTGCCAGGGCGCGCCTCGCGACCCTCGGACACGCGCATCAGCAGGGAAATCTGCTCTTCCGCGTCAAGGGCGCTGCCAGCGGTTCGGGCCTGCGCGTCCAATGCTGACAGGATGCGGGGCAGCGCGGTCGCATCGGCCTCCACCGCCTCCATCACCCGGCGGGCGCGCAGCATCGCCAGCCGCCGCGGCTCGCGCAGCTTCTCGGTGATCTCGGCAGGGAAACGCGCCAGGCGCAGATAGAGGCTCAAGGTCGACGGATCGAGGCCGAATTGCGCCGCGATCTCCCGCGCCGTCCCCGGCAAGCGACCCCGCACCTCGGCGAACCAGCGGGCCCGCTCCAGCGCAGAAATATCCTCGCGCCGCTCATTCTCCGAGAACTGCACCCGCAGCATCGCCGCATCGTCCAGCGTCCGCACCCGTGCCAGCGCCTGGATGCCGAGACGCCGGCAGGCCTCCAGCCGCCGTCGCCCGGCCGCGATCTCGAACCCCTCCCCCTGCCGCCGCAGCGTGATGGCGTCGTTCTGGCCATTGGCGCGGATGTCTTCCAGCAGCTCCTCGAACTCGGCGCCGTCGAAGGCGCCGGGCAGCCGGTCGCGCGGCAGCAGGTCGGTGACCAGCCCCGGGTCGATGAACAGGAATTCCTCGGCCCCCTCCCCTGCCCTGGCGGCGACGGCGCGGGTGGCGGCCAGCGCCTGCCGCAGCTCGGCCTCGCGCGACCCGCCAGCGGCGAGCTCCGCCTCCAGCCGGGCGATGCGTTCGCGCAACCCTTCGGCGGCGGCGTTCAGCGCGGTCGCCGGCCGGTGCTGCGCGGCGGGCGCGGCGGCGGCGGGCGCGACCTCGGCGGTACTGTCGCGCATCGCCTGGGACAGGGCGCCGAAGCGGTTCTTCATGCGGCGCGCCCCCAATGCTGCAGCACCTGGCCCAGGATGGCGCGGTTCACCGCATTGGCGCTGGCGATGACCCGGTTGTAGGCGGCGCGGTCGGTCGAGGGCTCGTATTCGTACAGCGTCTCCTTGCCGAAGCCCGCCGTGCCCATGATGCGCGAATGCAGGAAGGGATCGCCCAGCACCGCCTCGCCGAAGCGCTCGCGCAGCAGGCCGAGCAGCGCCTCCTGGCTGCGGTCGGTGGGGTCGAAGGCGGTGACCAGGATGCGGCTGAAGGCGAAGTCCAGCCCCTGGCCGAAGGCGGCGCGGAAGTCGCCAGCATAGCCCGCCAGATGCGCGAAGAACTCGCCGGTCGAGGCCAGGTCGGTCATCGTCGCCCGCGTCGGCACCACGATGCCGGTCGCCGCATGGAGGGCCGCCGTCATCAGCATGTTGACGTCCGGCCGGGTGTCGACGACGACGATGTCGTAGCGGTCGCCGGTCGCGGCCAGCAGCGCCGCCAGCTCGTCGAAATACAGCGGGTCCTCGACCGCGCCGCTCGCCGCCCGCGCCGCCAGCAATTCCTCCGCCTCGGCGAGCGCGGCGCCGGCGGGCAGCAGGTCGATGCCCGGCCAATAGGTGGGCTGACACAGGCGTTGGGCGAGCGCTGCCCCCTCCCCTTCCCGCTTCAGCCAGGCCAGGAAGCATTTCTCGGCGCTGATCTCATGCGCCGGGTCCAGGCCGAATTGCGCCGTGGCGCTCGCCTGGCTGTCGAGGTCGACCAGCAGCACCCGGAACCCTGCCAGCGCCAGGTACTGGGCGAAATGCACGCTGCTGGTGGTCTTGGCCGAGCCGCCCTTGAAATTGGTGAAGACGACGGTGGCCAGGCCCTCGCCGCGCGCGGCGTCGCGTCGCGGCAGCTTGCCCAGCGCCTGCCGTGCCTCAAGGATTTCGGCGAATTCCACGCGAGCCCGCGGCGTGATGCCGCCGCCCCGCGGCGCCAGCCCGGCGGTGCGGCGCAGCTGGGTGGGCGTCACCCCGATCAGCGCCGCGGCCTCCTGCACCGAGAAGCTGCGCAGGCGCTTGCGCTTGTCCGGCGCGTTCTCGACCTCGATGGCGGTGCGCTGGGCCGAGCGCAGCACCTCGGCGATGCGGCGGAAGGTGTCGAGCTGATCCATGGTACCCCCGAAGTCCCCCGCGGCCTTCCTAGACTCAAAGCCGGGACTTGGCGAGGTTTTTGTCAGGGAGGATGAGGATGGATGCATCCATCGCGGCGCTGTCCGGAAGCGGCATTCCCGGCGGCCACCACCGGCTCCGTCTAACGTGGATGCATCCACGGCCGATGCGGATGGGCAGGTTTCCTGGTCGCCGGGCCGCCCGCGCGACGATGGATGCATCCAACCCTCCGGAAAATAACGCCCCGCCGGCCGCCGCCACCAACTCCGGAAAAACCGCCATGGATGCATCCAACGCCCCCGCGCCATGCGCCTTCGGAACGCCTGCCGCGCCTGCACCCGGACCCCCGCCGTGCTATAGCCGTGCCGGGTCCATCGATGACGGGCGGGTTGAGAACAGCATGCAGCAGGCGAATGAGCTGGCGCGGGTCAAGGCGCGCATCAAGGCGCTGACGGAGAAGACCGTCTCCAACGGCTGCACCGAGGCCGAGGCGCTCGCCGCCGCCGAGATGGCCGGCCGCCTGCTCGAGCGCTACGCCCTCAGCATGGACGAGATCGACATCCGCGCCGCCCGCTGCGTCCAGGTCGAGATCCCGCTGCCCGGCCGGCAGCGCCGCCCGATCGACGGCTGCGTCCCCGCCATTGCCCGCTTTTGCGACTGCAAGGTCTGGCTGACCCGGGAAGAGGACCGCCCGCGCTATATCTTCTTCGGCTTCGAGGAAGACACCGCCATGGCAAGCTATCTCTACGCCGTCATCGAGCGCGGCATGCAGACCGAGCTGGCTCGCTTCCGCGGCAGCCGGCCGGAGCTGAAGGCGGTGGCCCTGCGCCTTGCCTCGACCAGTTACCAGCAGGGCATGGCCAGCCGCATCGCCGAGCGGCTGGAAACCCTGCATGCCGCGCGCGAGGCCGAGGTCGCCGCCCAGCGCAGCACCGGCAGCGCCCTGATTGTGGTGAAGCACCGGGTTGTGGAGGATACCTTCAAGGAAACCTCCGTCCGCCTGGTCAGCGCCCGCCGCAGCGGGCTGCGCGCCAATGGCGCCTACCGCCAGGGCTATGCCGCCGGCGACCGCATCAGCCTGAACCGCCCGGTGCGCGGGGCAGGGCAGGGGGCGCTGGAGTGACCACAGCGGACCACGCCTCGGAAAAGCGCCGCGACGCCCAGCGCCAGCGCGTCTATGCCTGGGAGGACCGGGTGATCGCCCCGCATGGCGGCGGCCTGGTCGCCTTCGCCGCCGCCCAGCCGATGGTCGACGCGCTCTGGGCCGAGCTCGGCCTGCGCTTCCCGCCCAAGGTCGAGCCGCTGCCGCCCCAGGCCCGTCGCCGCATGGCCGATGCCGACCGGCTGCGGCTGCGCCTGCCGCTGGAATGCCCACCCTGGGTGCTGCTGCACGAGCTGGCGCATTGCCTGACCAGCACGGCCGAGGGTTTCTCCGACGGGCATGGCGCGGATTTCATGGGTCTCTACCTGCAGCTGCTCACCCGCTACCTGCGGCTCGACCGCGACACGCTGCTGGCCTCGCTGCGCGCCGCCGGCATCGCGGTGAACCCCGAGGCGCGGCCCAGCTTCCTCGACCGCCCGGCATGACGGAGCAGCATCTCGCCGGGCTGAACCCGGCGCAGCGCGCCGCGGTGCTGGCGCCGGCGCCGCAGCTGGTCATCGCTGGCGCCGGCTCCGGCAAGACCGAGACGCTGGCCCGCCGCGTCGTCGACCTGATCCTGCGCCGCGGCGAGGACCCCTCGCGCCTGCTCTGCATCACCTTCACCACCAAGGCGGCGGCCGAGATGCGCGCCCGCCTGGCGCAGCGCCTGCCGCCCGAGCAGCTGCCGCGCTGGGTCGGTACCTTCCACGCCGCCATGGCCCGCCTGCTGGTCGAGGATGGCGCCGATGTGCCCGGCCTGCCGCGCGGCTTCTCCATCATCCCCCAGGCCGAGGCGCGGCGGCTGCTGATGCAGGCCGGCGGCATCCGCGACGCCCAGACCGGCGCCGCGCTGCAGGAGGTCCTGTCCCTGCTGAAAGGCCGGCTGGCGAAGACGCCGCGTGGAAAAGCCTTCGCGCGCTTCGAGGGGGCGCTGCTCGACCAGGCGGCGGCCCTGCTGCCCGACTACACGGCGGCGCTGGCCGAGCGCGCCGCGCTGGATTTCGACGACCTGATCGCGCTCCCCGTCCGCGCCATGCGCGACGACCCGGATCTCGCCGCCCGCTGGCAGGCGCGCTGGTCGGAAATTCTGGTCGACGAGTTCCAGGACACCAACCTGGCGCAGCACCGGCTGGTCAAGCTGCTGGCGGGGCAGGGGGCGCGGGTCTTCGCCGTCGGCGACGATGCCCAGGCGATCTATGGCTGGCGCGGCGCCGCCGTCGCCGAGCTGCGCCGCTTCGCCGAGCACTATCCCACCGCCCCCGCGGCGCTGCGGCTGGAGACCAACTACCGCTCCACCCGCCGCATCCTGCTGGCCGCCAATGCGGTGGCCGCCTGCGACCCCGAGGCGCTGCGCAAGGTGCTGCGCCCGGCGGATGCCAAGTCGGCGCTGGGCCCGCCGCTCAGCCTGACCATCCTGGAAACCCCGGGCGAGGAGGGCAAGGCGGTCGCCAAGCGCCTGCTGTCCCTGCGGCAGAAAAGCCCCGAGCTCGCCTGGCGCGACGCCGCCGTGCTGCTGCGCGCGACCTTCCTGGCCGAGCCGATCCAGCTGGCGCTGCGCGAGGCCGGCATCCCGACCGCCATGGTCGCCGAGCGCGAGCCGGAGCCGCCGAAGGAAATCCTCGCCGCCCAGGCCTGGCTGCGGCTGGCGCTGAGCTTCCGCCAGGGCGCCTGGGACCCCGCCGCCGACGATGCCTTCCGCCGCGCCTGCGCCATGCCGGCGCGGGGCCTGTCGGGGCGGTTGTTCGCCCGGCTGCGCGACCATGCGGGCGAGGCCGGGCTGGCACTGGCCGCCGCCATCCCGACCCTGAAGGCCACCGACGACGACCGCGCCCCGTTCCTGGCGGTCGCCGAGACGGCGAAGGCGATCGCCGCGGCCCTCGCGGCGCAGCGCCCGTCACCCGCCGACGCGCTGCAGCTGGCGGCCAGCGGCAGCGGCCTGGCCGCCGGGCTGCGCCAGGCCCCGGCGCCGGTCATCGCCGCCTGGGAGGCCGCCTTCGCCGCCGCCGCGCGCAGCGGCAGCCTGGCCGCCTATGCCGATGCCCTGGCGCTGGGCAATGCGGCAGGCGAGGCCGAGGCGCCGGATGCCGTGGCGCTGATGACGCTGCACCGGGCCAAGGGGCTGGAATTCGACCATGTGCTGCTCCCCGGTCTGGAGGACGGCGTCTTCCCGCATTTCCGCGCCGAGGCGCAGGGCAGCCTCGACGAGGAGCGGCGGCTTTTCTATGTCGGCCTGACCCGGGCGCGGAAGACGCTGTGGCTCAGCTGGGTGCGGCACCGGCGCGACTGGGCGGCCAAGCCCTCCCGCTTCATCGCCGAGATCCCGCCACAGCTGTTCCGGGATGTCGCCTGACCCTCCCCTTGCGCCAGCGCGCCGGCGCGATGCTAGGCTGGCGCGCATGGATGAGATCGACCGCAAGATTCTGAGCCTGCTGCAGGCGGATGCCACGCTGTCCGTGGCGCAGCTGGCCGACAAGGTGGGGCTGTCCACCACCCCCTGCTGGAAGCGCGTGCAGAAGCTGGAAGGGCAGGGGGTGATCACCCGCCGCGTCGCCCTGGTCTCGCCGGAGGCGGTGGGGCTCGGCCTCAGCGTCTTCGTCGCCATCGAGGCGGGCGACCATTCGCCGTCCTGGATGCAGCGCTTCGCCGAGGCGGTCGCTGCCATGCCGGAGGTGATGGAGGCCTACCGCATGGCCGGCGAGGTCGACTACATGCTGCGCGTGGCGGTGGCCGACATGGCCGCCTACGACACCTTCTACAAGAAGCTGATCGCGGCCACGGCGCCGCGCAACGTCACCTCCCGCTTCGCCATGGAACGGATGAAGCACACCACGGCCTTCCCGCTCGGCGGCCCGGCGTTTCGCGACCGCCAGGCGGCATCCGACCGCGTCGAGACCGCGCGGGAATAGTTTTCTCCGGCGTCCTGGATGCGTAGTCGGGACGTGCTGCGTCCCGGCGCAAATTTGGGAATCACAACTCTTTCGCCCAAGCGCCACGCTTCATATTTTTGGAAGCCATGACGCAGCGCCCCCGTCCTCACCGTCGAATGCCAGGCCGCCTCGCGCGGCCCTGCTTCTGTCGGGCCTGACACGGCGCCCTGCCCGGGCCTGAGGCCTGGGCGAACAGACAATCCACGCCCGCAGGCGGCCCCATGCCGCAAAGGACCAGCATGTCCGAGACCCATGCGGCCACGGCGCCGCGCGACCTGATCCTGGCGCAACGCCGCCGCCTCTCCTGGCCCCGGGTGATCACGTCCCTGGCCGTGCCCGCCCAGCTTCGCCGCTTCCTCTCGCCGCTGGCGCTGGTGCTGCTGTGGCAGGCGGCCTCCATGGCCGGGCTGATCTCGCCGCGCACGCTCGCCGCGCCCAGCACCGTGCTGGCCAGCGCCTGGGAGCTGACGCTCTCGGGCGAGCTGCCGTCGCATCTGCTGGTCTCGCTCGGGCGGGTCGGCGCCGGCCTCGCCATCGGCCTCTCGGCCGGCGTGGTGCTGGCCCTCGTCGCCGGGCTCTCGCGCCGCGGCGAGGAGGTGGTGGACGCGCCGATGCAGATGCTGCGCACGCTGCCCTTCCTGGCGCTCGTCCCGCTGTTCATCCTGTGGTTCGGCATCGGCGAGACGCCGAAGATCGCCCTCGTCGCGCTCGGCGCCACCTTCCCGGTCTATCTGACCCTGTTCTCCGGCATTCGCGGCGTCGAGCCGAAGCTGGTCGAGGCGGGGCAGGTCTTCGGCCTCGACCGCCGCGGGCTGGTGCGGCACGTGGTGCTGCCGGCAGCACTCCCCTCGGCGCTGGTCGGGCTGCGCTACGCGCTGGGCAGCGCCTGGCTCAGCCTGGTCATCGCCGAGCAGATCAACGCCAATGCCGGCATCGGCTTCCTGATCAACGACGCGCGGGAATTCCTGCGCACCGACATCATCGTCGTCGGCCTGCTGGTCTATGCGCTGCTCGGCCTCGGCGCCGATGCGCTGGTCCGCCTGGTCGAGCGCCGGGCCCTGGCCTGGCGTCCCAGCCTGATCAAGGGGTGAGCGCGCCATGACCGACCGCACGCTGCGCGTCCGCAACCTGACCCGCCGCTTCGGCAGCAACACCGTGCTCGACAGCCTGTCGCTCGAGCTCGCCCCGGGCAGCTTCACCGCGCTGCTGGGCCGCAGCGGCTCCGGCAAGTCGACGCTGCTGCGGACGCTGGCCGGCCTCGACCCGGCGCCGGCCGAGGCGGTGCTCGACCTGCCGCGCCCGGTCGCCGTCGCCTTCCAGGAGCCGCGGCTGCTGCCCTGGAAGAAGGTCTGGCAGAATGTCGTCATCGGCCTCGAGGGCCGCGCCCTGCGCGACCGGGCCGAGGCGGCGCTGCAGGAGGTGGGCCTCGGCCGCCACCTGGACGCCTGGCCGGCGACGCTGTCGGGCGGCGAGGCGCAGCGCACGGCCCTGGCCCGCGCCCTGGTGCGCGAGCCGCAGCTGCTGCTGCTCGACGAGCCCTTCGCCGCGCTCGACGCGCTGACCCGCATCCGCATGCATGCCCTGGTGCTGGAGCTGTGGCGCCACCACCAGCCCACCACGCTGATCGTCACGCATGACGTCGACGAGGCGGTGCTGCTGGCCGATCGCGTGCTGGTGCTGGATGGCGGCCGCATCGCCGCCGATGTCACCGTCGAGCTGCCGCGGCCGCGCCGCCATGCCGACCCGGTCTTCGCCACGCTGCGCCGCCAGCTGCTGTCGGCGCTGGGCGTCGAGCTCGAGGAAGCCGCCTGATGGACAGCTTCGTTCGCCTCGACCCGCTGCCCGCGCTGAAGCAGCGTTTTTCCGAAAGCGCCGCGCAGCACGACCGCGACGGGAGCTTCCCGCATGCCAATTTCCTGGCGCTGCAGGAGGCCGGGCTGCTCGGCCTGACCGCGCCGGAACGCTTCGGCGGCGGCCATATCGGCCTGGCCCGCGCGGCGGAGATCGTCGGCGGGGTGGCGGAAGGCTGCCCGGCCACGGCCCTCGTCCTGTCGATGCAGTTCATCCAGCTGCGCCAGATCTGCGCCGAGCGGGCCTGGCCGGAGGCTTTGAAAGAAACGCTGGGCCGTGGCGCGGTCGAGCGCGGCGAGCTGGTCAATGCGCTGCGCGTCGAGCCGGAGCTCGGCACGCCGGCGCGCGGCGGCCTGCCCGCCACCATCCTGCGCCGCGACGGCGAGGGCTGGCGGCTGTCGGGGCAGAAGATCTATTCGACCGGCGCGCCCGCCCTGAGCTGGATGCTGGTTTGGGCCCGCACCGACGAGGACGCGCCGCGCACCGGCCTGGTGCTGGTGCCCGCCGCCGCGACAGGCGTCCGCATCGAGGACAGCTGGGACCAGGCCGGGCTGCGTGCCTCGGGCAGCCATGACGTCTTCTTCGACGGCGTCGCCATCGCGGCGCATCAGGCGCCCGACCTGCGGCTGCCGGGCGACTGGGCGCGGCCGGACGCGGCGCAGGCGGCCTGGAACACGCTGCTGATCGCCGCCCTCTACACCGGCGTGGCGCGGGCGGCGCGGGACTGGCTGCTGGGTTTCCTGCGCGACCGCGTGCCCTCCGGCCTCGGCGCGCCGCTGGCCAGCCTGCCGCGGATGCAGGAGGCGGTGGGGCGCATCGACGCGCTGCTGCTGGCCAACCAGCGGATGATCGCCAGCGCCGCCGTCGACCAGGATGCCGGCGACGGGCCGACCGCCAGCGAAAGCGGGCTGATCAAGACGCTGGCCGCCGACAATGCCATCGCCGTGGTGCAGCAGGCGCTGGCGCTCACCGGCAATCATGGCCTGGCGCGGAAGAACCCGCTGGAGCGGCATCTGCGCGACGTGCTCTGCGCCCGCATCCACACCCCGCAACCCGATGCAGCCTACATCCTGGCCGGGCGCCTGGCGCTCGGCCAGGGCTGAGGAGAGAAGCTCATGTCCGACGCGATCGAATTCATCGGCATGGTCCAGCCGCGCCAGCAGTCGGAGATCCATCCGGCCAGCGGCCCGGCGGTGGACCCCGGCTATCTGCGCGCCTCCGCCCAGGCGCATGACGAGGGCGGCTTCGACCGCATCCTGATCGGCTGGTACAGCAACGGGCCGGACGGGCTGCTGCTGGCCGCCGATGCCGCCGCCCACACGAAGAAGGTCAGCTTCCTGGTGGCCCACCGCCCGGGCTTCCAGGCGCCGACCACCGCGGCGCGGGCCTTCGCCAGCCTGGACCAGCTGAGCGGCGGGCGGGCGGCGATCCATGTCATCTCCGGCGGCGACGACACCGACCAGGCGCGCGACGGCGACTGGCTGGGCAAGGATGACCGCTATGCCCGCACCGACGAATATCTGGACGTGCTGAAGGCGGTCTGGACGGGCGAGGGGCCGGTCGACCATGAGGGCGCCTATTACCGGATCAAGGGCGCGTCCTCGGAGGTGAAGAGCGTGCAGGCGCCACGCATCCCGATCTATTTTGGCGGCGCGTCGGAGGCGGCGCTGCGCGTGGCGGGCAAGCATGCCGACACCTATGCGCTGTGGGGCGAGACCAAGGCGCAGGTGCGCGACATCGTCGCCCGCGTCCGCGCCGAGGCCGCCAGGCACGGCCGCGAGGTCAAGTTCAGCCTGTCCTTCCGCCCGATCCTGGCCGAGACCGAGGAAGCCGCCTGGGCCAAGGCCGAGGGCATTCTTGCTAATATCCGCCGGGTTCGAGGGCAGGCTGCGCTGTCGACGGGCGCGGATTCCAAGGTGAAAGCCCCGCAGAATGCCGGGTCGCAGCGGCTGCTCGATGCGGCGGCGCTGGGCGACCGGCCGGAAGGGCGGCTCTACACCGCCATCGCCCGCGAGACCGGGGCGCGCGGCAACACCACCGCCCTGGTCGGCACGCCGGAGCAGGTGGCCGAGGCCTTCCTCGAGTACCACGCGCTGGGGGTCACCACCTTCCTGATCCGCGGCTTCGATCCGCTGGAGGATGCGGTCGAGTATGGCCGCTCGCTGCTGCCCGCCACCCGCCGACTGCTGGCCGAGAAGCTGGCGCACCAGGACATCGCCGCATGACTTTTCTTCCTACTCGTCGACTTCTGCTGACGGGGGCCGCCGTGCTGGCGGCGCCGCGGGTTCTCCGCGCCCAGGCGCCGCTGCGGGTCGGCGACCAGCGCGGCAATGCGCGGGCGGTGATGGAGGCGGCCGGGGTGCTGAAGGGCGTCGAGGGGCGCTTCGCCTGGAGCGAGTTCCCCGCCGCCGCGCCGCTGGTCGAGGCTTTGAACGCCGGCGCCATCGACACGGGGCTGGTGGGGGATGCGCCCTTCACCTTCGGCGCCGCCGCGGGCGTGCCGGCCAAGGCGATCGCGGCGACGCGGCAAGGGCAGGACGGGCTGGCGATCCTGGTGCCGAAGGACAGCCGCATCCAGACGCTGGCCGATCTGCGCGGCAAGAGCATCGCCACGGGACGGGGCTCGATCGGGCACCAGCTGGTGCTGGCGGCGCTGGAGGATGCCAAGCTGCCGGCGGATGCGGTGAAGCTGGTCTTCCTGCTGCCGGCGGATGCCAAGGCGGCCTATGGCAGCGGCGCGGTGGAGGCCTGGTCGACCTGGGAGCCCTATGTGTCGCAGGAAGAGGTGCTGGCCGGGTCGCGCCGCATCGTCGATGGCAACCGCATCACGCCGGGGCTGAGCTTCCAGGCGGCGCGGGACGATGCCATCGCGTCGCGGCGGCCGGACCTCGAAGACTTCGTGCGGCGGCTGACGGTCGCGCGTCGCTGGGCGAACGAGAATATCGCTGGTTACGCGAAGACCTGGTCGGGGCTGATGAATGTGCCGGAGCCGGTCGCGGTGCAGTGGTTCACGCGGGCCCGGACCCGGGTGGTGCCGATCGACGATGCTGTGGCGCGTGACGAGCAGGGCAATATCGACTTGTACACGCGGGCTGGGCTGGTGCGGCGGAAGATCGTTGCCGAGGACATTCTGGACCGCAGTTTCACCGCGGTCATTAGTGCTGCATGAATGTGGGGGTCCGGGGGCATTCAATGCCCCCGGCCTTCGCTTGCTTATCGGAGGGTGGGGTCGAGCCGGTCCCGCAGCCAGTCGCCGACCAGGCTGACGGAGAGCGTCGTCAGCACGATGACGGCGGAGGGCGACAGCAGGATCCAGGGCGCCCGCGTCAGGTATTCGCGCCCATAGCCCACCATGTTGCCCAGCGAGGTCATCGGCGGCTGCACGCCGAGGCCGAGGAAGGACAGCCCGCTTTCCAGCAGGATGATTTCCGGGAAGGCCAGGGTCATGGAGACGATCAGGGTCGCCGCGATATTGGGCAGGACGTGGCGGGCATAGACGCGCCAGGGCGTCGCGCCCAGCTGCCGCACGGCGGCGGCATAGCCTTGCGCGCCGGCGCTGATGGCCAGGCCGCGCGCGATGCGGGCGTAGCGTTCCCAGCCATGCAGGCCGAGCAGGCCGATGAAGAGCGGCAGGGAATTGCCGAAGAAGGCCAGCACCGACAGCGCCAGGATCATGAAGGGCATGGCGGCCTGGAAGTCGACCAGGGCCATCACCGCCTGCTCCACCCAGCCGCGGAAATGGGCGGCGAGGAAGCCGAGCAGCACGCCGAGCGTCGCCGCGATGATGGCGGCGCCGAAGGCGATCAGCAGCGACATGCGGATGGAGACGATCAGGCGCGACAGCACGTCGCGGCCGAGCTCGTCGGTGCCCAGCGGATGCGCCCAGGTGCCGCCCATGAAGACCGGGGGCGACAGGCGGGCGCGCAGGTCGAGGGCGGTGATCGAATAGGGGCGGATGACCTCGGCCAGGAAGGCGATGGCGAGGATCGCGACGATCCAGAACAGCGCGATCGCCACCATCGGCGGGATTTTTGTCCGCTGCTTCGGCGGCGCCACGACGGCGGGGACCAGCTGGGGGGTGGTCGCGGACATGGTCAGGCTTCTCCGCGGGCGGTGACGCGCAGGCGGGGGTCGAGGGCGCCATAGAGCAGGTCGACCACCAGGTTGGCGGTGATCATGGTGGCGGCGACCAGCAGCAGGATGCACTGCACCACCGCCAGGTCGCGGTTGGCCACGGCCACCACCAGCAGGCGGCCGACGCCGGGCCAGGAGAAGACACTTTCGACGACGACGGCGCCGGCCAGCAGGCTGCCGATCATGAAGCCGATGATGGTCACCGTCGGGATGGCGGCATTGGGCAGGGCGTGGCGGCGGACGGCCATCTGCCAGGGCACGCCCTTGGCCAGCGCGGTGCGCATATAGGGCTGGCCCAGCACTTCCAGCATCGCCGAGCGTGTGAACCTTGCCAGCACGGCGGCGCCGCCCAGGCCCATGGTGATCACCGGCAGGATGGCGTGGCGCCAGCTGTCCTGGCCGCCGGAGGGCAGCCAGCCGAGCTGCACGGCAAACAGCAGCACCAGCAGCAGGCCGAGCACGAAGGAGGGCACGGTGAAGCCGGCCACCGCCAGCAGCATCACCGCGCGGTCGGCGAAGGAATTGCGATGGAGCGCGGCGTAGATGCCGGCGGGGATGCCGACGCCCAGCTTGATGGCGAGCGCGGGCAGGGTCAGCGCCAGGGTCGCCGGGATGCGCTCGGCCACCAGGCTGATGGCGCTGCGGCCGTCGCGCATGGAATTGCCCAGGTCGCCCTGGAAGATGGCGGTGAAGTAGCGGAAATACTGCACCCAGAGCGGGTCATCGAGGCCCCAGGCGCGGCGGAAGGCGGCCACGGCCTCCGGCGGCGCGTCGGCCGACATGATCAGCAGCGCCGGGTCGCCGGACATGCGCAGCACGACGAAGGCGAAGCTGACCACCAGCACCAGGGTCAGCAGGGCGCGGGCCAGGCGCAGGCCGAGGAAACGCAGCATGTCAGGCGGCCTTCTTCACGAGCAGGCCGTGGCCCGCCGGCATCTCGCCATGCGCCAGGTGGCAGGCGACCAGGCGGCCATCGGCGCGCGGCTTCAGCGCCGGGTTGTCGGTGGCGCAGCGGCCGGTGGCCACGGGGCAGCGCGGGTGGAAGGCGCAGCCGCCCGGGCGCGCCGCCGGGTTGGGCGGGTCGCCCTGCAGCACGATGCGCTGGCCGCGGCGCGCGGGATGCGGGATGGCCGAGACCAGGGCCTGGGCATAGGGGTGGGCGGGCGCGTGCAGCACGGCGTCGGGCTCGCCTTCCTCGACGATGCGGCCGAGATACATCACCGCGACCCGGTGGCTCATCTGGCGGACGGCGCGCAGGTCGTGGCTGATGAACAGGATGGAGACGCCGCGCTCGGCCTGGATCTCCGACAGCAGGTTCATCACCTGCGCCTGGATCGAGACGTCGAGGGCGCTGATCGGCTCGTCGCAGACCAGCAGCGCCGGATCGGTGGCCATGGCGCGGGCGAGCACCGCCCGCTGGCGCTGACCGCCGGAGAGCTCATGCGGGTAGCGCGCGGCCTGGTCGGGGCGCAGCCCCACGGCGCGCAGCAGGGCTGCCACGCGCTCGGGCCCGGCGGGCAGGCCGTGGATGACCAGCGGCTCCTCCACCTGGGTGCCGATGGAGAGGCGCCGATCGAGCGCGCCGAGCGGGTCCTGGAAGACCATCTGCATCTTGGCGCGCTGCGCCCGCCAGGCGGCGCTGCCGGGGGCGGGCAGGGGGGCGCCGTCGAAGCGGACGCTGCCCTGGTCGGCGGTCTCCAGCCCCAGCACCAGCCGGCCGGTGGTCGACTTGCCGCAGCCGGATTCGCCCACCAGGCCCAGCGTCTTGCCGCGCTCGAGGGTGAGGGAGACGCCGTCCAGCGCGCGCACCTCGACGGCACGCCCGAAGAAGCCCTGGCGCTGCCAGTAGCGGCGGGTGAGGCCCTGGGCCTCGAGAAGCGGGCGGGCCTCAAGAAGCGGGGGGGTCATAC
>NZ_CACSJM010000044.1 GCF_902706185.1 Roseomonas sp. 18066 | reverse complement strand
GGGGGCGGGGGCGGCGGCCGGGTCGGCCGCCGGCGCGGCTTCGGCGCGATGGCCGAAGATCTTGTTCATGATGCTGCTGAAGACGCTCATCCGGGTAATCCTTGCTGCTGCCGGCCCAGCACTTCTGCAAGCGGGGGTCGGCGTGCAGCAGTAACGCGCCCGCCCGCCGCGGGTTTTGCCGCGGCGGAAAGCATTCGCGAGACATTATTTCCGTCCCGCCAAGACGCATCCCTGCGCCAGAGCCAAGAAACCAAGAAAAATACTTAAGCTTGTCCGGCCCGCATCCGCTTCGCCGCCATCTCGCCGATCATCACGCAGGTGAAATGCAGGTTGGCGCGGCAGTCGGTGGGCATGATGGCGGCGTCGGCGACGCGCAGGCCTTCGATCCCGTGGACGCGCAGGTCGGGGTCGACCACGGCCATCGGGTCGCTGACGGGCGCCATGCGGCAGGTGCCGGCGGCATGCTGGATGTCGTTGCATTCGGCCAGCATCAGCGTGTCGAGCTCGTCATCCGGCAGGGCCACGGCCTGCGCGAAGGACAGCGCGGTCTCGCCGAAGCGGATATCGGTCGCGATGCCGGTCACCGCGTCGCGCTCGACGATCCTGGCCAGGCGGCGCAGCCCGTCGCGCAGCCGCAGCCGGTCGCGCGGGTCGTCCAGCATGTTCTCCTCGACCACCGGATTGGCGGCCGGGTCGGCGGAGGTCAGCCGCACCTCGCCGCGGGAGAAGGCGTTATAGACCGAGACGCCGATCGAGCCGATTGGCGCCGGGCCGCCGGCGGCGAAGCCGGTGTGGTTGAAGGCGATCATGATCATGTCGCGCTCGCCGCCCCCGCCGAGGCCGGAGCTGTAGGTCAGGCAGCAATTGGTGTGGCGGCTGTCCTGGCCATCGGCGGCATGTCCGGGCGCCAGGTGCAGGCTGGCGCGCAGGATCGGGTGGTCCATCAGCCCCTGGCCGACGCCGGGCATGTCCTGCAGCACGGGGATGCCGTGCTCGGCCAGATGACCAGCCGGGCCGAGGCCCGAGCGCATCAGGATCACCGGGCTGTGGATGGCGCCGGCGCAGAGGACAATTTCCTTTGCGGCGATCTCGACGGGGGCGTCCTCGCCCTCGAATTGGACGAGCAGGCCGCGGGCGCGCTTGCCGTCGAACAGGACGCGGTCGACCAGGGCGCCGCCGCGGATCTCGAGGTTGGGGCGGCCGCGGGCGGGCTCCAGGTAGCCGTCATTGGTGGTCACCCGCTTCCCGTCACGGCTGTTGATCGGGTAGCAGGCGACGCCCTCGCCCTGGGGGGCGTTCAGGTCGGCCTTCCAGGGATAGCCGAGGCCCAGCGCCGCATCCCGCAGCGCGCGGTCGACCGCGCCCCAGGCCGATTGCGGCGCGTGCCAGACCGGCAGCGGGCCGCCCTGGCGCTGGCCGGGGCCGGCGGCGCTTTCATTGTCGTCCTCGATCAGGTCGAAGAGCGGCAGGACATCGGCCGCGCCCCAGCCGGTGCAGCCCAGGCTCTCCCAATGGTCGAAGGCGGCCGGCACGCCGCGGATGGCGATCTGCGCATTGACCGTGGACGACCCGCCCATGGTCTTGCCGCGCCAGTAGAAGCGCGGCGCCTGGGCGCGGGTGCGGCGGGTCTCGAGGCCCGGCCATTGCCACTCGGCCTGATGCGCCGGGTCGCGCATGAAGGGAATGATGTTGGCGCTGCGCAGCGCGTGCGGCGCCTCCGCCGATCGCCAGTCGCGCCCTGCTTCGAGCAGCAGCACACGTCGAGAAGAATCCTCGGAGAGGCGGGCGGCGAGCGGGGCGCCGGCTGAGCCGGCCCCCACCACGATCACGTCATACATGCGGTCCGGCCTTATTTCTTCGCCACGTTCCAGAACAGCGGGATCGCCGAGTTCGGCAGCCCCTCCAGCACGGCGCGATAGGCGGCGGGCTGGGCGAACTGGCCGAAGGGGATGCCCAGGCCCTGCTCGTAGACGATCGCCTGGATCTGGCCGGCGATGTCGCGCTGCGCCTCGCGGGTGGGGGCGCGGGCGAAGGCCTCGTAGAGCGGCACCAGGCGCTGGTCGCACATGAAGCCGCCGGTCAGCGAGCTGGTGCAGTTGAAGGCGATGACCGAGTTGGTCAGCGGCGAGGCCAGGTCGAAGCCCAGCGCGTGGACGCCGAAGACGCTCCAGCCCTGGCGCTGGGTGCGGCGGGCCAGCACCGAGGCCCAGTCCATCACCTGCAGGTCGACCTTGAAGCCGGCCCGCGCCAGGCGGTCGGCCAGGATCTGGCTGGAGACCTTGGGCGCCTCGAGGTCGGAGGCGGTCAGCACGATCACCGGCTCGCCGGCATATTTGGTCTGCTTCAGCGCGGCGGCCGCGGCCTCGATCGAGGGATCGGCCAGGGCCTCGGCGCCCTGCAGCGTCTCGTTGGACGAGCCGCAGATGAAGAAAGCGGCACAGCGCTGCGAATAGCGGCTGTCCAGGCCAAGCCCGGCCATGACCTCGGTCTGGTCGACCAGCCGCAGCAGCACGCGGCGGATGGCCGGGTCGTTGAAGGGCGGCGAGGCGGTGTTGATGCGGTAATGGCCGGTGAACATATGCGCGCCGGTGAAGTTCATCAGCCGCAGCCGGCGGTCGCGCTCGATATTGGCCAGCAGGTCGAAGGGCGCGTACTGCATGTAGTCGATGTCGCCGGCCTGCAGCGCGGCATAGGCCGTGGCGCCATCGGGGATGACGCGGATGTCGAGGCCGTCGACCTTCACCACCTTGGCGCCGGCCAGGAAGTCGGTGGGCTCGGCGCGCGGCTTGTAGGCCTCGTTGCGGCGCAGATACATGCTGTCGCCGGTGCGGTGCCGGGCGCGGTCATAGACGAAGGGGCCGGAGCCGACGATTTCCGACACCTGGGTCGAGCCCGGGGTGGCGGCGAGGCGGGCCGGCATGATGAAGGGCGAGGGCGAGGAGGTGGTGCCGAGGGTGTCCAGCACCAGGCCGTAGCGCTCCTTCAGCACCAGGGTGAAGCTGTCGGGGCCGGTCGCCTCCAGCTTCTCGGTCACCGCCATCAGCCGGCCGCCGAGGGCGCTGCGGGTGCCCCAGCGCTTGAGCGAGGCGACCACGTCGGCCGCCGTCACCGGCGCGCCGTCATGGAAGCTCTGGCCGGGGCGCAGGGTGAAGCTCCAGGTCAGGCCGTCGTCGGAGGTGGTGTACTTGTCCACCATCTGCGGCTGCATCGTGCCCTTGCCGTCGGGCGCGAAGAGCGTGTCGAAGACCATGTAGCCGAAGGTGCGCGAGATATAGGCGCCGGTGAAATGCGGATCGAGGGTGACGATCTCCGCCTCCAGCACGACCTTCAGCGGCTGCGCGCGCAGCGGCGCCGCAGCCAGACCGACCGCCAGCGCGCCCAGCGCCAACCAGTTACCCCATCGCATCATCGTCTCACCCCGGAATGAAAGCCTGCCTGGGCTAGCAAGCCTCATGCCGGGCTGGATGACCAGACGGAAAAATCATTTTGGCCGAATGGTCGTGCGATGGAGGGGGGTGCGTTCAGCTCAGTGCGGAATGACCCGGCTGGCCACCGGCATCAGGATGGCGCCCAGCACCAGGCCGAGCAGGCCGGACAGCCCCGCGGTCACCAGCCAGCCGGCCAGGCCGCCGCCCGCCATGGCCGCCGCGTCGTGCACCGCATGCGCCGGCCAGGCCCAGCCCATCTCCTCCGCCCCGTGCAGCAGGATGCCGCCGCCGACCCAGAGCATCGCCGCGGTGCCGACGACGGCCAGCAGCTTCAGGAAATGTGGCATGCCGATCACCAGCCCGCGCCCGACCGCCTGGGTCACCGGCCGCAGCGCCCGGTCGGCGCCGGAGCCCGGGGTGGTGTCGCCCGGCGCCGGCCGCCCGCGCAGCCCCAGCAGGGTGCCGGCCGGCCGCGGATTGGCCGCCAGCGCCACGCCGACATCGTCGGCCTTCACGATCAGCGCCACGCCGCCATAGACCAGCACGGTGATGCCGATGCCGACGACCGCCAGGATCACCGCCTGCATCACCACCGAATTGGTGCCGAGCCCGGCCAGGGTCAGCGCCATGATCTCGGCCGAGAGGATGAAGTCGGTCTTGATCGCACCCTTGATCTTCTGCTCCTCCAGGGCGACGGCGTTCTCCGGCGTCACGGCCGGGGCGGCCTTGGCCTCGCTGGCGGGGCGGAAGCTCTCGATGACCTTCAGCGCGCCCTCGTAGCAGAGATAGGCGCCGCCCAGCATCAGCAGCGGCGTGATCACCCAGGGCGCGAAGAAGCTCAGCAGCAGGGCGGCCGGCAGCAGGAACAGCAGCTTGTTCTTCAGCGAGCCCAGCGCGATGCGGCCGACGATCGGCAGCTCCCGCGCCGCGGCGAAGCCCACCACGTAGCGCGGCGTGACGGCGGCGTCGTCGATGACGATGCCGATCGCCTTGGTGCCGGCCTTGGCCGATTGCGCAGCGATGTCGTCGAGCGAGGCGGCGGCGACCTTGGCCAGGGCGGCCACGTCGTCGAGCAGCGCGATCAGGCCGACGCTCATCGCCGCATCCCCCGGACAGGGGGCTGGAGCGGCCGGGGAGGGGTCAGGGGCAAGGTCGGGGCCTCATGCGCGGAAAGAGAAGGGCCATAGCCTGGGCCAGGCGGATGAAAAATCAGAAACCTGCCGCCGGGTTGCAAACCCCCGCGAGGAACCCGCCACGGCCCCGCCCCAGCCCGTGAAATTTCGATGACGCACTGGTCCGACGCCGCGCAAGCTCTAGTCTGCGCCCGCCTCCGGAAAGGATCTGGACCCGATGCGCCGCCTGCTCGCCACCACCGCCCTGATGCTCGGCAGCCTCGCTGCCGTCACCCTCCCGGGGGCCGCCTCGGCCCAGACCATCTTCCCGATCAACCGCGCCGAAATCCTGGCCGGCAGCCGCTTCGACGTGAAGGTGGAGTTCGCCGGCGTCGTCGCCCGCGACGCGCTGCGCGTCACGCTGAACGGCAAGCCGCTGGAGGACAGCTTCGGCAAGCCGGCCGAGTTCCTCGAGCGCGAGGACGGCCAGGCCGCCTCCAGCCTGGTGCTGCGCGACGCCACGCTGGCGACCCCCGGCCGCTACGTGCTGCAGGCCAGCGACGGGCAGAACACCGCTTCCGTCGCCTGGGAGGTCTATGCCGCCCCCGAGCAGCGCCGGGCGCAGAATGTCATCCTCTTCGTCGGCGACGGCATGACGGTGGCCAATGTCACCGCGGCGCGCATCCTGTCCCGCGGGATCGAGGAGGGCCGCTACCGCTCGACGCTGGCCATGGACAACCTGCCGCGGATGGCCACCGTCGGCACCTCGGGCAGCGATTCCATCGCCACCGACAGCGCCAATTCGGCGGCCGCCTACAACACCGGCCACAAGTCGGCGGTGAACGCGCTGAACGTCTATGCCTCGCGCGCGCGCGGCACGCTGGACCACCCCAAGGTCGAGACCATCGCCAGCCTGGCGCGCCGCCAGCTGGGCATGTCGGTCGGCATCGTCACCACCGCCGAGATCCAGGACGCGACGCCGGCCGCCGTCTTCGCCCATACCCGCCGCCGCAACGACTATATCCCGATCACTGACCAGCTGCTGGCCGCGGGGCCGGAAGTGGTGATGGGCGGCGGCTCGGCCTCCTTCCTGCCGCGCTCGACCCCCGGCTCGCGCCGCGCCGACGAGCGCAACATGATCGACGCCTTCCGCCAGGCCGGCTACGCCTTCGGCGACAGCGCCGAGAGCATGACGGCGGCCGCCGCCGACCCCGGCACCCGCCGGCTGCTCGGCCTGTTCAACCTGGGCAACATGGACGGCGCGCTGGACCGTTTCTATCTCCGCCGCGGCACCGTCGAGCGCTTCCCCAACCAGCCCGACCTGACCGAGCAGACCCGCGCCGCACTGCAGGTGCTGTCGCGCAACCCGGCCGGCTTCTTCCTGATGGTCGAGAGCGGCTCGATCGACAAGTTCAACCACCCGTTGGACTGGGAGCGCTCGGTCTACGAGACCATCATGCTCGACAACGCCCTGAAGGTGGCGCTGGACTGGGCGGCGAACCGCGACGACACGCTGATCGTCGTGGTCCCCGACCACAACCACGGCATGAGCATCACCGGCACGGTCGACGACAACCGCCCGGGCACCGAGATGCGCGAGAAGGTCGGCGTCTACGAGCAGGCCGGCTTCCCCAACTACCCGGCTGCCGATGCGCGCGGCTATCCGCCGCGGGTCGATGTCTCCCGCCGCCTGGCCGTGTTCTTCGCCAATTTTCCTGACTACTACGAGACCTTCCGGCCGCATCTCGAGGGCACCAATGTCCCGGCCGTGGCGCAGCAGGGCCAGGCCAACCGCTTCATGGCCAATGAGCGCTACCGCGAGGCCAATCCGGGTGGCCAGCTGCGCGAGGGCAATATCCCGCGCAGCAACGCCCAGGCGGTGCACACGGTGGACGACGTCATCCTGCGCGCCACCGGTCCGGGCAGCGAGCGTTTCCGCGGCTTCGTCGACAACACCATGGTGTTCCGCGCCATGGCCGAAGCCCTCGGCCTTGGCCGCTAATTTTTTCCTGGGGCGGCGAACGTTGTTCGCCGCCGGCCTGGCGCTGGTGGGGAAGCCCGCCAGCGCCGCGACGCCCTTGCGCTTCGACCAGCTCTACGGCGCCTGGACCGTCGAAGGGCTGCGCTTCTCCACCGAGGTCGAGAAGCTGACGGGCCAGGAGGTCGCCATGCGCGGCTTCATGGCCCCGCCGCTGAAGGCCGAGGCCGACTTCTTCGTGCTCTCGCGGGAGCCGATGGCGCTCTGCCCCTTCTGCTCCAGCAATGCCGACTGGCCGGCCGATATCGTCGTCGTCTACCTGCGCCGCCAGGCCACCCCGGTCGACGCCACCGTGCCGATCGAGACCCGCGGAAGGCTGGAGCGCGGCTCCTGGACCGACCCGGCCACCGGCTTCGTCAGCCAGCTGCGCCTGCGCGACGCGGCCTTCCGCACCGTCTGACCGAAGACCGCCCTCGATGCCCGGCCTGCCGCTTGCCTGCCGCGACCTCCGCCTCGGCTTCTCCCTGCGCGGCGGCGGCGAACGCCGGCTGCTCGACGGGGCGAGCCTGGACCTGCCGGCCGGCGCGGCGCTGGCCCTGACCGGCCCCTCCGGCAGCGGCAAGACCAGCCTGCTGCATGCCCTGGCGGGGTTGGCGCTCCCCGCCGGCGGCAGCATCCGCTGGGGGGAGGTGACGCTCTCTGCCCTGGGCGAGGCCGCCCGCGACAGCTGGCGCCGCGACCACCTCGGCTTGGTGTTCCAGGATTTTTTTCTGATTGGCGGGCTGACAGCCTTGGAAAATGTCCTGGTGCCGGCCTGGTTCGACCATGCCCGGGCGCCCGCCGCGCTGCGCGACCGCGCCGCTGCCCTGCTGGCCCGCGCCGGCATCCAGGCCCCCGGCACCCGCATCGAGGCGATGAGCCGCGGCGAGCGGCAACGCGTGGCGCTCGCCCGTGCCCTGCTGCGCGCCCCCGCCGTGCTGATCGCCGACGAGCCCACCGCCAGCCTGGACGCCGCCTCCGGCGCCGCCGCGGCCGAGCTGCTGCTGGAAGTCGCGCGGGAATCGGGGGCCACCCTGCTGCTGGCGACGCATGACCTGGCGCTCGCCGCCCGGCTGCCGCATCGCGCGACGCTGGTCGAAGGCCGGCTGGAGCGCGTGCAATGAACCCTTGGCCGATCGCCCGCGCTGCCCTGCGCCGCCGTCGCGGCACCGTGCTGGCGCTGATGCTGCTGGTGGCGCTGGCGACCGCGCTCGGGGTTGGCGTCGGGTTGCTGGAGCGCGGCCTGCGCCGTGGCGCCGCCCAGGCGGCGGAGGGCTTCGACCTGCTGGTCGGCGCCCCCGGCAGCCAGACCCAGCTGACGCTGACCGCCATCTACCTGCAGCCCGACGTGGTGCCGCTGCTGCCCGGCGCCGTGCTGCAGCGGCTGCAGGCCGACCCGGATGTCGCCTGGCTGTCGCCGATCGGCTTCGGCGACCGCTGGGGCAGCCATCCGGTGGTCGGCGTCGCCCCCGCCTTCCTGACGCTGGGCGGCCGCCGCCCGCTGGCCGAGGGGCGCATCTTCGCGGCCGAAGGCGAGGCGGTGGTCGGCCATGCCGTGCCCCTCAGGCTCGGCGAGCGCGGCGTCCCCCAGCACGGCCTGGCGCATGCCGGCGCCGAGGCGCATGGCCATGAGCATGCGGAGGCCGGCTTCAGCGTCGTCGGCCGCCTGCCGCCCACCGGCACGCCCTGGGACTGGGCCGTGCTGCTGCCGATCGAGACGGTCTGGGAGGTGCATGGCCTGGGCAATGGCCATGCCTCGGAAGAAGACCCGCCGGGCCCGCCCTGGACCGTCGACCCGCCCGGCGTGCCGGCGGTGGTGGTGGCGCCGCGCGGCATCGCCCAGGCCTATCAGCTGCGCCAGCGCTACCGGACCGATGGCGCCATGGCCTTCTTCCCGGCCGAGGTGCTGGTGTCGCTGTTCCGCGTCGGCGCCGAGATGCGGATGGTGCTGTCCGGCATGGCCGCCGCCAGCACCGGCCTGGTGCTCGCGGCGGTCTTCCTGTCTTTTGCCGGGCTGCTGGCGGTGCGGCGGCAGGAATTTGCCGTGCTGCGGGCCATCGGGGCGCCGCGGCGCTTCCTGCTGGCCGCCGTCTGGCTGGAGATGGCGGTGATCCTGGGGGTGGGCGTCGTCGCCGGCTTCCTGCTGGGCTGGCTGGGCGCGGCGCTGGCGGCCGGCGCGGTGGGGCAGGCGGCCCGCGTCAGCATCGCCGTGGCGCCGTCGCTGGCCGAGGCCGGGCTCGCTGCCGCCATCCTGGCCGCGGGGTTGCTGGCGGCGCTGTTGCCGGCGCTCTGGGCCTGGCGCCGCCCCCCGGCCGAGGGGCTGCAGGGCTAAGCCGTCTCGATCCGCCGCCAGCCGGCGACCACCCGCCGGTCCGGCAGGGCGACGGTGAACAAGAAGCCGCCGCCATCGCCGGGCTGGTCCGTGGCCCGGCTGATGGCCTCGCCCGACAGCGCGCTCAGCAGCAGGGCGCCGACGCCGCCATGCGCCACCACCGCGATGCGCCGGGCCTTGCCGGCCAGGGCCAGGACGTTGTCGAAGGCGCGCAGGATGCGCCCCTGCGCGTCGACCGCGCGTTCCCAGCCGCGGATGCTGGTCTCCGGATGGCCGAAGAACAGGTCAGCCGTCGCCTCGAATTCGGCGCGCGGCAGGTATCCGGTGGCCGAGCGGTCGTTCTCGCCGAGCTCTTCCAGCACGACCGGAACAAGGCCGCGCGCGGCGCCCAGGATCCCGGCGCCGTCGCGCGCCTTCCGCTCGGCGCTGCAGAACAGCGCATCCACCTCCAGCGCCCAGGGGGCGGCGACCGCCAGCAGCATCCGCTGCCGGCCACGTTCCGACAGCGGCCAGTCGGGCACGGCCACGCCCGGGTCGATCAGCACCTCGGGATGGGTGACGAAATGCAGCAGGCGGCGGTCAGACGTCATTGGCATAGGGGCTGATCTCGCAGGGGCGGGCAAACTCGGCCGCCAGCCGCTCGCCCAGCGCGGTCAGCCCGTCCGGCGAGGGGTCGCTCGCCAGGGTCAGCACCGGCGGCAGCCAGCCGGGCCGCGCCGGGCTGAGGCGGGCCAGCAGCGTGGCGCCGCCGCTGCCCTTGGCCGGCAGCAGCCGCTCGACCGAGAAGCCCTCCAGCCGCTCGGCGGGGACCATGCAGAACTGGCCGTGGCAGAAGATCAGCGCCTCGGTCGCCGGCGCCCGGCTGATGCGGCCGAGCAGCAGCGCCATCGCGGTGTCGGGCGATCGCGCGAATTCCAGCATCGCCTCGGCGGCCGGGCGGCGCTGCAGCGCCTCCAGCGTCGGCGGCGGGCGGGACGGGTTCTCGGCCAGCGGCACCGCATGCGCCAGCCAGTCGCGCTCCCGCGCCGAGAGGCCCTGGCGGAAGCCGGTCTCGATGGCGATGTGGCAGGCCTGGGCCAGCCGCGGCTCGCGCTGGTTGGCCGGGTTGGGGTCGCGCGCCTCGGGCCAGGTGGTCAGCGTCAGCGCCGCCGCCCCGTCGCGCCATTGGGCACGGCGCACGCCGCTGCTCTCGACGATCTGCACGGTGCCCAGCGGCCCGGCCAGGGCCGCGACGCAGGCACGGATATTGGCCCCCGCATCGGCCGACAGCCAGGCCACCGAGGAGAAGCTGATCGCCGGCAGGTCGGGCGGCGCGTCGTGCCAGACCGCGGCGCCGAGCGGCCAGAGCAGCCCCGGCACCAGCGGCGGCACCGTCGGCACGGCGATGACGGTCTGGGTATAGGCCGGGTGCGGGACGGTGCCGAAGCGCTCGGCCAGGCGGCCGCGCGGCGTGCGCCAGGGCAGGCCGACGGCGTCCAGCAGGGCGTGGATGCGGTTGCCGGGGGGCTGTGCCGGCGGCGCGGCCTCGGCCGGGCGGCGGCGCAGCCAGCTCAGCATCGCGGGGGCGGACAGGCGCGGATCATCCTGGCCATGAAACCACGCGGCGCGCGCTTCCGCCACCCGCGGGACTTTTCTCTGAGCCCCCGCGCGCCCATCCTTGGAAGGGACGGGAAGAGGAACACCAGGATGGACGCGATGCCGCGGCTGACGGAGCTTGCGCATGGCGGCGGCTGCGGCTGCAAGCTGGCGCCGGCGGTGCTGCAGGGGCTGCTGGCCGGGCAGCCGCAGGCCGGCCCTTTTTCTCAGTTGCTGGTCGGCGCGGAAACCTCGGACGATGCTGCCGTCTGGCAGGTGAATGACGAGCTGGCGGTGATGGCCACCACCGATTTCTTCATGCCGATGGTCGACGACCCGACCGATTTCGGCCGCATCGCCGCGACCAACGCGATTTCCGACATCTATGCCATGGGCGGCAAGCCGATCATGGCGCTGGCCATCCTGGGCATGCCGCTGGGCAAGCTGGCGCCGGAGCAGGTGCGGCTGATCCTGGCCGGCGGGGCGTCGATCTGCGCCGAGGCCGGCATCCCCATCGCCGGCGGCCATTCGATCGACAGCCCGGAGCCGATCTACGGCCTGGCGGTGATCGGGCTGGGCCATCCGGCGCAGGTGCGGCGCAACACCATGGCGCGGCCCGGCGACGCGCTGATCCTGACCAAGGCGCTCGGCGTCGGCGTCTACTCGGCTGCTATTAAAAAAGAAAAGCTGCCGGAGGGCGGCTATGCCGAGATGATCGCCTCGATGACGCAGCTGAACCGCGTCGGCGCCAGCCTGGCGACCGAGGAGGCCGTGCATGGCATCACCGATGTCACCGGCTTCGGCATCCTCGGCCATGGGCTGGAGCTGGCGCGGGGTTCGGGGGTCAGGCTGGCGATCGAGCTCGCGGCCCTGCCGCTGCTGCGGCATGCCGAGGCGCTGGCCCAGGCCGGCTTCATCACCGGCGCCTCGCACCGCAACTGGGACAGCTATGGCGCGGCGATCCGCCTGCCGGAGAACTGCCCGGACTGGCAGCGGCTGCTGCTGGCCGACCCGCAGACCTCGGGCGGGCTGCTGGTCAGCGTGGCGCCCGAGGCCGCCGCGGCGACGCTGGCCCGCATCCGCGCCGAGGGCTTCTCGCGCGCCGCCATCATCGGCCGCGCCGTGGCCGGCGAGCCCGGCATCGATATTCTTTGAGGACCAGCGCTTTGCCGGGCGGGGCTGCAACCGCGGCGGCCCACCCCGGCTTCTTTCCAGGACAACCCCAGGAGGGCTCGATGGCACAGGCGAGGCGGATCACCGGATGGGCGCTGCTGGCCGGGCTGGCCCTGGCGCCGGCGGCCTGGGCGCAGGGCACCACGCCCGGCGCGGCGCCGGCCTGCGAAGGCGGCAGCCAGGCGACCCCGGCCACCCCGCGGCAGGCCGGGGCGGATGCCACGGCGCCGGGCAATGCGGGCTCCACCGGCTGGAGCGGCGGCACCGGCGGGTCGCAGATCGGCACCAGCACCCAGGGCGGCAGCCCGCAATCGGCCACCTGGCAGCCGCCGACCGCGCGCGGCCTGGACCCGCTGAAGCCGCGCCCGCGCCGGGCCTGTTAATTTTTTAAATTCAGATGGTTCGGCTGCACGACTTCAGTGCCGCCGCATCTCTTCCAGCCGCAGCGTCAGCCCGTCGGCATTGAAGAAGAAACCGTCGCGGATCAGGCTGCGGTCCTCGTGCAGCTTGGCGGTCAGCGCCGCCAGGCGGGCGCGGGCGGTGTCGTCCGGCACCAGCCCCTCGCGCCCGGCGCGGTAGAAAACCACGCCATCCCAGGCGACGCCGGCGCCGATAAACAGGCGCTTCATCTCTGTCCAGCGGGTCTCGTTGCCCAGCACATGCAGCCAGGCAGCGCGCTTCGGCTCGACCGTGGCCTCGCCGATGCCCAGCAGCACGAAGAGCATGGTGAAGTCGCCGGCCTCGGCATGGGTGGCGATGATCCAGTCGTCGAAATCGGTCTCGGCCAAGGGACTACTGGGCGGGGTCATGCGGGGTCGTCCGGCGGGGAGGATGGCGGAAGAGAATGGGAGTCGAACCCACCCGGGACAGTCTCGCTGCCCCACCCGGATTTGAAGTCCGGACGCCCCACCGGGAACGTCTCTCCTCCACGCGACGGCAAGGGACCGAACAGGTCCAGCCGATGCGGATTGATGCGCCGCAGATCGCCCCGGCGCAAGGTCACACCGTGGCGGTCGAAGAAGTCCAGGATCTGGATGGCGACCTTGCGGCCATTGTCCATCCGGTCGCGGAAGGCGGCGACGGCGAACCAGCCCTCCGGCGCCTGCGCCCCGCAATCCACCGCCAGCCCGACCATCTCCAGCGTCGTGGCGCGCAGGAAAAAGTGGTCATGCGCGACCTGGTCGATGCGGCCCTGCCGGGCGCAGGCCTTCAGCAGGTGCCGCATCTGCGGCTCGGGGATCGCCAGGGCCTGGGCGAAGTCGCGGGTGCGCGGCGGGCGGAACCGCGCCGCGCCGGCCAGCGCCGGCGCAACCTGCTCCCAGATCGCCTCGTCGCCAGGGTCCAGGCGCAGCTCGTGGCCGGGCAATCTGAGAAACGACCCTTCGGCGACCAGCACGTCCTCGGCCACCAGGCGGTCCAGGGCGACGCGGAAGGCCGGCCCCGGCAGGCGCGGCGTGGCCTGCAGCCGCAGCCGCTCGCGGCCGAGGCCCTGCTGGTCGGGATGCTCCGCGTGATGCGCGGCCAGCAGGCCAGCGACACCGTCGCGGAAGCCGGCCCAGCGCGATGCCGACAGCGCCTGGGCGTCGAGGGTGACGACATCCCCCACCGCCACCAGCGCCGCCGCCTCGGCCGGGCCCAGCGCCTGGTCGCGGGCGAAGGCGGCGGGCTCGACCCGATAGGGCGGCAGGTCGAGCAAAGCGCGGAAGGCCTCGGCCGGGCGGGGCGCCGCCAGGGCCTGCAGAATGGCCAGCCGCTCCGGCGTCCCGCGTTTCCGCGCGGGCGCTCGCAAATCCGAAAAGAAACCGCCGCCGATGGTGCGTTGGGCGGAGACGTCGCGCAGCACGAAGCGGTCGCCGGCCGCCGCCGCGATCGGCCGGTCGAGCACCAGCTGCACCAGCCCGCTGGCCCCCGGCGCCAGCGGCCCTTCCAGCGGCACCAGCCGGGCGCCGACCTCGGTGCTGCCGGCATGCAGCCGGGCCGGGAACCAGGTGCCGAGCGGCTTCGGCTCGCTGGCCAGCACCCGCAGGCGGCCGTCGATCCGGTCGGTCGGCGCGTGCAGGCCAGGGGCCAGCACCAGGTCGCCGCGGATAATGGCCTCCTTGCTGACGCCGTCGCCGGCGAGGTTCAGGGCGCAGCGCTGGCCGGCCAGGCCTTCGGTCGCCGGGCGGTTCTGCGCATGGATCGAGCGCACCCGGGCGGCCAGGCCGGACGGGCTGACGATGACGCTGTCGCCGAGCGCGACGCGGCCGGACAGCACCGTGCCGGTCACCACCGTGCCGGCGCCGGAGAGCGAGAAGCTGCGATCGACCGCCAGGCGGAAAGCGCCCGAGGCCGCCCGCGCCGCGGTGCCCGCCGCCACCTGCCGCAGCATCGCCTTCAGCGCCTCGATATTCTCGCCCGTGCGGGTCGAGACCGGCAGGATCGGCGCCCCGGCCAGGCCGGTGCCCTCCAGCAGCGCGCGGATCTCGGCGGTGACCACGGCGCGGCGGTCGGCATCGGCGAGGTCGGCCTTGCTGAGCGCCACCAGCCCGCCGGCCAGGCCGATCAGGTCGAGGATCGCCAGGTGCTCGCGGGTCTGCGGCATGACGCCGTCATCGGCGGCGACCACCAGCAGGGCGAAGTCGATGCCGCTGGCGCCGGCCAGCATGGTGTGGACGAAGCGCTCATGGCCGGGGACATCGACGAAGCCCAGCGTGCCCGCCTCGCCCGGCAGATAGGCGAAGCCCAGATCGACGGTGATGCCGCGCGCCTTCTCCTCCTTCAGGCGGTCGGTGTCGACGCCGGTCAGCGCCTTCACCAGCGCGGTCTTGCCGTGGTCGATATGGCCGGCGGTGCCGATGATCATGCGGGCGGCTCCGGGATCGGCGCGGGGGTCGGCCTCCGCCGGGCGGCCTCGGCCGCCGCCGCCTGGGCCTCGGGGGGGAGTGCGGCGCGGACCGCGGCGAAGAAGGGCTGGGCCAGGGCGCTGCCGCCGGCCTCGGCGCGCAGCAGCCATTCGAGGGCCAGCGCCGGGTCGCGCGCGACGCCGGCGCCCAGCTGATGCGCCGCCCCCAGCATGGCGGCGCCATCGGCATCGCCGCGCGTCGCCCCGGCGCGCCACCAGGCGGCGGCGGCGGCCACGTCGCGCGCGACGCCCAGCGCATGGTGGTGCAGCATGCCGATCCGCGTCATCGAGGCCGCCACGCCGGACCGCGCCGCGGGGATCGCCCAGCGCATCGCCTCGACCGGGTCGGCCGGCAGGAAGTCATCTTCCAGCAGCAGCCAGCTGAGCATGTCCTGGGCCAGGGCGTCGCCCTGCTCGGCGGCGGCGCGGTACAGCTGCTGCGCCCGGCCGGGATCGGCCGCGACCGCGCCGCCGCCCTGCAGGTAGAGGGCGGCCAGGTTGCGCTGCCCCGCCGCATGGCCGGCCGCGGCCGAGAGCTGCAGCCAGCGCTCGGCGAGGGAGGGGTCGCGCGCGACGCCCAGCCCATCGGCGAAGCAGGCGCCGATATTGGCCTGGGCCCGGGCATCGCCGGCCCGCGCCAGCGGCTCCCACAGGGCCAGCGCCGTGGCATGGTCGCCGGCGCGGAAGGCGGCCAGCGCCTCCGCCATCGGGTCCGCGATTGGGGCCACCATGGGCTCCGCCGGGCGCGGGCGCAGCCGGTCAAGCCAGCGCGGCACGGGGCAGCGCCGCCAGGGTGTCGAGGAACAGCGCCTCCTCGGTCAGGCAGCGCAGGTCGAGCAGCAGCGCGCCGTCCTGGATCCGCCCGACCACCGGCCGCGGCAGGTCGCGCAGCGCCGCCTGCAGCGCCTCCAGCGCGCGGCCGCCGGGGGCGGTCAGGCGCAGGGCATGGCTCGGCAGCGTCTCCAGCGGCAGCGCGCCGGAGCCGATCTGGCTGCGGCATTCGGCCGGCTCGACATCCAGCCCGGCCGGCAGCAGGGCCGCGACCTGCGGCGCCAGGCGGCGCGCCTGGGCCTCGATCTCGGCCTGCGGGCGGGCGAGCAGGGCCAGCGTCGGCAGCCGCTCGGCCAGGCGGTCGGGGTCGCGATAGAGGCGCAGGGTCGCCTCCAGCGCCGCCAGCCGGATCTTGTCGAGGCGCAGCGCCCGCTTCATCGGGTTGCGGTTGATGGCGGCGATCAGGTCGCGCCGGCCGAGGATGAAGCCCGCCTGCGGCCCGCCCAGCAGCTTGTCGCCGGAGAAGGTGACCAGGTCAGCGCCCTCGGCCACCGCCTCCCGCACCGTCGGCTCCCGCGCCAGGCCATAGCGCGACAGGTCGACCAGCGTGCCCGACCCCAGGTCGTTCAGCAGCGGCACCTTTTTGTCCGTGGCGATCTTCGCCAAGGCGGCGCCGCTGACCTCGGCGGTGAAGCCCTCGATGCGGTAGTTCGAGGTATGCACCTTCAGGATCAGCCCGGTCTCCGGGGTGATGGCGCCGAGATAGTCCTTCGGATGGGTGCGGTTGGTGGTGCCGACCTCGACGAGGCGCACCCCGGCGCGGGCCATGATGTCGGGCATGCGGAAGGCGCCGCCGATCTCGATCAGCTCGCCGCGGGAGACCACCGCCTCCCGCCCCGCGCCCAGCGTGTTCAGCGCGATCAGCACGGCAGCGGCATTGTTGTTGACCACCGTCGCATCCTCGGCGCCGGTCAGCTCGCAGAGCAGCCCGCGCAGATGCGAATCCCGCTCGCCGCGGCGGCCGGTGTCGAGGTCGAATTCCAGGGCGACGGCATCGCGCATGGCGGCCGTCGCCGCCTCGATCGCCACCTCGGCCAGCAGCGCGCGGCCGAGATTGGTGTGCAGCACCGTGCCCGTCAGGTTGAAGATCGGCCGCAGCCCGGGGCGCGCTTGCCTGGCCAGCCGCGCCGCGGCTTCGGCGACCAGCGCGGCGGCATCGGGCAGCGGGTCGGGGCGGTGGTCGCGCACCGCCTGCAGCGTGTCGCGCAGGGCCTGGGCGGTCGCCGCCCGGCCATGCGCCGCGACCAGCGAGGCGGCCTCGCCGAGCAGGCGGTCGATCGAGGGCAGGGCGCGCAGATCGGCCGACATGCGATCAATACCCGACCAGGAAAGGATCGAAGCCGGCACGGCGATAGGCGGTCTGCTGCATCATCAGGTCGAGGCCGAGGCTGGCCACGTCGTCGGCTACCGTCTCCAGCGAGGGGTTCTTGTCCTGGTAGAAGATCTTCACCCAGGACTGGCAGCTGTCGCAGCATTCGGCCTTCACCACCGGCAGGTCCTCGCCCTCGGGCGACTGGTAGCCGATGCCCTTGGTGCTGCCGCAGGACAGGCATTTGATGCGCACCTCGTTCCACTGGCTGTTGCAGCAGGCGCAGGCGGCGTAGCGCGCGCCCTCGGCGCCCTGGCGCCCGACCACCATCGAGGCGACCGGCGGCCCGCCGCAGACCGGGCAGAGGCCGGTGGCCAGCGGCAGCAGCGCCTTGGCGTCCAGCGCCGCGGCGGCGCGGGCCATGTGCAGCTGCATGGCGGCGGCCAGGAACAGATGCTGCGGCAAGCTTTCCGCCGGCATGGCATCCGCCAGCACATTGGCCAGCATCTTCTTCAGTTCCGCGCCGTCGATGCGGCGCAGATCGGCGAGGGCGGCCGTGGCGGGGGCCGGCATCGCTAGGTCGCTGATGGCGTCGAGGAAGCGCGTGACGGTCTCGGCCAGCACGGCGTCGCCGGCGAGGGCCGGGCGGTCGAGCGGCGGCATGCCGTTCTCCCGCGCCCGCGCCAGCAGCGCCGGGGAGGGCGGCGCCAGCGGCGGCAGCGCGGCGGCCAGGGCAGCCTGCGCCTCGCAAAGCCCGGCGAGGAAGGTCAGGTAGGGCGCCAGCGCGTGGCCCTCCGCCAGCACCCGGAAGCGCGCCGCGCGCATCGCGAAGAGCGGCCCCGGGTCGGGCAACAGACAAAAAGCCGGCTTCACCAGCCGCCCGATCATCGAAGGATCGGGCTGCAGTCCCTGGAATCCAGACATGCTCATCGCGCGGGCCGCACCGGCCACGCCTCCCTGAAGGCTTTACTCAGCGGGGCCACGCCGGCGCAGGCCGGCCAGCTCGCGCAGCCATTTGCGGTGATGGCGCCAGGCCCAGCCGCCGGTGACGGTGCCGCGGGTCATGGCGCGCAGCGTGCCGCGGGTCCAGATCGCCGCATAGACGTGCAGGATGAAGATGCAGATGATCAGCACCGCCGCGATGGAATGCACCAGCACCGCCCAGCGCCGCAGCGGGATGCCGAAATAGGCCGAGAAATACTGCTCCCAGATCATCACCCCGGTCGCGATCAGCAGCAGGATCAGCGCCGCCATGCCCCAGAAGATGAACTTCTGGCCGGCATTGTACTTGCCGAGCTCCGGCAGGTTTTCCTCATGCCCGCCGACGACGTCCTTGATCTTCGACAGCCAGACGACATCCACCTTCGCCGGCAGGTTGGCGCGCCAGAGCTGGGCGAAGAAGACGAAGAAGCTGACGAAGAGCAGCACGCCGATCCAGGGATGCAGCGCCCGCGTGTTCTGCCCGCCGCCGAACAGGGTGGTCAGGAAGAACAGCGCCGGCGTGAACAGCGCCAGGCCGGAGATCGCCAGCAGGATCAGGCTGCTGGCGGTGATCCAGTGGTTGACCCGCGCCCAGGGGCCATAGCGGCTGACGGTGACCGGATGGCCGGGCTCGACGGCGTCGCCGGGCTGGGCATAGACCAGGCGCGGCTTGGCGGGGCGGGGCGGCGTGCTCATGGGCGCGGCCCCGGCGGCGGGGGCCCGGCGCTGTCGACCAGGCGCTCGGCCGCCTCCTCCTCCTCCCGCGTCACGCGGTTGGCGCGGCCGAAGACGCCATGCACCAGGCTGCCCACCGCCATGAAGCCCATGGCGGCGATGCCCACATACTTGGTCACGCCCTTCCAGCTCTGGACGAGAGGCGAGATCGACGGGTTCTCCGGCAGGCCGGCATAGATCTGCGGCTTGTCGGCATGGTGCAGGACGTACATCACATGGGTGCCGCCGACGCCGGGCGGGTCGTAGAGCCCGGCCTGGTCGTAGCCACGCGACTTCAGGTCGGCGATGCGGCCCTCGGCATGCTTCTTCATGTCCTCCTTGGTGCCGAAGACGATGGCCTGGGTCGGGCAGGCCTTGGCGCAGGCCGGCCCCTGGCCCACCGCGACACGGTCGGAGCAGAGGGTGCATTTGTAGGAACGGTGATCGGCCTTGGAGATGCGCGGGATGTTGAAGGGGCACCCCTTCACGCAATAGCCGCAGCCGATGCAGTTCTCGTGTATGAAGTCGACGATGCCGTTGGAATACTGCACGATGGCGCCGGGCGCCGGGCAGGCCTTCAGGCAGCCCGGATCGGCGCAATGCATGCAGCCATCCTTGCGGATCAGCCATTCCAGGCTGTCCGTCGCCGGGTTCACCCATTCGGTGAAGCGCATCAGGGTGAACATGTTCTCGGTCAGGTCATGCGGGTTCTCATAGACCCCCACATTCTCGCCGATCGCTGGATGGGTGTCGTTCCATTCGATGCAGGCCGACTGGCAGGCCTTGCAGCCGATGCATTTGGACACGTCGATCAGCTTGGCGACCGGCGTCAGCTGCCGCGTCGGCGGCGGCAACTCGCTGGTGGCCGAGCGGCGGATCACGTCGCCGGCCCCCAGATTGCTGGCCATGGGCTGCACCGGCGGGTTGCTGACCGCCGTGCGCGGGCTATCGGTGCTGCCGCTCATGCCGTCACACCCCCCGGACCGTTGCTGGGCTCGATATTGACGAGGAAGGCCTTGTAGCCAGGCGTCTCGATATTCGCCTCACCGACGAAGGGGCTGAGCGAGTTCGGGCCGAAGCCCTTCTTCGCGGCACCGACGAAGCCCCAATGCAGCGGGATGCCGATGACATGCACGGTCTTGCCGTCGCAGATCAGCGGCCGGATCCGCTTGGTCACCACCGCCTTGGCATGCACCGAGCCGCGCTTCGACCAGACCCGCACCCAGCCGCCCAGGGTGATGCCCTTCTCCCGCGCCAGCTCCTCGGAGAGCTCGACGAAGAATTCAGGCTGCAGCGCCGCATTCACCCGGTTGTGCTTGGTCCAGTAGTGGAAGTGTTCCGTCAGGCGATAGGACGTCGCCGCGTAGGGGAATTCTTCCGAGGTCCCGAACTGCGCCACGTCACTCTCGAAGATGCGGGCGACGGGGTTGCCGCGCATCTTCGGGTTGAAGGGGTTGGCGATCGGGCTTTCGAAAGGCTCCATATGCGCGGGGAAGGGGCCGTCGCGCAGCATGCCGCGGGCGAAGAGGCGCGAGACGCCTTCCTGGTTCATGATGAAGGGCATGACGTCGCGCGGCTTCGCGGTCGGCGCGATATCCGGCACGTCATAGCCGGTCCACTTCGCCCCATCCCATTCCAGCAGCTTGCGGGAGGGGTCCCAGGGCTTGCCGTCGAGATCGGCGGAAGCGCGGTTGTACAGGGTGCGCCGGTTCAGCGGCCAGGCGAAGGTCCAGTTGGGATGGGCCCCCGTATTGTCCGGGTCGTGATTGTCCCGGCGCGCCATGTTGTTGCCGGCCTCGTTGAAGCAGCCGGAATAGATCCAGCAGCCCGACATGGTGGAGCCGTCGTCGCGCAGCTGGGAGAAGTTGACCACCTGCTTGCCGGCGGCGACCAGGATCTTGCTCGGGTCGGCGGGGTCGCGCAGGTCGGTCAGCGCGCGGCCATTGATCTCCTTGGCCAGCTCCTCGGGCTCCGGCTCGCCGGGGTTATGGTACTGCCAGGACAGGTTGAGGATCGGGTCGGGGAAAGCCCCCCCTTCCTTCCGGTACATCTCCCGCATGCGCAGGAAGATCTGCGCCATGATCCAGGTATCGGCCTTGGCCTCGCCCGGGGGCGTGGCGGCGGGCCAGAACCATTGCAGCCAGCGGCCGGAATTGGTCAGCGAGCCCTGGTCCTCGGCGAAGCAGACCGTCGGCAGCTGGAAGACCTCGGTCTGGATCGCCTTGGTGTCGACGTCGTTATAGGGGCCGTGATTCTCCCAGAAGCGGGCGGTCTCGGTCTCCAGCGGGTCCATGGTGACCAGGAACTTCAGCTTCGACAGGCCGGCCACCACCTTGCCCCGGTTGGGGAAGGCCAGAACCGGGTTGAAGCCCTGGCAGAGATAGCCGTTCACCTTGCCATGGTTCATCAGCTCGAACATGCGCAGGATGTCGTAGGCCGGCACGTCCAGCTTCGGGATATAGTGGTAGCACCAGTCGTTCTCGGCCGTGGCGGCATCGCCCCACATGGCCTTCTGAAAGCTGACCATGAACTTCGAGTAGTTCTGCCAGTAGCTGGTCTGGCCCGGCCGCAGCGGCCGGAACTGGCGGGAGCTCAGATAGGTCTTGTAGTCGGGCTCCTTCTCCGTCGGCATGTTCAGGTAGCCGGTGAGCAGATGCGACATCAGGCCGAGATCGGTCAGGCCCTGGATGTTGGAATGCCCGCGCAGCGCGTTCATGCCGCCGCCGCGCACGCCGATATTGCCCAGGATCAGCTGCAGCATGGCCATGGCGCGGATGTTCTGCGCGCCATGCGAATGCTGCGTCCAGCCCAGCGCATACATCGAGGTCATGGTCTTCACCGGCGACGAGCATTCGCCGATCATCTGCGCGATCTGCAGGAACTTTTGCCGCGGCGTGCCGCAGATGCGCTCGACCAGCTCCGGCGTGTAGGCGGCGACGTGCTGCTTCAGCAGGTTCCAGACGCAGCGCGGATGCGTGAGCGTGGGATCGACCTTGGCAAAGCCGTCCTCGCCGAACTCGTAGTCCCAGCTCGAGCGGTCGTAGTCGCGCTTCTCCTCGTCATAGCCGGTGAAGAGCCCGTCGGCGTAGCCGAAGCCTTCCTTCACGATGAAGGACGCGTTGGTATAGGCCTTGGTATATTCCCACTGCACCTTGTCGTTCTGGATGCAGTGATTGATCACCCCGTTCAGGAAGGCGATGTCCGAGCCCTGCCGGATCGGCGCATAGACGTCCGAGACGGAGGCCGTGCGGGTATAGCGCGGATCGACGACGATCAGCTTGGCGCCCCGATGCGCCTTGGCCTCGGTCACCCATTTGAAGCCGCAGGGATGCGCTTCCGCCGCATTGCCGCCCATGACGACGACGAGGTCGGTGTTCTTGATATCGGTCCAGGCATTCGTCATCGCGCCACGGCCAAATGTCGGGCCCAAACTGGACACCGTGGGGCCGTGTCAGACGCGCGCCTGGTTATCGAACCCTACGATGCCGAGCGTCTTGGCCACCTTGAAGGTGGTCCAGGCCGTCTCGTTGGTGGTGGCGGAGGCCGCCAGCATGCCCGTGGTCGCCCAGCGGTTGACCGGCACGCCCTCGGCATTGGTCGCGATGAAGTTCGCGTCCCGATCGTCCTTCATCAGCCGCGCGATGCGATCCAGCGCGGCGTCCCAGGTGATCGGCTCGAACTTGTCGGAGCCCGGGCGGCGGTGCATCGGCTGGCGCAGCCGCGTCTCGGCCCGGACGAAATCCTTCAGCGCCGCGCCCTTGGGGCAGAGGGTGCCGAGATTGGTCGGGTGGTCGGCATCACCCTCGACATGCACCAGCTCGGCGCGCTCGCCCTTCCGCACGTCACCCTTGGAATAGAGGATGACGCCGCAGGCGACCGAGCAATAGGTGCAGGTGTTGCGGGTCTCCGTGGTGCTGGCCAGCTTCATCGGCCGGACATGGGCGATGACGGCCGCCTCGGCCCCGCCAAAGCCCATCGCCCCCAGAGATGTCGCCGCCACACCCGCGCCGGCAGCTTTCATGAAGCCGCGCCGCGAGAGTTCCATATTCATTGGGTCCTCCCCTTATCGGAGCTTGTCGCGCCTTAACCAGAAACAGTTGTCGACCGTGCCCGGCGAAGTCAAGATGTCTGCGTGCCGGATAAACGCCACGCTATTCCTTGGCGGCTATCACGTGACGACTCGATGAGAATAAGTCTCAACTGCCGCCGCGCGGGCCGCCCTCAGGCGATCACTTCCCGCGCCGTGATCGCATAGCGGAAGCTCGACGGATCCAGGCAGTCGGGCTGGCCGGCCGGGGTGAAGGCGCAAGGGTACATCAGGAAGGCGAAGTTCGGCTTCTGCTGCCCCAGCGCCCCCGGCAGGACGATGTCGGTCGCGCTGTTGAAGCCGACCCAGTTCATCTCCCAGTGCCCGAACAGCTTTTCTCTCAAGGCGCGGATCTCTGGGCTGTCGACCGCCAGCTTGTGGTCCAGCACCACCTTGCGCACATCGGCCGGGTCCAGCGGGAACCAGCCCTCGCCCTCCAGATAGGCCTCGGCGCGGCAATGCTGCGCCTTGGAGACATCGGCGCTGGTCGCGCCCAGCGTGCGGAACTGCGCCGAGGGCACCGCGCGGATGCCATAGACGTCGCGCGCCGGAAAGCCCGCGGCCCGCGCCAGCCCGGTCATCAGCCCGTTGATATCGGCGCATTTGCCCGAGAGGTTGCCGCTCTCCAGCATGCCGCGCACATCGCCGATGCCGCAGCCCGGGGTCTCCGGGTTGCGGGCGGTGTTGTCGACCACCCAGTCATAGAGGGCGCGCAGCCGGGCCCGCGGCTCGGTGATGCCGGCGGTGATGCGCTCGGCTGTGGCCTTGACGATGCCGTCGACCGGCACGCTCTCGGTCGGCTCCCGCCAGAAGGCACGCTCGGCGCTGGTCGCCGGCAGGCCGGTGGCCACGCCCTGGCGGTCGCGGGTGGCGACCGTCTGCACCAGCTCCAGGCTGCGCGGCCCGGCATGCTCAGCGGCCCAGTCCAGCTTCAGCAGCGACGCGCCATAGCGGGCATCCTGCACCACGCCGCCGCGCGCCGCGCTGTCCCAGCGCAGGTCGAGCCCGGCCTGGTAGCCGCCGGCGGTCTGCGCCAGCGGCAGCCAGAGCTGCGCTGGTCCGGGGCCGTCCGGCAGGGTGACCCGGGTGGTGAGCTCGAAGCGGCGCCAGCCAGCGGGCGCGGGGGCCAGCGTGGGGGCAGCCGGCGTCTGCGCGGCGGCGGGCCGGGCGAGGGCGCCGGCGACCGGCAGGGCGACCGGCAGGGCGGCCAGCAGGGAGGCGAGGGCGCGGCGCTGCATGAGGGACCTCGTGCGAACGGACAGGAAGGGCGGCACCCGCCGGGCAGGGCGTCTGTCGTGCCACTCTGTGGAAGAAATGCCCCAAGCCGGGTGGCGGCTGCAAGCCGCGCGCGGCGATCGGGCCAATTTCTACCGGCCGCCGGCCCCGTCATCGGCGACCAGCCGGTGCGCATGGCAGAAGACCTCGAAGCGGGGCGCGCGGGCGCGGGCCACCAGGGTCAGTCCGCAGGCCTCGGCGCTGCGCACCGCCAGCGCCGTCGGCGCCGAGACCGCGACCAGGATCGCCGCCCCCAGCAGCGCGGTCTTCTGCACCAGCTCGACCGAGACGCGGCTGGTCATCACCACCGCGCCCTCGGCCGGGTCCAGCCCCTGGCGGCGGATGGCGCCGACCAGCTTGTCCAGCGCATTGTGCCGGCCGACATCCTCGCGCAGCGCCAGCAGCCCGCGCGCCGGGTGCCAGAAGCCGGCGGCATGGGCGCCCTGGGTCGCGCGGTGCAGCGCCTGGCGCCCGGCCATGGCGTCCAGCGCCGCGGCGACGGCGCTGGCGGGCAGGCGCGGCCCGGCGGGGACGGCGGGCAGCGGCCGCAGCGTCGCCTCCAGGCTGTCCAGCCCGCACAGCCCGCAGCCGACCGGCCCGGCCATGAAGCGGCGGCGCTCGGCCAGCGCCGCCTGGCGGCTTTCCTCCAGCTCCATGCGCAGCTCGATGCCGCGCGGGCCGGGGCGGATCTCCAGCTCCAGGATGTCGTCGGGCGACGCGACCAGCCCCTCGGTCAGGCTGAAGCCGATGGCGAAATCCTCGAGGTCGGCGGGCGTCGCCATCATCACCGCCTGGGTGGCGCGGCCATAGGTCAGGGCGACGGGCACTTCCTCGGGCAGCAGCCGCTCGCCCGGCGCGGCGGCGGGGGCGGCGTCCTGCCAGGACCAGCTGGGGCACAGCGCGGTCGGGCTGGTCAGCGTGTCGGCCATGGCGCGGGCTCCCTCTGCCGGACCCTGGCACAGATAGGGCGGGGCGCCACCCGGCGCCATGCTCGGGGGCGCCATGCTCAACCCGGCGGCGGCCCGTCGACCAGCGCGCGCAGCCGGGCCATCGCTGCTTCCAGCGGCAGGCCGGCGGTGTCCAGCCCATGCCGCGGCGTGTCCCAGGCGGCATAGTCGTGGCGCTGCACCGAAGCCCAGTCCGGCTGGGCATGGCCCGGGATGTCGGCGACCCGGCCCTCGACCCGGCGGCGATGCTCGGCCGGGTCGCCGCAGGTGATCTCCAGCTCGATGGCGGCGACCCCGGCCGCGGCGGCGACGCCACGCCAGGCGGCGCGGGTGACGGGCAGCGGGTTGACGCCGTCGGCCACCACCACCTGGCCCTGGCGCAGATTGGCCTCGGCCAGGGCATAGGCCACGACATAGCCGGCCGGGCCGACCGCGCCGGCCAGCATGCCGGAATCGCGCAGCGCCTGCTCGATGGTGTCGATGCGCAGATAGGTGGCGCGGCGCTCGGCGGCGAGCCGCCGCGCCAGCGTGGTCTTGCCGACGCCGGGCAGGCCGGAGAAGACGATCAGCATCGGCCCCGCCGGCTCAGCCGGGGCGGCGCAGCATGATGGTGCGGTCGCGCACCGTGTCCTGGATCACCCGCAGCCGGATCGGCGAGGGCGGCACCAGGCCGAGCCGCGCCAGGTAGCCCTCGCGCCCCAGCGCCCGCTCGGAGGCGTATTCGGCCAGGAACTCGCGCAGCGCCGGCACCCGGTCGAGGTTCGGCCGCTTGACGTAGAGGTAGAGCGGCCGCGCCAGCGGATAGCGGCCGGAGGCGATGGTCTCGGCGGTGTCGTCGACGCCCTCGATCGAGGCGCCCTCGATGCGGTCCAGCGCCGCCTCCAGGAAGCTGAAGCCGAAGATGCCCAGCACCCCGTCGGCGCCCTCGACGATCTGGCGGATGATGGCCTGGTCGTCCTCGCCGGCATCGGTCCAGGCGCCGTCCTCGCGCAGCGCGGTGCAGAGCCGGGCGCGCTCGGCCGATTCAGCCACGGCGCGCACCTCGGGGGCGGCGGCGCAGGCGGTGCCCAGCACCAGCTCGACGAAGCTGTCGCGGGTGCCGGAGCTCGGCGGCGGCCCGATCACCCGGATCGGCCAGTCGGGCAGCGATGGCGAGATCTGCCGCCAGCGCGTGTAGGGATTGGCCACCATCCGGCCGCCCTGCGGCACCTGCCGGGCGACGCCCAGCCAGAGCTGCGCCAGGGTGAAGTCGGGCGAGGGCAGGCCGCGGCGATGGGCGACGACGATGCCGTCGAAGCCGATCGGAATCTCCATGATCTCGTTGACGCCGTTGCGCAGGCACAGGCTGAACTCGCCGGCGGTGATGCGGCGCGAGGCGTCCTGCACATCCGGCGCGCCCAGCCCGGCGCTGCGGCAGAATTGCGCGAAGCCATGCACGGTGCCGGTGCTGGCGACCTGCACCCGCGGGCCGCCGCCGGCCCGCCCCACCGCCTCGGCGACGGCGCGGCTGAAGGGGAAGACGGTGGAGCTGCCGGTGACCAGCGCCACCTCGCGCGGCTGGGCGCGGGCGAGCCCCGGCACGGCGAGGGCCGCCAGCAGCACAGCAGCGACGATCCTGGATGCACGCGGCAACGACATGCCCCAGCCCTCGGCGCGGCGCCCGGGATGGGCGCCACGCCGAGGCTAGCCAGCGCTGCAGGACTGTTACAGAGTCGAATCGTCATCGCCCGCGCCGCGGCCCGGTCACGGCTGCGCGACGGCCGCCGGTTTGATCGCGTGATTCAGGCTTTCCGGTGATCCCACCTCAAGCCACCTCGCTACAGCAGCGCCACCAGCAGGCTGGCGACAGCCACGTTCAGCACCCCGGCCACCACCATCACCGTGCTGGCGATCGAGCCTTCCTCGCGGCCGACCTGGTAGGCGCGGGCGACGCCGGCGCCATGCGCGCCCATGCCGTAGAGCGCGCCGCGGGCGAAGCCGCTCTGCAGCCGCAGCAGCCGCCCCATCAGCCCGCCGCAGGCGGCGCCGAACAGGCCGGTGATGGCGGTGAAGGTGGCGGTCAGCCCGGGGATGCCGCCGGTCTTGCCGGCGATCGACATGGCCAGCGGCGTGGTGATCGAGCGCGGCAGCAGGCTGGCGCGCAGTTCCGGCGACAGGTGCAGCAGCACGGCCAGCCCCCAGGAGACGCCGACCGACAGCAGGCTGCCGGTGACCACGCCGATCAGCAGCACCTTCCAGTGGCGGCGGATGACATGGCGCTGCTCATAGACCGGCAGGGCGAAGGCGACCGTCGCCGGGCCCAGCAGCATGGCCAGCCAGCCGGTGCCAGAGAGGTAGTGGCGATAGTCGCTGCCCGAGCCCAGCACGATCGCCATGCAGCCCAGCCAGGTGGCCAGCAGCGGGTTGCTCCACCAGGCGCGGAAGCGCTGGTGCAGCCGGCGGAAGCCGAAATAGAGGCCGAGCGTCACAGCGCTCCAGACCGCGGCGCTGGTCGCGAGCTCCGCCCAGCCCAGCGCCGCGGCCGTGTCAGGCATGGGTGCTGCGGGCCAGGCAGAGGTCGATCACCTTGGCGGTGCCGGCCATGACCACCAGCGTGCCCAGCAGGATGGCGCCCAGCAGCTTCAGCCCGACCAGGCTGAGCAGGTCCGGATGCTCGATCAGCGCCAGCATCGGCGGGATCAGGAACAGCACCAGATGGCCCAGCAGCAGCGAGGCGCCCTGGCGGATCCAGCGCACCGGCAGCACCCCGCCGCCGACCAGCCCCAGCAGCAGCAGCATGCCCAGGATCGAGCCCGGCAGCGGCAGCCGCGCCAGGGCGCCGAGCTGGCTGGCGCCCCACCACAGCGCGGTCAGCAGCGCGACCTGGGCTGCCGCGCTGCGGTGCAATTGCATGCGCAGCAGGCGGCCGAGCCGCGGCATCCGCCGCGATCCGGGGGAATCGCCTGCAAAAGCGCCAGAAAGGGACGTGGTGGCTGACATATTTTCGTTTTATGCCGCAATGCAGTATGCCTGAAATGAATTGATGGAATTTCCTGCATTCCATCTGGGAATAGGAAAAGGTTGATGGACCTGCGCGCGCTGCGTGCCTTCGCCGCCGTGGCGCAGGAGGGCGGCTTCTCCGCCGCCGGCCGCCGCATCGCCGCCACCCAGCCCACCATCAGCAAGGCGGTGCGCCAGCTGGAGGAGGAACTGGGCGGGCCGCTTCTGATCCGGCTGGGCCAGGGCGTGGCGCTGACCAGCCTGGGCGCCGTGGTGCTGCGCCATGCGACGGCGATGCTGGAGCAGCGCGAGGCCATGCTGGCCGAGATCGCCGCCAGCCGCGGGCTGCTGCAGGGGCGGCTGCGGCTCGGCCTGCCCAGCTTCGGCAGCGCCGTGCTCTTCGCGCCGCTGGTCGCCGCCTTCCGCGCCCGCTTCCCCGGCATCACCATCGACCTGAGCGAGCAGGGCGGCCGAAGGCTGCAGGAGGCGGTGCTGGCCGGGCAGCTGGACCTGGCCATCGCGCTGCATCCGGTGCCCGACGCGCTGCACTGGCAGGAGGTGCGCGACGACCCGCTGATGGCGGTGCTGCCCCCCGGCCACCCGCTGGAGGGGGCCGAGAAGATCCGGCTGGGCGCGCTGCAGGACAGCGCCTTCATCCTGTTCGAGCAGGGTTTCGCCTTGAACGACCTGATCGAGAGCGCCTGCCGCCGCCGCGGCTTCGCCCCCCGCGAGGCGGCGCGCAGCGGCCAGGCCGATTTCATCATCGCGCTGGCCGCGGCCGGGCTGGGCGTCGCGGTGCTGCCGCGGCTGATGCTGGAAAGCCGCCCGGGCCTCGGCCTTGCCACCGCCCTGATCGACGAGCCCGACCTGCGCTGGCGCGCCGGCATGGTCTGGCGCCGTGATTCGCCGCTGTCCGACGCCGCCCGCGCCTGGGTGGCCGTCGTCCGCGAGCACATGGGGCTCTAAGGGTCGCCCTCGTCCCGAAAGGAAGCCTCGACCGCCGTGACCAGCGCAAAAATGTGGCGCAGGCGGGCGCGGTCGGCGGGGGCCATGCCGTCGCCCGGCGGCGCCTCGGCGGCGAATTCGACCAGGGTCGCGGCCGGCCCCGCCTGGCCGATCGCCAGCCGGCAGGCATAGTCGCCCAGCGCCTCATGCGGCGGCCGCGCCCAGCAGCCCAAAGCGAAGGGCCGCCCCTCCTTGACCCCTTCCAGCGCCTGGCGCACCGGCGGCTGCGGCAGCGGCGCCGGGGTGGCCGGCCAGCGCGCCGGATCGGCCCGCGTCATCCGCCGCTGCGCCGCATAGGCCTCGGGCTCCAGCACCATGCTGACCCGCAGCACCGGCCGGCCGGGCGAGGGCTCGGCGGCATTGGCCTCGGCCGGGACCAGCCGGCCATCGGCCTCGTAGAGGAAGAAGTCGCAGCTGGCGAAGGCATTGGCGGCGCTGGGCGGGATGCAGCTGATGGCTGTGGTCTGCGGCAGCCGCAGCGTGCCGCCCTGGCCGGGCTTGAGCAGCTGGCTGGGCAGCTGCAGCCGGCGCCATTCCGCCAGCGGCGTCTGCAGCAGCGGGTCGGCCACCTCCTCGCGGCAGCCGGCCAGGGCCGCCAGCGCCAGCAGCAGCCCCATCGCCCCGCGAATCTGCCCGAACCCTGCCATCCGCTGGCTATAGGCGCTGCTTCGTTGCGGGCAAAGGCCAAGCTTTGGCACGCGATGTCGCCCAGGGACAAAAACGCCCGCATCGGCCAATCCCCGCTGCCCGCCCCTGGCTAGGGTGCCCAGCATGAGGGGGGACCGGTCCGCTGTCCCTCCCAAGCCACGGAGCCGCCGCCATGACCCTCGCCGCCACCCCGACCCCCGGCGCGAAGCTGCTGACGCCCACCGACCACACGCTGATCATGATCGACTTCCAGTCGCAGATGTCCTTCGCCACCAAGTCGATCGACGCGGTGACGCTGCGCAACAACGCGGCCCTCGTCGCCCATGCCGCGGCCGGCTTCGGCGCCTCCACGATCCTGACCACGGTCGCGGAAAAGTCCTTCTCCGGCCCGATGTTCGAGGAGATCACCGCGGCCTTCCCGGGCCAGGCGCTGCTCGACCGCACCTCGATGAACACCTGGGAAGACGCGGCGGTGATCGCCGAGATCAACCGCATCGGCAAGAAGCGCATCGTGCTGTCGGGGCTGTGGACCTCGGTCTGCATCGTCGGCCCGGCGCTCTCTGCCATTGACCAGGGCTTCGAGGTCTATGTCATCGCCGACGCCTGCGGCGACGTCTCCGACGAGGCGCATGAGCGCGCCATGCAGCGCATGATCCAGGTCGGCGCGCAGCCGATCACCGCGCTGCAGTACCTGCTGGAGATGCAGCGCGACTGGGCCCGCACCGAGACCTACGACATGACCACCGGCATCGCCAAGAAGCTGGGCGGCGCCTATGGCATCGGCATCACCTACGCCAAGACGATGTTCAACGCGCACGAGGGCTGAGGCCTTCGCGGGCGCGCCCGTCATGGAGATCGGCATGAAGATCTATCTGATGGCGCTCGGCGCCGGCCTGCTGGTCGGCGTCGTCTACAGCCTGCTCGGCGTGCGCTCGCCGGCGCCGCCGGTGGTGGCGCTGATCGGGCTGCTCGGGATCCTGCTCGGCGAGCAGCTGATCCCGGTGGCCCGCCACCTGATGGAGGGGCATGGCATCCGCCTGTCCGTCGTCAAGGCCGATTGCCGCCAGCATGTCTTTGGGCCTTTGCCCGGCGCGGCCTCGCCGCCGTCGGACAAGGCCTGAGCTGCCCCTACCGGAAGAAGACTGGAAAAACGATGGCCGATGCCGCGCCCGACATGATCCTGCACAATGGCCGGATCACCACGCTGGACCGCGGCAACCCCGCGCCCGAGGCGGTGGCCATCACCGCCGGCCGCTTCTCGGCGGTCGGCGATCTGAAGGACATCATGCCCGGCGCCGGGCCGGCCACGCAGGTCATCGACCTGGGCGGCCGGCGCCTGGTGCCGGGGCTGTTCGACAACCACCTGCATGTCATCCGCGGCGGGCTGAACTTCAACATGGAGCTGCGCTGGGACGGGGTGCGCAGCCTCGCCGACGCCATGGCCATGCTGAAGCGCCAGGTTGCGGTGACGCCGCCGCCGCAATGGGTGCGCATCGTCGGCGGCTTCACCGAGCACCAGTTCGTGGAAAAACGCCTGCCGACGCTGGACGAGATCAACGCGATCGCCCCCGAGACGCCGGTCTTCATCCTGCATCTCTATGACCGCGCGCTGCTGAACGCCGCCGCACTCCGCGCCGCCGGCTACGACAAGGACACCCCCAACCCGCCGGGGGGCGAGATCCAGCGCGGCCCCGACGGCACGCCGACCGGGCTGCTGCTGGCCAAGCCGAACGCCACCATCCTTTACGCCACCCTGGCGCGCGGCCCGAAGCTGCCCTTCGACTACCAGCTGAACTCGACGCGGCATTTCCTGCGCGACCTCAATCGCCTCGGCGTCACCAGCGCCATCGATGCCGGCGGCGGCAACCAGAACTACCCCGACGATTACGACGTGATCCGCAAGCTGGCCGATGACGGCGAGCTGACGGTGCGCATCGCCTACAACCTGTTCACCCAGAAGCCCAAGCAGGAGAAGGAAGATTTCCTCCGCTGGACCTCGGAGAACAAGTACCAGCAGGGCGACGACTATTTCCGCCTGAACGGCGCCGGCGAGATGCTGGTCTATTCCGCCGCCGATTTCGAGGATTTCCGCGTCGAGCGCCCGGACATGCCCGCCAGCATGGAGGAGGACCTGGAGCAGGTCGCCCGCGTGCTGGTGCAGAACCGCTGGCCCTGGCGGCTGCACGCGACCTATGACCAGACGATCAGCCGGGCGCTGGACGTCTTCGAGAAGGTCGATGCCGAGATGCCGATCGGCGATCTCCATTGGATCTTCGACCATGCCGAGACGGTGACCGAGAAGTCGCTGGAGCGGATCGCGCGCCTGGGCGGCGGCGTCGCCGTGCAGCACCGCATGGCCTATCAGGGCGAATATTTCGTCGAGCGCTACGGCGCCCGCGCCGCCGAGGCGACGCCCCCCGTCGCCAAGATGCTGGAGATGGGCGTCAAGGTCTCGGCGGGGACGGATGCGACACGCGTCGCCTCCTACAACCCCTGGGTGGCGCTCTACTGGCTGGCCACCGGCCGCACCGTCGGCGGGATGCGCATCACCCCCGAGCACAACACCCTCGACCGCGAGACGGCGCTGCGCATGCTGACCGAGAAGGTCACCTGGTTCGCCAATATGGAAGGCCAGAAGGGCCAGGTGATCGTCGGCCAGCTCGCCGATGTCGCCGTGCTCGACCGCGACCTGTTCGCCATCCCCGGCGACGAGATCCAGGACATCACCGCGGACCTGACCATCGTCGGCGGCAAGATCGTCCATGGCGCCGGCGATTTCGCCAGGCTGTCGCCGCCGCTGCCGCCGGCCATGCCGGACTGGTCGCCGGTCAACCATTTCGGCGGCTACCAGCAGCGCGCCGCCCAAAGGGGGGCGCAGAAGGGGGCCAGCCAGTTCCTGGCGCAGTCCCGCTGCTGCGACAGCGCCTGCAACGTCCATGGCCATGGCCATGCCCAGGCCTGGGCGGCCGAGGCGCCTTCCAGCGACAAGGGCGCCTTCTGGGGGGCGCTCGGCTGCTCCTGCTGGGCCTTCTGAGATGGGGGCACGCCTGCTCGCCTGGCTCGGGCTGCTCGGGCTTTGCGCCGCCTATCTGCAGGGCGGGCTGAACAAGCTGCTGGATTTGCAGGGCGGCATCGCGGAAGCGGCCCATTTCGGGCTGCCTTTCCCGCTGCTCGTCACCATCGGCACCATCCTCCTCGAGCTCGGCGCCAGCGCGATGATCCTCTCGGGCCGGCTGCGCTGGCTGGGGGCGCTGGCGCTGGGCGGCTTCACCCTGGCCGCCACCTTCGTCGCGCTGCGCTACTGGGAGATGCCGCCCGGCCAGCCGCGCTTCATGGCGGCGAATGCCTTCTTCGAGCACCTCGGCCTGGCCGGCGCCTTTTTGTTGGTGGCCCTGTACGACAAGGGCTGGCTGGCGCGCCGGGCATGAAGCTTCTGGCCATTTCCACCACGGCGCTGCTGCTGCTCGCATCGCCGCTGGCCGCCGCCGATCCCTTCGACCCCTTGAAAGACATCCCGCTCGGCGGCGAGGCCCGCCTGTCGCTGGGCGGGCAGCTGCGCGAACGCTTCGAGAGCTTCAGCAACCCGGGCTTCTCCATCGGCCGCGCGCCGGGGGCGCCAGGCAGCAACCACTATCTGCTGCAGCGCCTGCTGCTGCAGGCCGACCTGACCCTCTCGGAGAATTTCCGCGCGTTTCTGCAGCTCGGCCGCTTCGACGCCTTCGACAATCGCGGCGGCAGCCTGAGCGCCACCCAGGAGAACCGTGGCGACATCGCACAGGCTTTTCTGGACCTTGGCATCGACCTGGACACGGATTGGCGGCTGACCCTGCGCGGCGGCCGGCAGGAGATGAATTTCGGCTCCGGCCGGCTGGTCTCCGAGCGTGACGGCCCCAATCTGCGCCGCGCCTTCGATGGCGGAAGGCTGATGCTGGCCGGGCCGCAGGGGACGAAGCTGGATCTGTTCGCCACGCGGCCGGTGCAGCCGCTGGGCGGCGCCTTCGACGACAGCAGCAACCGCGGCGAGGCCTTCTTCGGCGGCTACGGCACGATCCCGCTGGCGGCCGGGCTGTCGGCCGATCTCTATGTCCTGGGCTATGAGCGCGAAGCCGCCCGCTTCAGCGCCGGCACCGCCTTCGAGCAGCGCCAGACTTTTGGCGTCCGCCTGTTTGGCCGGCAGGGCGCCTTCGACCACGACGTCGAGCTCGCCGGCCAGACCGGCAGCTTCGGCACGCAGCAGATCCGCGCCTGGACCGCCTCCGCCGATCTTGGCGTCACAGCGGGAAACCTGCCCTGGTCGCCGCGGCTCGGGCTGAAGGCGGATATCGCCAGCGGCGACGGCAATCCGCGCGACGGGCGGCTGGAGACCTTCAACGCCCTCTACCCCAAGGTGCCGTATTTCACCGAGGCCGGGCTGGTGGCGCCGGCCAATCTGGTGGACCTCTATCCCAGCCTGCGGCTGACGCCGCTGCCGGATGTCACGCTGGAATTCGGCCTCGACTTCCTGTGGCGGCAGCAGCGCGAGGACGCCGTCTATCGCCCGGTGCCCTTCGGCCCCCTGCCGCAGACCGCCGGCGGCAGCCGCGATGTCGGAAAACAGTTCCAGGCCTCGGCGCGCTGGAAGATCAGCCCGCATGCCGAAATCCGCGCCTGGTACGTGCATTTCGATGTCGGCCCCGCCTTGGCCCAGGCCGGCGGTCGCGATGTCGACTTCCTGGCCGCCGCCCTCTCTCTGACGTTCTGACCGAAAGGACCCGGCCATGCCCGAGGCAAAAACCGCGGCCCCACCCAGTTCTCCCATGGGTTCTCCCTTCGCCCCCCTGGGCCAGACCGCCTTCCTGGTGCTGTGGATCGCCACCATCACCGGCAATATCGGCAGCTTCATGCGCGATGTCGCCAGCGGCTGGCTGGTGACCGAGCTCGCCGCCGGTCCGGCCGCGGTGTCGCTGATCCAGGCCGCAGCCACCCTGCCGGTCTTCCTGCTGGCCATCCCGGCCGGCGTGCTGTCCGACATCCTCGACCGCCGCCGCTTCCTGATCGCGGTGCAGTTCCTGCTGGCCGGCGTCAGCCTGACGCTGGTGGTGCTCTCGGCCAGCGGCACCATCAGCGTCTCGGCCCTCGTCGCGCTGACCTTCCTGGGCGGCGTCGGCGCGGCGCTGATGGCGCCGACCTGGCAGGCCATCGTCCCCGACCTGGTCGGGCCGAAGGAGGTGAAGAGCGCGGTGGCCCTGAACTCGCTCGGCATCAATGTCGCGCGCGCCATCGGCCCGGCCGCCGGCGGGCTGCTGCTGGCCGGCTTCGGCGCCTCGCTGACCTATGGCGTCGATGTCGCCAGCTACGTCATCGTCATCGGCGCGCTGCTGTGGTGGAAGCGGCCGAAGCAGGAGGCCGACCCGCTGGCCGAGCGCTTCGGCGGCGCCTTCCGCGCCGGGCTGCGCTATGCCCGCGCCAGCCGCGAGCTGCATGTGGTGCTCGTCCGCGCCGCCGTCTTCTTCGGCTGCGCCAGCGCGGTCTGGGCGCTGCTGCCGCTGGTGGCGCGCCAGCTGCTGGGGGGCGATGCCGGCTATTACGGCATGCTGCTGGGCGCGGTGGGGGCAGGGGCCATCGGCGGCGCCCTGGTCATGCCGCGGCTGCGGGCGAAGCTCGATGGCGACGGGCTGATGCTGGCCGCCGCCCTGGTGACCGCGCTGGTGATGCTGGTGCTGGCCGCCGGCCCGCCGCGCTGGCTGGCGCCGATCGTGCTGCTGCTGCTGGGCGCCGCCTGGATCCTGGCGCTGACCACGTTGAACGGCGTCGCCCAGGCGATCCTGCCCAACTGGGTGCGCGGCCGGGCGCTGGCGGTGTATCTGACCGTCTTCAACGGCGCGATGACCGCCGGCAGCCTGGGCTGGGGCGCCGTCGCCGAGCTTCTGGGGATTGCCGGCACGCTGGTCGCCGCCGCCCTGCTGCTGGTGGCTGCCGGCATCGTCATGCACCGCCTGCGCCTGCCCGCCGGCGAGAGCGACCTGGTCGCCGCCCGCCACTGGCCGGAGCCGCTGCTGGCCGACCCGGTCGCGCATGACCGCGGCCCGGTGCTGATCCAGATCGAGTACCGCATCAAGCCCGACGACCGCGCCGGCTTCCACCGCGCGCTCCAAAAACTGGCGGATGAGCGTCGCCGCGACGGCGCCTTCGCCTGGGGCGTGCATGAGGACGTGGCCGAGCCGGAGCGCGTGCTGGAATGGTTCCTGGTGGAAAGCTGGGCCGAGCATCTGCGCCAGCACCACCGTGTCTCGCATGCCGATGCCGACCTGCAGGCGGCAGTGCTGCGCTTCCACTCCGGCGACACCCCGCCGCTGGTGCGCCACCTGCTGCCGCTGCAGCCCGGCCTGTCGAAGGAATAAAAAGGGGGCGGACCGCCGGGTCCGCCCCCTTTCTCGTTGCCGGCCGTCCCGCCTCAGCGGGCGGCAGCGCGCTGCAGGCGGCGCCAGGCCATCGGCGTGCTGCCCTCCATGCGGCGGAAGACGCGGGAGAAATGCGGCTGGTCGGCCATGCCGCAGAGCAGCGCCACCTGGCTCAGCGGCGCCTCGGTCTCCAGCATCAGCCGGCGGGCGCGGGCCATGCGCTGCTGCATGACATAGGCATGGGCGGTGATGCCGAAGCTCTGCTTGAAGGCGCGGGCGAAATGGCCGGTGCTCAGCCGGGCAACGGCGGCCAGATCCTTCTGCAGGATCGGCCCGCCCAGGCTCGCCTCGACATGCCGGGTCAGCCGCGCCACTTGCCAGCCGGCCAGGCCCCCGGGCGTGACCGGGGGTGGCGGCGGCGGCGGCGCCAGCAGCCGGCTGGCGCGGTCGAGGATCAGCCCCGCCGCATGCTGGTCGCGCCCCAGCAGCGCCCGGGCATCCTGCAGCAGCTGCGTCAGGCTGGCGGAGACGGTCAGGGCCGCGGGCAGGGGCGAGGCGGTGGTGGTGGTGCTGGACATGCTCAGGCAGGCTCCGTCCTGAAGGATGGCCGGGGATGCCGGCCTGACGGGGCCCAGGGTGGGGGGTCCGGGGCGCGCGCTCCATTCTACGGGGATTGATCCGGACGCGCCCTTCGTCCGGCTGGCCCTATACCTTCGTAGGGGGTGGCCCATCCGTCGCGGAGAGGCCGCGTCTCAGCCGAGGGCGCGCTCCAGGCTGGCCAGCATGCGGTCCGGGTCGCAGGGCTTCTCCAGGAAGTCCAGCGCGCCGCCGGCCCGCGCCTGGCGCTCCAGCCGCGGGTCGGGGAAGGCGGTCATCAGGATCACCGGCGGGCCGCCGCGCGCCGCCAGCAGCGCCAGCAGCTCCAGCCCCGAGCGCCCGGGCATCTGCACGTCGGAGATGACGCAGGCGAAGCGTCCCGCATCGACCGACAGGAAATCCTCGGCCGAGGCGAAGCCTTCCGAGGCATGGCCGGCGGCGCGCAGCAGGCTGGCGGTGGCCGTCCTGACGTGACGGTCATCCTCGACGATCGCGATCAGCGGGGTGATCACGGGAGCAATGAGTGGATGCACGTCCTGTCCCTGAACCCGGTCATGGCCGGCTCCTCCCCTTCTAGGGGGCGTCGCCCGGCGCGGCATCTATACGATGGTTGGGGGCGAAGGTTTCAGATGCCCACCACCTGGGCCAGCCGCACCAGGTCGGCCAGGCTGCGGGTGCCCAGCTTGCGCATCAGGCTGGAGCGATGCAGCTTCACCGTGATCTCGCTGAGGCCGAGCTCGCCGGCCACCTGCTTGTTCATCAGCCCCGAGGTGACCAGCGCCATGACCTGCGCCTCGCGCGGGGTCAGCGAGGCATAGAGCGCGCGCGCCGAGGCCAGCGCCGCGCTGGCCTGGCGCCGGTCGCGGTCGCGGCCCAGCGCCAGGTCGACGGCGTCCAGCAGGTCCTGGTCGCGGAACGGCTTGATCAGGAAATCGACCGCGCCGGCCTTCATCGCCTTCACCGACATCGGCACGTCGCCATAGCCGGTCATGAAGACGATCGGCGGATGCTCGCCGCGCTCGGCCAGCCGCGCCTGCAGCTCCAGCCCGCTCATCCGCGGCATGCGCACATCCATCAGCAGGCAGCCGGCGGCCGGCGGCAGCGGCGCCTCCAGCAGCTCGAGCGCCGATTCATACAGCGCCGTGCGGTGGCCGACCGAGCGCAGCAGCGAATCCAGCGCCCGGCGGATGCGCGCATCGTCGTCCAGCACCAGGATCAGCTGCGGCTCGGCATCCTTGGCAGCAGGCATGGGCTCTCTCCTGGAGGCGGATCATCGGCGCCGATCTTCCCGGTCCCGGCGCCCAGGGCAAGCATCGATCCGGCCCGGCATCGTGACGCCGGCGGACCGTCCCATACCTAGGTATAACTGGCCGCGCGGCGCGCCAGGCCCTAGGCAGGCGGCAGGCACGCGCCGCAGCGGGGGAAGCGCCGGATGCAGACAGCACGGCAAATCCTGCCCCCCGATGCCGCCCCGACGGGCATACCGACGGGCATCCCGATGGGCGCCCCGGTGGCCGGGCTGTCGCCGCAGGGCCGCCGCCGCCGGCTGTTCCTGCTGCTGGCGCTGGTCGCCGGCGTCTTCGCCGTCGACGGCTTCACCAGCCTGTCCAGCGCCATCGCCGTCCTCTACGTCCTGGTGCCGCTGCTGGCCGCCGACACCCTGCCGAAGCGCGGCGTGGTGGCGCTGGCGCTGCTCTGCGGCGCGCTCGCCTTGGTCAGCTACGGCCTCGGCCATGGGCTGCAGGGCGAGGCCCCGGCGACGCTCCGCCTGGTCTTCAGCCTGGTGGCGCTGGGGGCCGCGACCCTGCTGGCGCTGCGCAGCATCGCCGCCCGCGCGCTGCAGGCCGAGCAGGCGCGGCTGCTGGCGGCGAGCGAATCCCGCTACCGCACCATCTTCGAGACGCTCGCCGTCGGCATCTGGGAGCATGACTTCCGGCCCGTGCAGCAGGCGCTGGCTGACCTGCGCGCGGCCGGCGTCGCCGACCTGCCGCGGTATCTCGCCGAGCATCCCGACTTCGTCATCGCCACCCGCCGGCTGGTCAACATCACCGACGTCAACACCACGGCGCTGAAGCTGCTCGGCGTGCCGTCGAAGGAAAAGTTCTTCACCCACCTGGCCAATTTCCTGCCCGAGACCGACGAGAGCTTTGCCGAATGCCTGATCGCCCTCGACGAGGGGCGGCCGCATTTCACCGCCGAGGCGCGGCTGCGCGCGGCCGACGGCTCGCCGGTCGACATCATCGTCGCGCTGAACTTCCCGCCGCCCGGCGAAAGCCTGGCCCGCGTCCAGGCCAGCGTGCTGGACATCACCGAGCGCCGCCGCATGCAGGACATGCTGGCCAGCATGCGCGCCGAGCTGGAACGCGCCGGCCGCGTCGCGGCGCTGGGCGAGCTGGCGGCGGCCATCGCGCATGAGGTGAACCAGCCGCTGTCGGCGATCCGCGCCGGGGCGGATGCCGCCCGCCGCTGGCTGACCCGCGACCCGCCGGAGCTGGAGGAGGCCCGCGCCGCGCTGGAGGAGGTCGGCGCCTCGGCCCGGCATGGCGGCGAGGTGGTGCGCCGCATCCGCCACCTGCTGGGCAAGTCCGAGCCCGAGCGCCTGCCGCTGGACCTGGCCGAGCTGGTGGCCGAGGCGCTGCGCCTGGTGCAGCGCGAGCTGCAGGCCGCCGGCGTCGCCCTGACGCTGGAGCTGGCGCCGGGGCTGCTGCTGCGCGGCGACCGCATCCTGCTGCAGCAGCTGTTCGTCAACCTGGCGACCAATGCGCTGCAGGCCATGCAGGCGCTGCCCGCCGCCGAGCGCCGGCTGCTGCTGCGCGCCGAGGCGGTGGAGGGCATGGCCGAGCTGCGCGTGCAGGATAGCGGCCCGGGCTTCTGCGCCGACGGGGCGGCGCGCGCCTTCGACGCCTTCTTCAGCACCCGGCCGGGGGGCATGGGGCTGGGGCTGGCGGTCAGCCGCTCGATCGTCGAGGCGCATGACGGGATGATCGCCATCGACCCCGGCCCCGGCGGCCGGCTGCGCCTGGCCCTGCCGCTCGCTCTGGCGTGAACGCGCCCCGGCCTGAACGCGCCCTGGCCTGAACGCGATGCCGCCACGCTTTCACAGTATTTCACTGGCCGGAAATCCCGCGCCGCGCCAGAACTCGCCGCGCCGGCGGCAGCCGCCGCCGGCCAGCCCTTCACCCCGAGGATCCCCGCTGCCGATGCGGCTGAGGCAGGACGCCCCGCCCGAGAC
>NZ_CACSJM010000043.1 GCF_902706185.1 Roseomonas sp. 18066 | reverse complement strand
GGCAGGCGGGCGGGACACGCAATATCCTTACAGGCTTGTCACCGGGCTTAGCAGATGGGGCGCGCAGGGCGAAGGCGGGCCGCGGAACCTTGATCCGACGCCTTGATCGGGGCGGGGCGGCTCCCAACAACCTGGGCCAGGATGTTTCACCCAGAAGGGGAGGTTGCGATGACCAGACTGGACCGACGCGGGCTGCTGCCGGCCGCCGGCGCGATGCTGATGGCCCCTGCCCTGCTGCGCGCCGCGCAGGCGCAAACGGCGGCCGCCTCCGCGCCCATGGCGGCGGCCTCGCCGCAGGCGCCGGGCTTCTACCGCTTCCGCCTGGGCGGCCGGGTGGTGACGCTGGTCAATGACGGCCAGGGCCGCCGGCCGAAGCCGACCGAGGGCTTCGTCCGCAACGCCGAGCCCGCCGCGGTGGAAAAGGCGCTGCGCGACGCCTTCCTGCCGGTCGAGCATCTCGACATCCCCTATACCGTGACATTCCTGCAGGCGCCGGGCGGGCTGGTGCTGTTCGACACCGGCACCGGCGGGCAGCTGGGCGCGACGGCGGGGAATATCCCGGCGAATATGCGCGCCGCCGGCCTGGCGCCGGAGCAGGTCACCACGATCGTGCTGACGCATTTCCACGCCGACCATATCAGCGGGCTGACCGACGCCGAGGGCAAGGCGCTGTTCCCGAACGCCGAGATCGTCGTGCCGGAGGCCGAATGGGCCTATTGGATGGATGACGGCATCGCCAGCCGGGCGCCGGAAGCGATGCGCGGCGCCTTCGCCGGCGCGCGGCGCCGGTTTGCGCCATATCAATCGCGGGTGCGGCGGATCGCGGCGGATGCCGAGGTGGCGCCGGGCATCAAGGCGGTGCCGACGCAGGGCCACACGCCGGGCCACACCAGCTACCTGCTGAGCGACGGCGCTGACCAGGCGATGCTGCTGGGCGATGTCACCAACCGGCCGGAGCTGAACCTGGCCAATCCGGGCTGGCACCTGGTCTTCGACATGGATGCGGCGATGGCCGAGGCGACGCGGCGCCGGGTGTTCGACCAGGTGGCCGCCGACCGCATCCGCTGCATCGGCTACCACTTCCCCTTCCCGGCCAACGGGCATGTGGTGAAGGAGGCGCAAGGCTACCGGCTTATCCCCGCCCCCTGGTCGAGCGCGGTCTGATTTCCTGTGGGTTCCGGGGCGGCGATGCCGCCCCGGAGGTCCCTCAGCCGACGCTGAGGGAGACGTCGATATTGCCGCGGGTGGCCTTGGAATAGGGGCACATGGCATGCGCCGCCTCGAGCAGCGCCTCGGCCTCGGCCTTGTCCAGCGCCGGCAGCTTCACGGTCAGCGCCGCGGCCAGTTGGAAGCCGCCATCGGTCTTGTCGATCGAGACCGCGCAGGTGACCTCGGCGCCGGTGGTGTCCAGCTTCTTCATCCGGCCGACGGCATCGACCGCGCTGCCGAAGCAGGCGGCGTAGCCCGCGGCGAAAAGCTGCTCGGGGTTGGTGGTGCCGTCCTTGCCCGGGCCGCCCATGCCCTTGGGGATCGACAGGTCGAACTTCAGCAGCCCGTCGCTGCTCTCGACATGGCCGTTGCGGCCGCCGGTCGCCGTCGCGGTACCCGTGTAAAGCGCCATTTCTCTTCCCTCTGTCCTGGTGATCAGACCCGACAGAGGTGGGGGCCGCGCCTCAGACGTGGAAGCTCTCGCCGCAGCCGCAGCGGCCTTTTTCATTCGGATTCACGAAAGTGAAGCCTGCCGACATCGCCTTGGCCTCGTAGTCCATGATGGTGCCGATCAGGAACAGCGTGGCCTTGCGGTCGACCAGCACGGTCAGGCCCTTGTCGCTCACCACCTCGTCCGTCGGCGCCGGGGCGTCGGCCCAGCCCAGCTCATAGGCCATGCCGGAGCAGCCGCGGGTGCGCACCGCGACCCGCAGCAGCTTGCCTTCCTGGCCGCCGGCATAGAGGGCGCGCAGCCGCTCGGCCGCCGCGTCCGACAGCTGCATCAGCGGCGGCAGGGCGCGGGGCGCGCGGGCGGCGGGGGGGGTGCTGTGGGTCGTGCTCATCTCGGTCTCCAGATGGCGCTGGCTCAGTACATGTTCAACGCCAGCCGGGCGTCCTCGCTCATGCGCGACGGGTCCCAGGGCGGGTCCCAGACGATTTCCACGGCCACGTCGGTGACGCCGGGCAGCGCGCGGATGGCTTCCTCGACCTGGCTCGGCAGCTCCTGCGCCGAGGGGCAGGACGGCGTGGTCAGGGTCATCTCGACCTTCACCGCGCCATCCTCGCCGAGCTCCAGCGCGTAGATCAGGCCGAGCTCGTAGATGTTCACCGGGATCTCGGGGTCGTAGACGGTGGCGACCGCCCCGATCACCGCATCCTCGGTCAGCGGCGGCGGGGTGGCGCCGTCGGGCGTCCAGGCGCCGTGGGTCGGCGCCGCGGCGTCGGGCACCGGCACCGTCGCGCGCGGCAGGTTGTCGGCCTCACTCACTGCTCGCCTCCTTGCCGGCATTGTCCAGCGCGGTGTTCAGCGTGTGCCAGGCGAGCGTCGCGCATTTCACCCGGCTGGGGAATTCGGAAACGCCGCCCAGCACCTGGAGACGCTCCATCTCCTCCTCCAGCGCGCCGCCGCAATCCGGGCAGGTGCCGGTCATCGCCAAGGCGCGGAAGGTCTCGCCCAGCTGGCGGGCCTCCGCCTGGCTCTTGCCGCGCACCGTCTCGGTCATCAGGCTGGCGCTGGCCATGGAGATGGCGCAGCCCTTGCCCTGGAAGGCGACGTCGTCCAGCCGGCCCTCCGGGTCCAGCTTGACCCAGAGCTCCATGCGGTCGCCGCACATCGGGTTGTCGCCGCGGCCATGCCGGTCGGCATCCTCGAGGCGGCGGAAGTTCCGCGGCTTGCGGCCGTGGTCCAGGATCACTTCCTGGTAGAGATCGCGCAGATCGTCGAACATCAGCGAAAGAACTCCCGCGCCTTGCCCAGGGCCTCGGCCAGGAAATCCACCTCCGCCTCGGTCGTGTAGAGGCCGAAGGAGGCCCGGCAGGTGCTCTCCACCCCAAATCGGGCGTGCAGCGGCTCGGCGCAATGGCGCCCCGAGCGCACCGCGATGCCGACGCGGTCCAGCAATGTCGCCAGGTCATGCGCATGGGCATTGTCGAGGGCGAAGGCGAAGACGCCGCCGCGATCCTGCGCATGGCCCAGCAGGGTGATGCCGTCCAGCGTCGAGAAGCGCGCCATGGCATGGTCGACCAGCCGCCGCTCATGCGCCTCGATGGCGGCCATGCCGATGGCCTCGACATAGTCGATGGCGGCATGCAGGCCGATCGCCTCGGTGATCGGCGGCGTGCCGGCCTCGAAGCGGGCGGGCACCGGCGCGGGCAGGAAACCCTCCAGCGTCACCTCGGCGATCATGTCGCCGCCGCCGAGGAAGGGCGGCATCTTTTCCAGCAGCTCCAGCCGGCCCCAGAGCACGCCGATGCCCGTGGGCCCGTAGAGCTTGTGGCCGGTGAAGACATAGAAATCGCAATCCAGCGCCTGCATGTCGACGGCGCGGTGCACGGCGGCCTGGCTGCCATCGAGCAGCAGCTTCGCGCCGGCCTCATGCGCCATGCGGGCGATCTGCGCCGCCGGCGTCACCGTGCCCAGCACATTGGACATATGGGTGACCGCGACCAGCCCGACCTTGCCATCGGCCAGCTTGGCTTCCAGGTCGTCGAGGTCGAGCTCGCCGGCGTCCGTCACGCGGCAGATGCGCAGCTCGATCCCGGCGCGGTCGCGCAGCATGAACCAGGGCACCAGGTTGGCATGGTGCTCCATCTCGGAGACCACCACCGCCTGGCCCGGCTTCAGCAGGCTGCCATAGCTGTGCGCGACCAGGTTGATCGCCGCCGTCGACGAGGACGCGAAGACGATCTCTCTCTCAGTTCCCGCCTTCAGGAACTTCGCCACCGCGCCGCGGGCGGCCTCGTAAGCCGCCGTCGCACTTTCCGACAAAAAGTAGGCGCCGCGATGGACATTGGCGTAGCCGGTCTCCTGCAGCCGGACCATCGCCTCGATGACCTGGCGCGGCTTCTGGGCGGAGGCGCCGGAATCGAGGAAGACCAGGTCCTTGCCGCGGATCTTCTGCGACAGGATCGGGAAGTCCGCGCGGATGCGGGCAAGGTCGAAGACCCTGCCCCGCTCGCCGGTGACCGCCGCCGCGTCCATCACGCCAGCCGCTCCCAGGAGCCGGCGACGGCCTCGGCCAGGGCGGCGCGGGCGGTCTCGTCGGCCACCGCCTCGACCGCTTCCTGCAGGAAGGCCTCGATCAGCATGGAGCGCGCCACGCCCTCGGGGATGCCGCGGGCGCGCAGATAGAACAGCTGGCTCTCGTCCAGCTCGCCCACCGTGGCGCCATGGCTGCACTTCACGTCGTCGGCGTAGATCTCCAGCTGCGGCTTGCTGTCGATCTCGGCCTGGTCGGACAGCAGCAGCGCCTGGTTCATCTGGTAGCCGTCGGTGCGCTGGGCGATCTGGTGGACGTGGATCTTGCCCTGGAAGACGCCGCGCGACTTGCCGGCCAGCACCGTCTTCACCGTCTGCCGGCTGGGGCAGTCGGGGGCGGCATGGTCGAGGAAGGTGGTGCAGTCGCCATGCTGCCCGTCGCCCAGCAGCTGCGCGCCGTTCAGATGCGCCGACGCCTTGGGCCCGGCCAGCACCACATGCGCCTCCGAGCGCGACAGCCGGGCGCCGGCATGCAGCAGGAAGCTGTCATAGGTGCCGCGCGCCTCGACGCGGGCGAAGGTGGTGGCCAGGTGCAGCCCGGCCTTCCCCTCCTGCTGCAGCCGGGCATGGGTCACATGGGCATCCTCGCCCACGACGAATTCCCAGACCGGGCTGTGCAGGTAGCGGCCCTCGCCCTCGGCGCCGTCATGGTCGGCGCTCCAGGCGCGCTCGATCAGCACCAGCTTCGCGCCGGCGGCCAGCCGCACCAGGTGGCGCGGATGCGCGGCGACCGGGCGGCCGGCGGTGGTGACGGAGAGGATTTCGACCACCCCGCCATCGACGCCGGGGCCGAGATCGATCAGCACCCCATCCTCGAACAGCGCGGTGTTCAGCGCGACGAGGGGAAGATCATCGATGCGGGCGATGCTGCCCAGCAGCCCCTCGGCCTCCGGCAGATGCCGGGCCAGGCTGCGCGCCGGCGCGTCGGCATCCGACAGGTCCTCGCGGAAGCGGCCGTCGAGGAAGACCAGCCGCTTCGGCGCGGCGCTGCGCGGCAGCACCAGCGCGCCATCGACGGGCGTCAGCGGCTCGCCGAAGCCGGACTGGGTCAGCGGCGCCAGGTCGGTGTAGCGCCAGGCCTCGACCTTGCGGGTCGGGAAGCCCTGGGCGCGGAAGGCCTCGGCGGCCTGGGCGCGCAGGCTCGCCAGCCAGGGCAGGCCCTGGCCCGGCAGCCGCTCGCGCAGCCCCTCGAAGCGGTGCAGGAAGCCGGCGGCCCCCGCTTCGGTCAGCGCATTCATGCTGCCTGCACCGAGCCGTAGCCCGAAGCCTCCAGCTGATGCGCCAGCTCCGGCCCGCCGCTCTGCACGATGCGGCCGCCCATCAGGACATGGACCTTGTCCGGCACGATATAGTCGAGCAGCCGCTGGTAATGGGTGATCACCAGCGAGGAGAAGCCAGGGGCCCGCATGGCGTTGACGCCATCGGCCACGATCTTCAGCGCGTCGATGTCGAGGCCGCTGTCGGTCTCGTCCAGGATGGCCATGCTCGGGTTGAGCAGCGCCATCTGCAGCACCTCGTTGCGCTTCTTCTCGCCGCCGGAGAAGCCGACATTGACGCCGCGCTTCAGCATATCCTCCGGCATCGACAGCGCCTTCATGCGGACGCGCGCCACCTTCAGGAACTGCATGGCGTCGAGCTCGGGCTCGCCCTTGGAGCGGCGGATGGCGTTCAGCGCGGTGCGCAGGAAGTTCGCGTTACCGACGCCCGGCAGCTCGACCGGATACTGGAAGGCGAGGAACAGGCCGGTGGCGGCGCGCTCCTCCGGCTCCATGGCCAGCAGGTCCTGGCCGTGGAAGGTGACGGCGCCGCCGGTGATCTCATAGCCCTCGCGGCCAGCCAGCACATAGGACAGCGTCGACTTGCCCGAGCCGTTCGGACCCATGATCGCGTGGATCTGGCCGGCCGGAATCTCGAGGTCGATCCCCTTGAGGATCTCCTTGCCATCGATCTCGGCGCGCAGCCCTTCAATCTTCAACATCGCTTTTTCCAACCCGTCCTCGAGGGGGCGCTGGCAGGCGCCACCGTGCAGCTTCTCAGTGTCGAATGGCGCAGGGGGCGCCGGAATCCTTGGCCAACCGAAATCTCAGCCGACCGAGCCTTCGAGGCTGATCTGCAGCAGCTTCTGGGCCTCGACGGCAAACTCCATCGGCAGCTCCTTCAGCACCTCGCGGCAGAAGCCGTTGACGATCAGCCCGACCGCATCCTCCTGCGACAGCCCGCGCTGGCGGCAGTAGAACAGCTGGTCCTCGGCGATGCGGCTGGTCGTCGCCTCATGCTCGACCTTCGCCGTCATGCAGCGGTTCTCGATGTAGGGCACCGTATGGGCCCCGCACTGGTCGCCGATGAGCAGGGAGTCGCACTGGGTGAAGTTGCGGGCGCCGGTCGCCTTCGGGCTGATCTTGACCAGGCCGCGATAGGTGTTCTGGCCCTGCCCGGCGCTGATGCCCTTGGAGATGATGGTCGAGCGCGTCCGCGGCCCGATATGGAACATCTTGGTCCCCGTATCGGCCTGCTGCCAGTTGTTGGTGATCGCCACGCTGTAGAATTCGCCGACGCTGTCCTCGCCGAGCAGCAGGCAGGACGGATACTTCCAGGTGATGGCGGAGCCGGTCTCGACCTGGGTCCAGCTGATCTTCGACCGCGCGCCGCGGCAGGCGCCGCGCTTGGTGACGAAGTTGTAGATGCCGCCCTTGCCGTTCTCGTCGCCCGGGTACCAGTTCTGCACCGTGCTGTACTTGATCGAGGCGTCGTCCAGCGCCACCAGCTCGACCACCGCGGCATGCAGCTGGTTCTCGTCGCGCATCGGCGCCGTGCAGCCCTCCAGGTAGGAGACGCTGGACCGCTCATCGGCGATGATCAGCGTGCGCTCGAACTGGCCGGTGCTCTTGGCGTTGATGCGGAAATAGGTCGACAGCTCCATCGGGCATTTCACGCCCTTGGGGATGTAGACGAAGCTGCCATCGGTGAAGACGGCGCTGTTCAGGGCGGCGAAGAAGTTGTCGCCCTGCGGCACCACGCTGCCGAGATACTGCCGCACCAGCTCCGGATGCTCGCGCACCGCCTCGGAGATGGCGCAGAAAATAATACCATCCTTGGCCAGCCGGTCCTTGTAGGAGGTGGCGACCGAGACGCTGTCGAAGACCGCGTCCACCGCGATCGGCATCCGCCCGCCCTCGGCCGGGGTATCGCCCGCGCCTTCGACGCCGGCCAGGATCGCCTGCTCCTTCAGCGGGATGCCGAGCTTCTCATAGGTGCGCAGCAGCTCGGGATCGACCTCGTCGAGCGACTTCGGCCCGGCCTTCTTCACCGGCGCGGCGTAGTAGAAGGCGTCCTGGTAGTCGATCGGCGGATACTTCACCGCCGGCCAGCGCGGCTCCACCATGGTCTTCCACAGCGCGAAGGCCTTCAGCCGCCATTCCAGCAGCCAGGCCGGCTCTTCCTTCTTCGCGCTGATGAAGCGGACGATATCCTCGTTCAGCCCTTTCGGGGCGAACTCCATGTCGATCTCGGTCTCGAAGCCATACTTGTAGGCCCCCTGGGTGACCGACTGGACGGCGTCGATGGTTTCGGTGACGGCAGGCATGGCAGGGGATCCCTACTCGGCAGCAGACTGATGCGCCGGCTCGGCGCGATGGGAGCCACGATTCGGGCGCGGGGCAGCGTGCCCGGCGCAGCTGGCGCTGCGCGGCCCGGCCAGGTCGGCCAGGCTGATGGCGGAAAGAGCGGCGCGGATCGCCTGGTTCACGGGATCCCAGCGGCCGCGCACGGGGCACAGCGCCTCCGTCTCGCAGCCGCCGGTGGCGCCGTCGACGCAGGCGGTCAGCGCGATGGGGCCGTCGATGGCCACCACCACCTCGGACAGCGGGATGCCGGCCAGCGGGCGCGCCAGGCGATAGCCGCCGCGGGCGCCGCGCAGCCCCTCGACCAGCCCGGCATGGCCGAGCGTCTTCAGGACCTTGGCCACCGTCGGCTCGGCAATGCCGCAGCCGGCGGCAAGCCCGGGCGCGGTCTGCACGCCGCCCTCGGCCTCCAGCCGCGCCAGCAGCACGACGGCGTAATCGGTCAGCTTCGACAACCGCAACACGCGGACCTCTCCTAAAGCGGACTGGAACGGTCCGCTTTCGGGCAGATGCTCTCGCGCCCCTGGCTTGTCAAGAACTTGGCATCTTTCCGCCCGCCGCGCGCGGTGCAACCCTGCCGCGCATGGCCACCTCCACGCTCCGCCCGCCCGCCCGAGTCCATCCGCGCGACGCCGCCACGCTGATCCTGTGGCGCCGCCGGGCCGATGGGACGGTGGAAATCCTGACCGGGCTGCGCAATGCCGGGCTGCGCTTCATGCCCAACCGCCTGGTCTTCCCCGGCGGCCGCGTCGACTTCGCCGACCGCGCCGCCCCGGCCGCGACCGAGCTGCGCGCCACACCCCGCGCCTTCCTGGAACGCCGCGCGCCGCCACGCCTGGCCCGCGCCCTGGCCATCGCCGCGGCGCGCGAGCTGGAGGAGGAGACCGGGCTGCATCTCGGCGGACGCCTGCCGACGCTGGACGCGCTGGACTACCTCTGCCGCGCGGTCACGCCGGCGACCAACCCGATCCGCTTCAACGCCCGCTTCCTGATCGCGCCGGCGGACGCCGCCCAAGGCGCCATCAACGGGTCGGGGGAGCTCGAGCAGCTCGAATTCCGCGACCTGGAGCTGCTGCAGTCGCTGCCCGTCGCGCCGATCACCGGGAAAGTGCTCGGCGAATTCCACGCCTGGCTCGATATGTCCCAGGACGAAAAGGACAACCGGGACCTCGTCTGGTTCGCCGGGCGCGACAACCGACGAACCGAGAAAAAACAGGAAAGCCCGGGGGAATGAATTCCCCCGGACCCCCTTCTCTTTCTGTCAATTAAAACAGAAAAACTTAGAGCGCCGCGAGAATGGCCTCGCCGCCGGAAACCTCGAAGGCGCCCGCAGCCTCCACGGCCACATGCACCACCTTGCCGTCCTTCGCCACCAGGGCGAAACGCTGGCAGCGGACGCCCAGGCCCCGCGCGGTCAGGTCGAGCTCAAGGCCGAGCGACTTGGTCAGCGCGGCCGAGCCGTCGGCCAGCATCACCACCCGGTCCTCGACGCCCTGGTCCTTGGCCCAGGCCTGCATCACGAAAGGGTCGTTGACCGCCATGCAGGCGACGGTGTCGACGCCCTTGGCCTTCAGCGCATCGAGGTTGGTCAGGAAGCTCGGCATGTGCTTGGCCGAGCAGGTCGGCGTGAAAGCGCCGGGAACGCCGAACAGCACGACGGTCTTGCCGCCGAACAGGGCGTCGGTCGCCAGCTCGCGCGGGCCCTCGGCCGTCGCCTGGGTCAGCTTCTGGGCGGGAATCGTCTCGCCGGCCTGAATGGTCATCTGGGCGTCCTCCGGTTGGGGGCTACCGCTTTCCGACGCGTTGCACGCCCTGTCAACCGCGGCGCTTGCGCGCCCCGCCCGGCGCCGCCATCTTGCAGAAATCATGGCACGCCGCGCACGCGAGGATGAATTTCCGGAAGCCTTCCGCCAGCCCCCGAAAGCGGAGCTGCGTGGCGGATTCCAGGCCGGCTACCTGGGAGGGCAGCTGCTGGTCGCCATGCCCGGGCTGCAGGACCCCCGCTTCGCCCGCTCGGTGATCTGCCTCTGCGCCCATTCGGCCGACGGGGCCATGGGCATCGTCCTGAACAAGCCGCTGGACAATCTGAGCTTCGAGGAGCTGCTGAAGCAGCTCGAGGTCAGCCCGGCGCCGCCGCAGCGCCAGATCCGCCTGATGGCCGGCGGCCCGGTCGAGGGCGGCCGCGGCTTCGTCCTGCACACCACGGACTGGTCCAGCGAAGGCAGCCTGCAGGTCACCGGCGAGCTGGCGCTGACCGCCAGCGTCGACATCCTGAAGGCCATCGCCGGCGGCGGCGGCCCGCGCCTCGGCCTGCTGGCGCTGGGCTATGCCGGCTGGGGCCCCGGCCAGCTGGAAGACGAGATCCACCGCAACTCCTGGCTGAACGTGCCGGCCGACGAAAGCCTGCTGTTCAACGAGCCGCCCGACGACAAATGGCGCCGGGCCCTGGCCAAGCTGCGGGTCGATCCGCTGCTGCTCTCGGGCGTCGCCGGCCACGCCTGACGGCGCCCTGACGCCAGCCACAGCGCATGCGGAAACGCTGTCCAGCCCAGCCGGGCGGCAGCAATCAAGCTATTGGAATGTGGGGAGAAAGTGGAGCGGGCGATGGGAATTGAACCCACGACATTCAGCTTGGGAAGCTGACGTTCTACCTCTGAACTACGCCCGCGTCGGAGCCATCCTTAGCCCACCCTTGTAAGGGTCGCAAGCGGGGCGTAAGGTCCGCTCGCCTCGGCGACGGGGTGCTCGCGATTTGTCCGGCCAGCTTGCGGCGAGCCTAAATAATCGCGCTAAACGGCCGTGGCGGAAGCGCGCGCGCGCCTGCTTTCCGCCCGACCGGGCCGGGTGTTTTTTGACCCGAGAGTCCCGCCGATGGCCAAGCCCGCAACCGATCGTCCGCTGCGCCCCGCCACCCAGCTCGTTCGCGGCGGGCAGATGCGCAGCAATTTCGACGAGACCTCGGAAGCGCTCTACCTCACCTCCGGCTTCGTCTACGACAATGCCCAGCAGGCCGAGCAGACCTTCACCGGCGAGGTCAGCCACTTCCAGTATTCCCGCTTCGGCAACCCGACGGTGCAGATGCTGGAGGGGCGGCTCGCCGCCCTCGAAGGCGCCGAGGCCTGCCGCGCCACGCCCACCGGCATGGCCGCCGTGCATGGCGCGCTGCTGTCGCACCTGAAGACCGGCGACCGCGTCGTCGCCGCCCGCGCCCTGTTCGGCTCCTGCCACTGGATCATCTCGACCCTGCTGCCGCGCTACGGCATCGAGACCGAGTTCGTCGACGGCGCCGACCTGGAGCAGTGGAAGGCCGCCTTCCGCCGCCCCTGCCAGCTGGTGCTGCTGGAGACGCCGTCCAACCCGATGCTGGAGCTGGTCGACCTCAAGGCCGTCAGCGACCTGGCGCATGCCGCCGGCGCCATCGTCGTGGTCGACAATGTCTTCGCCACCCCCCTGCTGCAGAAGCCGATGAAGTTCGGCGCCGATGTGGTGGTCTATTCCGCCACCAAGCATTTCGATGGCCAGGGCCGCGTCCTCGGCGGCGCCGTGCTGGGCAGCAAGAAGTGGGTGGAGGAGGTGCTGCAGCCCTTCCTGCGCAACACCGGCGCCTCGATCTCGCCCTTCAACGCCTGGGTCATCCTGAAGGGGCTGGAGACGCTGCACCTGCGCGTCCAGGCCATGTGCCGCAGCGCCAACACCATCGCCCAGATGCTGGAGGAGCGGTCGGAGATCGCCCGCGTCTGCTACCCCTACCTGCCCAGCCATCCGCAATACGCCCTGGCCAAGCAGCAGATGTCGGCCGGCGGCACGCTGGTCAGCTTCGAGCTGAAGGGCGGCAAGGCGGCGGCCTTCCGCTTCATGGACGCGCTGCAGGTCGTCGACATCTCCAACAACCTGGGCGACGCCAAGAGCATGATCACCCACCCCGCCACCACGACGCATATGCGCGTGGCCGCCGAGGAGCGGGCGCGGCTTGGCATCGGCGACGGCGCCGTGCGGCTGTCGGTCGGCCTCGAGGATGTCGAGGACCTGGTCGACGACATCGCCGCCGCCCTCGACGCGGTCAGCGGCAATCCGGCGCCGAAGAAGAAGCCCCTGGCCCGCATGGTCGCCGAGGAGACCGTGGCCCCCGCCAAGGCCGCGGCCAGGCCGGCCCCGGTGAAGGCGCCCGTGAAGGCACCCGTGAAGCCAGCGGCGAAGAAGAAGGCGGAGCCCGTCGCCGCCCCGGTGGAGGCGCCGGTGAAGGCCAAGGCGAAGGCGGCCAAGACCGCCGAGCTCGACCTGTTCGAGGCGCCGGCCGCTTCCAAGCCGGCCCGCAGCAAGAAGCGCTGAGCGGCGGCGGCTGAGGCAGCCGCCCCCTCGACGACCCGGCGGCGGCGGCGCAAACTCGCCGCCCCCCTTCCCGGGGCACGACGTCGGAGGAACGACAGCGCATGCCGCTCGAGACCTGGATCGCCTTTCTCGCCGCGGCCGCGGTGCTGCTCGCCATCCCCGGCCCGACCATCCTGCTGGTGATCGGCCAATCGCTGGGCGGCGGCCGCCGGGCCGCCCTGCCCCTGGTGGCCGGTGTCGCCGCCGGCGACCTGACCGCCATGACCCTGTCGCTGGCCGGCCTCGGGGCGCTGCTCGCCACCTCCGCCGCGCTGTTCACCGTGCTGAAATGGGCGGGTGCCGCCTATCTCATCTGGCTCGGCGTCAGGCTGTGGCGCGCCCCGGTGGAGGGTGCCGCCGTGCCGCTCGGCGCCCGCCAGGCCTGGCGCCAGGCCTTCCTGGTCACCGCGCTGAACCCGAAGTCGATCGCCTTCTTCGTGGCCTTCGTGCCGCAGTTCATCGACCCTGCCCTGCCCTTCCTGCCGCAGGCCGTGGTGCTGGTGGCCAGCTTCGTGACGCTGGCGGCGCTGAACGCCCTGCTCTACGCGATGGCCGCCGGCCGGCTGTCGGGCGCCGTGCAGAAGCCCCGCGTCCGGCGGATCCTGAACCGCACCGGCGGCGGCATGCTGGTCGGCGCAGGCCTCGCCACCGCGGCGATGCGCCGGGCGGGGTGACCTCGATGACCCAGCCGCCCGTCTTCACCGCCACCACGCGCGAGATCCGCGTCTCGGTGCGCGCCTTCTTCCTGGAAGACCAGTCCAACCCGGAGCAGTCCCACTTCGTCTGGGCCTATCGCGTCACCATCGAGAACCAGGGCAGCATCACGGTGCAGCTGCTGAAGCGCAGCTGGCAGATCACCGACGCGCATGGCCGGATGCAGCAGGTGCACGGCCCCGGCGTGGTCGGCGAGCAGCCGGTGCTGGAGCCGGGGGAGAGCTTCGAATACACCTCCGGCACGCCGCTCTCGACGCCCTCGGGCTTCATGCGCGGCGCCTACCACATGGTCGAGCGCGACAGCGGCGAGGCCTTCGACATCGCCATCCCCGCCTTCAGCCTGGACAGCCCGCACCAGGCCGGCGCGGTGCATTAGCCGACTCTTCTGCAATTCTGCGAAAGCAGGGCTGCAGCATTGCCCATTGATGAAACCGGGAGATGCGCCATCTGTTGCGGCGCGCCCCGGAACCGATCGGAACACCGCCTGTGAACCTGCCCCTGCCGTCCGCCGCCAAGCTGGCCAAGCCCGATGTCACCGCCGAGCGCCCCTCGCGGTCCGAAGCGGAAGCGGCGGTGCGCACCCTGCTGCTCTGGGCCGGCGACGATCCGGAGCGCGAGGGGCTGCTCGACACCCCGGCCCGCGTCGCCCGCGCCTACGAGGAATTCTTCTCCGGCTACAAGGAGGACCCGACCGCCCTCCTCGCCCGCTCCTTCGAGGAGACGGACGGCTATGACGAGATGGTCGTCCTGCGCGACATCCGCCTGGAGAGCCACTGCGAGCACCACATGGTGCCGATCATCGGCCGGGTGCATGTCGCCTACCTGCCGAAGGACCGGGTGGTCGGCATCAGCAAGCTGGCCCGCGTGGTCGAGGCCTATGCCCGCCGCCTGCAGATCCAGGAGAAGCTGACGGCGCAGATCGCCAACTGCATCCAGGAGGCGCTGCAGCCGCGCGGCGTCGCCGTGGTGATCGAGGCCGCGCACCAGTGCATGACGACCCGCGGCGTGCACAAGCCGGGGGTCACCATGATGACCAGCCGCATGCTGGGCGAGTTCCGCGACGACGCCGGCCTGCGGCGTGAGTTCCTGTCGCTGGTGAAGAACGGGGCGCCGGCGCCGGAGGCTTGAAGGCTTCAGGATCAGGGGAAAGGCAGGGGCTCCGCCCCTGACCCCGCCGGGGTGATCGCATCACCCCGGACCCCGCCATCTGTTGGCACCTTGAGGCCAGAGGCGGGACGAAAAATGAATGTGGGGGTCTGGGGGCATTCAATGCCCCCAGATTCTTCTCTTAAAAATCTCTTCTCTTCAGAGACTTCTCTTCACCGTGGCGGCCGCAGCCCCGCCGCCAGCGATGCCCAGCGCTGCCGCGGCGCCGGCTTCTCGGCCGACTGGCAGAACAGCGTGGTCCGCCCCGGCGGCGTTTCCAGCACATAGAGCGACATCGGCGTCGCCCCATCGGTGGCCAGGCTGGCGCCCACCGCCTCGCCCAGCACGAAGCGGCTGACCGGCCCGCCCCCGGCCTGCGGCAGGCGGCGGCCCAGATCGGCGCGCCAGGCCTCGGTGTCGACGGCCGCGCGCAGCGCCTCGGCGCCCGGGCGCGCGCCGCGGCGGGCGGCATAGACCACCCGGCAGGCGGCCTGGCCCTCGAAGGCGATGTTGATCTGCGCGTCGCCCGACATCGGCTCCACCACCTCGCCGGTGAAGCCGGGCGGCAGGGCGACGGCAAGGCCGGTGCCGGCATGGCGCACCAGCCGCTCCGGCCCCGGGGGCGCCGCGGCGGGCCGGGGGTCGGCGGCCAGCGCCGTGCCGGTCCCGACCAGGCCACCAAGAAGAAGAATCGCCACCCTGCGCATGCCGCCCTCCGCTGACGCTGGCCTCGGCCAGCATGCGGCACGAAGCGCCCGGCCACCGCAAGCCCGCGATGCCCAGGGCGCGGCGCCGGTCACACCGGCGCTGGCCGCCTCAGGGGCGGACCAGGTTTTCCTGCTGCACCGGCACCGGCAGCGGCGCGGCGGGGGCGCCGCTCATGATCCAGTCGCGCAGGTTGCGGCGCAGCTGGAACTCGAACTCGACATTCAGGTCGTCCACCGCCTGGCGCACGATGGTGTCGGCGGCGCGCGCCCGGCTGGCGGGGCCCTCGTCGATCACCGTCGCGGTGCGGCGCACCTCGGCCTCGGCGAAGCCGACGCGGCGGCCGTCATTGCCCAGCACCTCGACCCGGGTGCGCAGCGCCACCGACAGCCGCTCGGTCCGCTGCGAGAACAGCCCGCCGGCGCTGGCCTGCTCGCGGATCAGCGTGGCGCTGTCGACCAGGAAGCGGGCGCGGCCGCTGGTGCCGACCGGCACCAGGCGCTCGCGCCCCATCCGCGCCACCTGGCTGGCGGGCGACAGCGGCGCCGGCGGGTCGGCGCGCATCGGGCCGGGCTCGACCACCTCGATGTCCAGCACATTGAGCTGCAGCGGCGTCAGGTGGCGATAGCCCGGCGGCGGCTGCAACGCGGGCTGGGCGTCGCCGCCGGCGCAGGCGGCCAGCAGCGGCAGCAGCGCCAGGCTTGCCATCGTACTGGCCAGCAGCGCGCGCCGCGACGCTGGCTGGGCGAACGCCCCGGGTTCCACACGGCCGATCAGCTTGGTCATACCCCGAAACTCCCCCGTCGCGGGTGGCGCGGCTTCTGCCCACCCCTGCCTCAACCAGTGTCTCTGCCTCAGCCCTGCCGGCATCGCCTATCTGTCACGTCCCGGCCCTATCGGCTAGCGGCCCCTCTTCAGCCACCGGCCGCGGCGGTCGCCACGTCCTCGCGCTGGAAGCGGAAGCCGACATTGCAGAACTCGCAGGTCATGGTGATGACGCCATCCTCGGCCATATGGTCGAGGTCGGCGGCGCCGAAGCCGTTCAGCACCGAGGCCAGCTTGGCGCGCGAGCAGCGGCAGCCATAGGAAAGCGGCCGCGGCCGGTCGAGCGCCAGGCCCTCGGCATGGAACAGGCGGAACAGCAGCCGGTCGGGGGCCAGGGCGTCGTCCAGCATCTCGGCCTCGGTCACCGTCGAGGCCAGGACCAGCGCGGTCTCCCAGGCATCCTGCTGGGCGGCGGCGTCGAGGTCGAGGCCGATGCCGCCGGCGCCCGCCACCCGCTCCAGGATCAGCGCCGAGGCGCGCCAGCCGCCAGGGGTCTTCGCCGCATAGAGCCAGACCCGGGCGTCGAGCTGCTCGGAGCTTTCGAAATAGGCGCCGGTCATCGCCGCCAGGCTGTCGCCCTCGATGGCGACGATGCCCTGGTAGCGCTCCATGTCCGGGCCCTGGTCGCAGGTGAAGGCCATGTAGCCCTTCCCCAGCAGCGCCTCGGCGGAGGGGGGCGTGTCGCTATCGGGCAGCGGCTCGGCCCGGGCATAGCCGCGCAGCGCGCCGGCATCGGTGCAATCGGCCAGCAGCATGCCGACCGGGCCGTCGCCCTTGGCCTGCAGGCTGAAGCTGCCCTGGAACTTCAGCGCGGCGGCCAGGCCCGCGGTCAACGCCAGCCCCTGGCCGAGCAGCCCGGCCACCTCCGGCGCATAGTCGTGGCGGGTCAGCAGCGCCTCGGCCAGCGGGCCCAGCCGCACCAGCCGCCCGCGCACCGGCTTGTTCTCCAGGTGGAAGGGCGTGACGCCGCGCGGCACCGTCAGATGCGGCACCGGCGCGCGGTCATGGTTGAGGAAATCCGGGGTGGCAGAGGGGGAGGTCGGGTCGATCACGCGGCAGGGGCCTGGAACTGTGCAGGGGGCATAGATAGTGCAGCCGGGCGCCGGGTTCGATGCCTGCAACGCTGCCCTGCCATACGCGGCCCTGCCCACTTCACGCGCCGCGGCTCTCCATCAGCTGCGAGACGATGCGCTGCTGCACCGGCCGCAGGTGGTTGCCGAGCCGCAGCGCGGCGGCGCGCAGCAGCCGGGCGCCGGGCCCTTCCTGGGTGAAGATCAGCGCCGTGGCATTGGTGGCGAGGTAGAGCGGCCGGGTCGCCTGGCGATGCCCGGCGGCATAGCGGCGCAGCAGATGCGGCGTGCCGATGTCGCGCCCGGCGGCATGCGCTTCCAACACCAGCCCGGCCAGCGCCGCCTGGCCGCGCAGGCCGAAGTTGAAGCCATGCGCGGTGACGGGATGCATCCCCACCGCGGCATCGCCGATCAGCACGGCGCGGGATGCGCAGAAACGCTCGGCATAGACGGCGACCAGCGGATAGACGTGGCGGCTGCTGACCAGCGTCATGGCGCCCAGCCGCTGGCGGTAGCGCCGCGCCAGCTCGACCCCGAAGTCTGCTTCGTCCATCGCCTCGAGCGCCGCCATCTCGTCGGGCGGCAGGGTGATGACGGCGGAGGAGTAATTCCCGTTCAGCGGCAGCATGGCGATGGTCTGGCCATAGTCGAACCATTCGGTGGCCACGCCCTGGTGCGGCGCCTCGTGGCGCAGCCGGCAGACCATCATCTTCTTGCCGAAGTCGCGGGTCTCGGCGGCGATGCCCAGCGCCTCGCGCGCGCGGGAGAAGCGGCTGTCGGCGGCGACCAGCAGCCGGGCCTCGATCTTTTCCCCGTTTGCCAGGGTGACCTCGGCCCCCTCCAGCCCGGTGGACAGGGAAAGAACCTTGGTCCCCGCCAGCAGGGTGACGCCCGGCCTGTCGATGGCGGTGCGGTACAGCGCCCGGCGCAGGCTGTGGTTGGACACCAGCTTGCCGAGCTCGCTCTCGGCGCGGCCGCTGGTGTCGAAGCGCAGCGCATAGCCGGAGCCGCCATTCAGCACCCGCGCCTCGCGCAGCGGCGATATGCTGTCCTCCGGAATGAGGTCCCAGGCGCCGAGCGCCTTCAGGATTGCCTGTGAATGATGCGTCAGCGCGATCTCGCGCCCGTCGAAACCCGCCTCGGCCAGGGCTGGCTCGGGCTGCTGCTCGATGACGGCCACGGTCAGCCCGCTGCCGCCCAGCGAGCTCGCCAGGGCCAGCCCGGCCGGCCCGCCGCCCACGATCGCCACATCGAACCGCATCGACCCTGACCCTTCTTCCGCCATGACCTCTAGATGGTGTCTCTAGCGGCCGGCGCCGAGAGGGGCCAGGGCACCGACAGAAAGTCAGGCGGCGCGAAGCCGGGTGACGACGCCGGACAGCTCCTGCTGCAGCGCCTCGCCCTGGCGGCCGACGGCGCCGGTGGCGCCGCGCAGCCCCTCCAGCGCCGCGGCGGCGGCCGAGACATGCTCGGTCAGCGCCACGGTGCTCTGCGCCGCGCCCTCGGTGCCGGCGGCGGCGGCGGCGGCGTTGCGGGCGATCTCACGGGTGGCCGCCCCCTGCTCCTCGACGGCCGAGGCGATGGCCGCCGTCACCTCGTCCATCCGACCGACGGCTGCGGCGATGCCGCGCACCGCCTGCACCGCCTGGCTGGTGGCGCCCCGCATGGCGCCGATCTGGGTGGCGATCTCCTCGGTGGCCTTGGCCGTCTGGCTGGCCAGGGTCTTCACCTCGGAGGCGACGACGGCGAAGCCCTTGCCGGCCTCGCCGGCGCGGGCGGCCTCGATGGTGGCATTGAGGGCGAGAAGATTGGTCTGGCCGGCGATGTCGGCGATCAGGCGGACGACGTCGCCGATCCGGTCGGCGGCGGCGGACAGGCCGGCGACGGTGGAATCCGAGGCCTCGGCGGCGACCACCGCGTCGCGGGCGACACCGGCACCCTCGGTCACCCGGCGGCTGATCTCGCTGATGCTGGCAGCCAGCTGCTCGGCGGCGGCAGCGACGGCGCCGACATTCTCGGTCGCGCCGCGCGCGCGGTCGGCGACCACGCCGGCATCGCGCTCGGCCTGGGTGGTGCCCTGGGCCAGCAGGCTGGCAGCGCCGTTCAGCCGCGCCACCTCCTCCGACAGGCCGATGGCGATGCCGCCGACGGCGCGCTCGATCTCGCCGGCCAGGCCCTGCTGCATGGCGCGGCGCTCCTCGCCGGCGCGGGCACGGCTGGCGGCGGCCTCCTGCTCCAGCCGGCGCGCCTGGCGGCCGCCCTCGGCCAGGCGCTGCACGGCGCGGCCGATTTCTCCCAACAGGTCGCGGCGGTCGGTGCAGGGGGGCTCCAGGTCCAGGCGGCCCTCGGCGATGGCATGCACCGCGGCGGCCAGCCCCTTCAGCGGGCGCAGCGCCAGCCGGGTCAGCAGCCAGGCGACCAGGCCGATCACCACGGCGATGCCGCCGCCCAGCAGCATGCCCTGCATTTCCAGCCCGTCGAGCCGCGCCTCGACGGCGGCCAGCGGCTGGCCGACGAACATCAGGCCGATCACCTTGCCGGCGGCATCGCGGATCGGCTCGTAGATGGTCTGGTGCGGCGCGCCCAGGATCATGGCGGTGCCGCGATAGCTTTCGCCCCGGGCGAAGACGGCGTCATGCGCCGGGCCGGGCGCCAGCCGGGTGCCGACGGCGCGGCCGCCGGTGGCGGTGCGCACATTGGTGGCGACCCGCACATCGCCGGCGAAGAGGGTGGCGACGCCGCCGGCCACCTCCTTGACGATGTCCACCACCTCGTTGCGGTCGTTCTGCGGCCTGCCGTCCAGCAGCAGCTGGCCGTCCTGCAGCGACCATTGCCGCCCCTGCTGCGCCAGCAGCGCCTTCATGGTGCCGAGGTTGCTGTCCAGCCGGACCTGCGAATCCTGCAGCGTGTCGCGGCGGACCTCGGCGACGAGGACGGCGGAGACGACCTCGGCGGCGACCAGCACCGAGCAGAGCGTCACGGCGAGCAGGCAGGTGACGACGCCCAGGCGTCGCGGGAGGGCGGCGAGCAGGCGGAACAGGGCCATCGGAGCTTCCCGGCAGGGGGGTGGGGGGAAAGTGGAAGGAAGCGCAGGGGCCTTTCTGATTCGTTAATAAGACAGTTTTTAATTTAGACGATTCGGATGAAAGGGAAGCAAACCGCGGCGCCGGACCGCGTTTTTCGCATGCTTTCGCGGGTGCCGGCTCAAAATTGGCGCCAGACCCTGATTACGCTCTGCGTAAACATGAACTGAAAGCAATGTGCAGCGCAGCATTCGCGGCATTACGGCGCGGACATGAAAAAAGGGCGCCCGGCTGCTGCCGGACGCCCTTTCCCGTCGCCAGCCCCCCGCGGAGGGCCCTCAGATCACAGCCCGGCCAGAGCCCAGAGCAGCACGCCCTTCTGCGCGTGCAGCCGGTTCTCGGCCTCGTCGAAGACGACGCTTTGCGGGCCCTCGATCACCTCCTCGGTGATCTCCTCGCCGCGATGCGCCGGCAGGCAATGCATCACCAGCGCATCCTTGGCCGCATGCTTCAGCAGCGCCGCGTTCAGCTGGTAGGGGATCAGCATGTTGTGGCGGGCGGTGGGCCCGTCCTCCTTCTCGTCCGACATGCTGACCCAGGTGTCGGTCACCACGCAGTCGGCGCCCTGCACCGCGGCGATCGGGTCGGCATGCAGCTCGATATTGGCGCCCTCGCGCCGCGCCCAGTCGACCAGCTGGGCCGGCGGCGCCAGCTCCGGCGGCGTCGCCAGGCGCAGGGTGAAGTTGAAGCGCGCCGCGGCCTGGATGAAGCTCTGCGCCACGTTGTTGCCGTCGCCGGTCCAGGCCACGACCTTGCCGGCGATGGGGCCGCGATGCTCCTCGAAGGTGAGGATATCGGCCATCAGCTGGCAGGGATGCGAGACATCGGTCAGGCCGTTGATCACCGGCACCGTGGCATGCTCGGCCAGGGCGCGCAGCTTGGCCACGCTGTCGGTGCGCAGCATGATGGCGTCGACATACCGCGACAGCACGCGGGCGGTGTCGGCCACGCTCTCGCCACGGCCCAGCTGCATGTCCTTGGCCGAGAGCACCAGCGGGTCGCCGCCGAGCTGGCGGATGCCCACCTCGAAGGAGACGCGGGTGCGGGTCGAGGGCTTCTCGAAGATGAGCGCGATGCTCTTCCCGGCGAGAGGCTTTTCCTTCAGCGCGCCCTGCTTGGTGCTGACCGCGAGGTCCAGCATGTGCCGCAGGGTGGCGGGCTCGAAATCCGACAGCTCCAGGAAGTGGCGAGGGGGCTTCGCAGCCCCCTCCCCCTTCGCGTCGATGCGGCCCACCGGCCTCAGCGCAGCGCTCATAGTGCAGCGACCTTGGCCGGCGTCAGCTTGGCGGCGGCGCGGTCCAGCATGGCCAGCGCCGCGTCGACCTCGGCCTCGGTGATGATCAGCGACGGCGCCACGCGCAGCACGTTCTGCCCGGCGGCGACGGTCAGCAGGCCTTCATCCACGGCGGCCGCCTGCATCGCGGCATTCGACACCGCGGGCGTCAGCTGCAGGCCGATCAGCAGGCCGGCGCCACGGACGCCGCTGGCGACCTCCGGATGGCGCTCGGCCAGGGCGCCCATGCCCTGCCACAGATAGCGGGCGACGCGGTCCACCTGGTCCAGGAAGCCCGGGGCCAGGATGATGTCGAGCACCGCGTTGCCGGCCGAGCAGGCCAGCGGATTGCCGCCATAGGTGGTGCCATGGGTGCCCGGCTTCAGATACTGGGCCACCTTCTCCTTCGCCAGGATGGCGCCGAGCGGGAAGCCGCCGCCGATGCCCTTGGCCGAGGACATGACGTCCGGCTCGATCCCGGCCCACTGGTGGGCCCAGAGCTTGCCGCTACGCCCCATGCCGGTCTGGACCTCGTCCAGGGCGAGCAGAATGCCGTATTCGTCGCAGACGGCGCGCAGCTCGCGCAGGAAGCGCAGGTCAGCCGGGCGCACGCCGCCCTCGCCCTGGATCGGCTCGATCATGATGCCGGCGGTGTTCGGGCCGATGGCGTCGCGCACCGCGTTCATGTTGCCGAAGGGCACATGGTCGAAGCCTTCGACCGGCGGGCCGAAGCCCTCCAGGTACTTGGCGTTGCCGGTGGCGGCCAGCGTCGCCAGCGTGCGGCCGTGGAAGGCGCCCTCGAAGCAGACGAAGCGGAACTTCTCGGGATGGCCGCTCTCGGCGTGGAACTTGCGGACGGCCTTCATCATGCCCTCGTTCGCCTCGGCGCCCGAATTGCAGAAGAAGACGCTGTCGGCGAAGGAGCTCTCGACCAGCCGCGCCGCCAGGCGCTCGGCCTGCGGCACGCGGTAGAGGTTGGAGACGTGCATCACCTTGGCCGCCTGCTCGGCGACGGTCTTCACCAGGTGCGGATGCGCATGCCCGATGCTGGTGGTGGCGATGCCCGACCCGAAATCCAGCATTCGTCGCCCGTCGGTCGTCCACAGCCAGGCGCCCTCGCCCCGCTCGAAAGCAAGGTCGGCACGGTTGTAGGTCGGCATCAGGGCGGGGATCACGCTTATCGCTCTCCGGGAGTTCCGCGGGGGCTTGCCCGCGGGAATGTTCCGCAGGCCGCACGCCTATCGCGCGGCCGGCTGCGGAAACGGAAAGTCTGCCGCAAACCGCTGCCCGGGTCAAAGGCGGGCGCAGCATTTTCCGAAACTCCCTTCGTGTCGCGCCGTTAGTCAGACCAGCGGCGCTCACGGCGCCCCCCGAAGACAGGAGGATGCAAATGCGGAACTCGATGCTGGCTCTGACGGCGGCGGCCCTGATCGGCCTGAGCGGCGCGGCGATGGCCCAGGGCACCGGCCCCGGCCCGGCCGCCGGCCAGCCGACCCCCGGCAGCAGCATGGGCACGACGCCGCCGGCGATCGGCCCGAGCGGCGCCAACCCGGCCACCACCGGCAACCCGACGGGCACGCCGATCCCGGGCGCCGCGCAGAGCGGCAATCCCGGCATCGACCGCCCGCGCGTGCCGGAAGCCACCACCCAGGGTCCCTCGGGCGCCAATCCGCCGATCACCGGCCAGAGCCAGAGCACCCCGACCCCCGGCCCCGCCCAGAGCGGCGCGCCGCGGCCTTAATTCTTCCCCAAGACGACCTCTCCACCTTTGCATCGCCCCGGGGCCTGTCCCCGGGGCGTTTTTTTATGGGCGTTTTTGTGCGCAGCCTCCTGACCCGGGCGGGCGCGCGTGGCAAAAACCCCCGGTCATGGAAAAACGCCAGGAACGACGCGGCCCGATCCCGGCCGGGCGCGCCCCCGACGCGACCCGGCTGCGCGAGGCGGCGCTGAAGCACCTGGCGCGCTTCGCGGCGACCGAGCTCGGCCTGGCCCGGGTGCTGGCCCGCCGCGTCGACCGCTGGGCCCGCCGCGCCGAGGCCGAGGGCCAGGACAGCGAGACCATCGCCGCCGTCATTCTGCGCGCCCGCGCCGATATCGCCGAGGTCGCCGCCAAGCTGACCGCCGCCGGCGCGGTGGACGACGCCGCCTTCGCCGCCAGCCGCGCCCGGCGGCTGAACCAGTCCGGCCGCTCGCAACGCGCCATCCGCGCGCATCTGGCGGCCCGCGGCGTCACCCCCGACACCGCCGATTCGGTGCTGGAAGCGGCGCCGCCGGACGAGCTGGCCGCGGCGCTGGGCCAGTTGAAGCGCCGCCGCGCCGGGCCCTTCGCCACCGAGCCCCCGGATCTCGCCGCCCGGATGAAGACGATGGGCGCGCTGGCCCGCGCCGGCTTCGGCCAGGACATCGCCAGCCGCGCCATGGCCATGGAGCGCGAGGAGGCCGAGGACCGGCTGATCGCCGCCCGCCGTGGCTGAGGCGCCGATGACCCAAGCACCCGTGACCGACGCGCCGCCGCGCAACCCGGTGGTCTTCACCCGCGCCGGCGTCTGGCGCGGCGCCCGCATGGCGCTGCCGCTGTGGATCGGGCTGCTGCCCTTCGGCCTGGTGGTCGGCGTGATTTCCGCCGGCAAGGGGCTCAGCCTGCTCGAGACGCTGCTGATGTCGGGCATCGTCTATGCCGGCGCCGCGCAGCTGCTGGCGCTGGAGATGTGGGCCGACCCGGCGCCGGTGCTGGCGGTCATCCTGGCCGCCGGCGTGGTCAATATCCGCATGGCGCCGATGGGCGCGGCGCTGGCGCCGTGGCTCGACAAGCTGCGCGGCTGGCGGCTGTGGGGGTCGCTGGCGACGCTGGTCGACCATTCCTTCGCGCTGACCATGGCCGACCAGCGGGCCGGCGGGCGCGATGCCGGGGTGCTGCTGGGGCTGGGGCTGTCGCTGTGGGTGGCCTGGATGGCGGCCTCGGCGGCCGGACACCTGCTGGGCGGCGCGGTGCAGCTGCCGGCCGGGCATCCGCTGTATTTCGGTGGCATCGCGGCGTTTTCCGGACTGCTGGTGCCGCTGTGGCGCGGGCCGGCGCGCGACCTGGCACCCTGGGCCCTGGCCGGGGCGGTGGCGCTGGCGTCGCAGCACCTGGGCATCCCCTCGCCGCTGCCGCTGCTGGCCGGCGCGCTGTCGGGGGCGGCGCTGGCCGCCTGGCGTGAGACGCGATGAGCCTTCGCTGGGACGTGCTGGCGGCGATCATCGGCATGGCGCTGGTGACGTATCTGTGCCGCGCCGGCGGCTATGCGGTGCTGCGCGCCATCCGGCCGCCGCCCTTCATCGACGCCATGCTGCGCAACCTGCCGGGGCCGATCTTCGTGGCCTATGTCAGCCTGGCGCTGGACCGCATCGGCCCGGCCGGGGTCTTCGGCACGGTGGCGGTGATCCTGGTGCAGTGGAAGACGCGCAACCTCAGCGTCTCGATCCTGGCCGGGATCGGCGCGGTCTGGCTGTGGCAGCTGGCGTTCTGAAGAGAAGCTTTTCCGGAGAAGCCATTTGAAGGTTGGGGGAAGAATGAATTCTTCCCCCAAGCCCCCATCATTCTTTTCTGTCTGGCTGCCGCGTCAGCATGGAGGCGTGGGACGCGGCACGCATCCCGCCTGCGACCTCGTGGCGCCAAAAGAATGCGGGGTCCGGGGGGCGCGCGCCCTGGCCTTCAGCCGACGATTGCCGAGATCCACCCGAACAACCGCGCCGAGGGCGGCCAGGCCGCGACCACCGCGACCCGGTAGTGCCACAGGGCAAAGCCCGCCCCGCCGATAACGGCCAGCGAAAAAATCCAGGCCATCACCACCGGCCCGCGCGACGCGGGCGGCCGCGGCGGGATCACCGCCGGCAGGTGCTCCTCGGCCATGGCGACGGGCGGCAGGCTGGGGGCTTCGGTGCGCAGCAGCAGGTCGGCGGTGTCGGGCGCCGCGCGCGGCACCCAGCCATGGGCGCAGCGGACGCAGCGCACCTCGCGGCCGGGTGCCACCAGGGCTTCCGGCACGTCGTAGGCGGCGGCACAATCCGGGCATTCGATGCGCATGCGGCGGCTATGCCGGGGCCAGGGCCAAGCTGCAAGCCCCGCTGAAACGCTTCGTCAACCAAGGCGGGTGGCGGGCCGCCGCCGGCCGTGGCATTTCCTGGCCATGGTGCGCTTCACCGCGGTCGGACTGCGCTATCCCTCCCCCGATGGGCGGGCGGGACCCGAGGCCTTGTCCGACCTGACCTTCACCCTGCCCGAGGGCAGCTTCACCTGGCTGCTGGGTGCCTCGGGCGCCGGCAAGTCCTCGGTGCTGCGCCTGATGCATCTGGCGCAATTGCCGACGCGCGGCGAGCTCGAGGTGCTGGACACCCTGGTGCGCCCGGAGCGCCGCGCGGCGCTGCCGGCGCTGCGGCGGCGGATCGGCGTCGTCTTCCAGGACTTCCGCCTGCTGCCCTACCTGTCGGCCTTCGACAACGTGGCGCTGCCGCTGCGGCTGGCCGGGCGGTCGGAATCCAGCCTGCGGCCGGATGTCACCGAGATGCTGCGCTGGGTGGGCCTCCAGGGGAAAGAGCTGTCCTTGCCGCAGCAGCTGTCGGGCGGCGAGCAGCAGCGCGTGGCCATCGCCCGCGCCGTGGTCACCCGCCCGGCTTTGCTGGTCGCCGACGAGCCCACCGGCAACCTCGATTCGCTGCAGGCGCGCAGGCTGCTGGCGCTGCTGACCCAGATGAACCGGCTGGGCACCACGGTGGTCGTCGCCACCCACAGCGAGGAGCTGGTGGCGCAGTTCCCGGCGCCCGCCCTGGTGCTGGATGGCGGCCGGGTGGTGCATCATGGCTGAGCGCCGCAGCCGCTATGCCCGCGACCCGCTCGGCCTCAAGCGCGCGCTGTCGGACCGGCTGCTGCCCGGCCTCGTCGCCGCCATGGCGCTGCTGGCCGCCATCGCGCTGGCCGGCAGCCGCGGCGCCGAGGCGCTGAAGGACCGCTGGCAGCATGGCGCGGCGGCCGCCGTCACCGTGCAGCTGCCGCCCGAGCAGGCCGGGCTGATGGACCGCGCGCTGGAAGTGCTGCGCGCCATGCCGGAGGTCGCCAGCGCCGTGCCGGTCGATTCCGACCGCATGCGGGAGCTGCTGCGCCCCTGGCTGGGCGAGGTGCCCTCCCTGCCGCTGCCGGCGGTGCTGGAGCTGCGGCTGAAGAACCTGGCGCTCGACCCCGGCCCGATCGCCGAGCGGCTGGCCGAGGCCGTCCCCGGCGCCGAGCTCGAATCGCATGGCATCTGGGTGGCGCGCCTGGCGGCGCTGGCCCGCAGCGTGCAGGGCGTGGCGCTGGCGGTGCTGGGGCTGGTCGCCGGCGTGGCCATCGCGGTGGTGGCGGTGGCGACGCGGGCCGGCCTCGCCTCCCGCCGCGAGGCGATCGAGATCCTGCACGACCTGGGCGCGACGCAGAGCGACATCGCCGGCCGCTTCGCCCGCCGCATCGGGCTGCTGGCCGCCGGCGGCGCGCTGGCGGGTGCCGCCATCGCCGTGCCGACGCTGGCGGCGCTGTCGAACCTGGCAGCCCCGCTCGCCGGCGGCCAGGTGCAGCCCTGGACCTCGCTGCCCTGGCTGGATCTGGCGCTGCTGCCCCCCGTCGCCGGGCTGATCGGCTGGGCCACCGCCCAGCTCAGCGTCCGCCGCTGGCTGAAGCGCCTGCCGTGACGCCGCCGCTTCCCGATGGTCCTGCGCGACGGGCCTGGCGCCGGCTGTGGATGCTGCCGGTGCTGGCGCTGATGCTCATCGCCGGCGGCTTCGCGCTCTTCGCCGGGCTGGCCCGGGCGCTGCCGGAGCGGCCGCTGCGCGCCACCGACGGCATCGCCGTGCTGACCGGCGGGCCGCAGCGGGTCGAGGCCGGGCTGCGCCTGCTGCAGGAGGGCGAGGGCCACTGGCTGATCATCTCCGGCGCCGGGCGCGACGCGCCGCTGGACCAGCTGATGCGCCATGCCGGGCTGGACCCCCAGGCGACCGAGATCGAGCAGCGCATCACCGTCGGCCGCCAGGCCACCAGCACCCGCGGCAACGGGCAGGAGGTTGCAGAATGGGCGCGGGCACGGCAGATCGCCTCGCTGCGCGTCGTCACCGCCGCTTTCCACATGCCCCGCGCCCTGCTGGAGCTGCGCCGCACCCTGCCCGGGGTGGAGCTGGTGCCGCATCCGGTGCAGGGCAGCGGGCCGCGCCTCGGCCTGCTGGTGCGCGAATACGGGAAGCTGGTGGGGGCGATGTTCGGCCTGTCCGCCCTGAAGCCGGAGAAACCACCCCAGTGACTGTCGCGCCTGGCCCATCCCTCGTCACCAAGCTGCGCTCGGCGCTGTACAACCTGCTGTTCCTGCTGCTGACGGCGGCCACCTGCATCATCGGCCTGGCGCTGCTGCCCTTCCCGCGGCAATGGATGCGCCGCTATGTCCAGGTCTGGGCGCGGCTGATGATCTGGCTGCTGAAGCCGGTCTGCGGCGTCGGCCTGGTGGTCACCGGCCGCGAGCACCTGCCGCCCGGCCCCGCCGTCATCGCCGCCAAGCACCAGTCGGCCTATGACACCGTGGTCTGGCTGGCGATCCTGCCCGACCCGGTCTACGTGCTGAAGCAGGAGCTGCTGAAGATCCCGGCCTGGGGCAAGCTGGCGCAGCATTACGGCTCGGTCGCGGTGGACCGGAAGGGCGGCGCCACGGCGCTGAAGCGGATGGTGCGCGAATCCGCCGCCGTCCTGGCCGAGGGCCATCAGGTCGTCATCTTCCCCGAGGGCACCCGCACCCTGCCCGGCCAGCGCGTGCCCTACCAGCCGGGCATCGTGGCGCTCGCCGCCGCCAGCCGGGCCCCGGTGCTGCCGGTGGCGACCGACAGCGGGCTGCATTGGGGGCGCGGCGCCATGGCGCTGAAGCTGCCCGGGCCGATCACCATCGCCTTCCTGCCGCCGCTGCCCACCGGCCTGCCGCGCGCCGCCCTGCTGGCCAAGCTGGAATCGGTGATCGAGACCGAAACCGACCGTCTGGTCCGCGCTGGTGGCGGACCTGCCGTGCATCCGCCGCTTGTGGATAATTCTGTGGGATAACCGGTGCCAGCCGGGTCCGCTCGCTGCCAGCACCGCCCTGCAAGCCTCTGCCGCGGCTTGATTTTCGCCCTGCGGCAGGCCGTCGCCGGGCGGCCTTCATGGCAGAAACGGCGCATAAGTCACTGTAAAACAATTAATCTTAAAAACAGGACGCGGTGACCGCAGGAAGTCTCTTGCCTGGGGCGGAGCCTTCTGGAAATCGCCTGTGGATAAGTCTGCGGAAAACCCGTGCCGCCCCTTCTGCCAAGCGGCGCGAATCGGGAAGCGGTCCTAGCCCGCCGGCAGCAGCGCGGCGATCCGGTCCAGCCCGGCATCGCGCACGCCCAGCGACCGCAGCTCGGCCACCGTGTTGAGCAGATAGTCGCGATTGGCCCCGCTCAGCCCGACCCCGGCGGCGATGGTCGCCGCCGCCACCTCCGGCGCCAGCGCCTGGCAATAGGAATCCAGGCTGCGCACCGCGACGAAGGTCAGCGCCCGCTTCGGCGCGCCATCCGGCAGCAGCCGCGCCGTCACCATCCGCCGCTCATAGACGCCGCCGATCATCTCCCGCGCGTCCAGATAGGCCAGCACCCCGGGCGCCGCCGCGGCCTCGACCCGGAACACCACGCCGCGGCAGGCGCCGCCGCGGTCCAGCCCCAGCACCAGCCCCGGCCGCTCCGGCGTGCCGCGGTGATGCACCGACCAGATGCAGAAGCGCCGGTGGAAGCCGCGCAGCAGGGCGGGCAGCATCGCCGCATGCGGGAAGCCCGGCTTCCAGATCAGCGAGCCATAGCCGAAGACATACAGAAAACCATCCGCATCCAGCAGCGGCGCCACAGCCTGGTCCATCCGCCAGCCCTACACCGGCGGGCCGGCCTTGTCCCCCCGCTTTGCGCGTTCCGGTGAGCGGCGCGGCCACGGCCTCGCCGCGGCGCCGCCCGCGCCGCCGCCGTGGCGGCCGCCTGCTGGTCGGGCTGGCGCTGCTGCTGGCCGTCATCGGCGGCGGCCATTACGCGCTGTGGAGCTTCATGCTCGGCAAGATGGAGCAGGGGCTGGAGCAATGGGCCGCGACCCGCCGCGCCCAGGGCTGGGAGATCAGCCACGCCACCCCCACCCGCGGCGGCTGGCCCTTCGCCGCCCGCCTGACCCTGGCCGACTGGCGCATCGCCGGGCCGCAGGGCCTGGCCTGGGAAGCCAATGCGCTGGATGCCGAGCTGCGCCCCGCCGCCCTCGACCGCCTGCTGCTGCGCCCGCAGGGCCAGCAGGCGCTGCGCCTCGGCGCCACCACCCTGCCCTTCACGGCGGAATCGCTGCAGGCCAGCCTGTCCCTCGCCGCCGCCGACCGCGCCACGCTGGACGGGCGCGGCCTGCGCCTGGGCCCGGCCGATGCCACCCTGGCCATCGACAGCCTGACCGGCGAGCTCGCCTGGCCCGAAGCCGCCGAGACCGGGCTGAAGCTGGCGCTGCAGGGCCTGGTGCTGCCGGTGCAGACGCCGCTGGGCCCGCGCATCGACAGCGCCACCCTCGATGCCGGCCTGACCGGCGCGCCCCCCGCCAGCGGCACGCCGATGCAGCGCGCCACCCAATGGCGCGACGCCGGCGGCGCGCTGGAGCTGCGCGGGCTGACGCTGCGCTGGTCGGAAATCGCGGCCAGCGCGGCGGCCACCTTCGCCCTCGACCCGGCGCTGCAGCCGGTGGGGGCGGGCACGCTGCGGCTGGCCAATGCGCCGCGGCTGCTGGAAGCGCTGGTGCAGGCGGGGCTGGTGCCGCAACGCTCGGCGGGGATGGCGCGGGCGATCCTGCCGTTGATGCAGCGGCCGGATCCCAGCGGGGGGCCACCACAGCTTGAGGTGCCGGTCAGTATCGAGAACCGGAATATCTCGGTGGCGCGGATGAACCTCGGGCGGCTGCCGAGCATCGAGTGGAAGTAAGGAAGCGCCGGGGGCATTGAATGCCCCCGGACCCCCACATCAGGGCCGCCACGGCGATGCCGTGGCGGCTCGCCCCTTAGAACGACTTCAACAGGCGATCGATGTAGTCCAGCTCCGTCGGCGGGCGCTCGCGCTCGGCGCCGCGACGGCGCAGCTCCTCCTGCAAGCGGCGGCTGCGCAACATCTCCGCCTCCTGCGGCACTTGCGTGTCGCTTCCCTGGTCGTTGGCGCCGGGGGCCTCGCGGGTCGGGCGGCCCAGCGGGTCGCGGCCCTGGGCCTGGCCGGTCGCACGCTCCTGGCCCTGGCCGCCCTGGGCATTGCCGGGGGCTTCCTGGGCCTGGCCCTGGCCTTCGCCCTCACCCTCGCCCTGGCCGAACTGGCGCTGCATCGACTGCGCCATCTGGCGGCCGCCCTCCTGCAGCTCGCGGATCGCCTGCTGCTGGCTGGGCACCGGGTCGCCACCCTGGCCCAGCGCCTCCTGCGCCTGCCGCATCGCCTGGTCGGCGCGGCCCAACGCCTCGGGGATCTCGCCGGTCAGGTCGCCGAACTGCTGCATCAGCTCGCCCAGCGCCCGCCGCAGCGCGCGCTGCTGCCGGCCGTCGCGCTGGGCCTCGGCGCTGCGCTCCTGCGGATTGTCGCCCGGCTGCGCCTGCTGCGGCTGGCCGCGTTGCGCATTCGGGCGGCGCTCGCCATTGCGCGGCGGCGGCGCCTGCGCCTCGTCACGGCGATGCGCGCGGTCCAGCATCTCGCCCTGGCGCTGCACCATGTCCTGCACGGCGCCCATCTGCTGCTGGCCGCGCTGGCGCTGCTGCTGCCGCTGACTGTTGTTGTTGCTGCCCTCGTTGCGCGCGACGCGCCCCTGCTGCAGCGCGTCCAGCATCCGCTCCAGCTCGGCCAGCTCCTGCTGCAGCCGGTCGGTGCGGCCTTCGCGCGCGGCCTGCTCCATCTCCTGCGTGCGGCGGTCCAGCTCGCGCTGGTCCATCAGCCGCTGGCTGGGGTCGAAGGGCATCGCCTCGGCATTTTCCTGGCGCAGCCGTTCGGCCAGCGCCTCCAGGTGGCGCTGCACCGCCTCGCGCAGTTCCTGCACCCGGCGCTCCAGCTCGGCCCGCGCCGCGGCGTCGGGCGGCGTCCGCTCGGCCTCGGCCAGCGCCTCGCGCAGCGCTTCCCGCGCCTCAGCCAGGGCGCGGGCGGTGCGGTCGGTGCGGCCTTCCTCCAGCGCGATGGCGGCCTGCCACATCAGCACCTGCACCTCGGCCACCGCATCCGGGCGGCGGTCGCGCTGCAGCCGGTGCCGCGCCACGCGCATCGCCAGGAAGGTCGCCGTGTCATTCTCGAAGGCGTCCGGCTTCGACGACAGGTCGTCCAGCCCGCGCCGCACCGCCTCCCGCGCCTCGGGGTCGAGCGACAGCGCCTTGCGCAGCCCGACCAGGGCGCGCGCCACCGGATGGTTGAACTCCCGCTCCGGCAGGGTCAGCTCGCGCGTCTCGGAGGACCCCTCCTGCCCGGCGCCGTCCCGCGCCAGGATGCGGATCCGCACCGCGAGCCCGGCCCAGGGATGCGCCGACAGGTCCGGCTGCGCCAGGCCGCGCTGCTGCCGCGGGTTGGACCCGGCCAGCGGCAGCTCCAGCAGCAGCGGCTCGGCCTCCGGGCGGGCCACCAGCCGCAGCTCGGCCCGCGCGGCGGTGACGCCCCAATCGTCTTCGGCGCGCCAGAGCAGCCGCAGCGCCAGGCCGCGGCCGGCCGGGCCCGGCGGCTCGGCGAAGGCGGCGGTCGGCGGCGCATCGGCCTGCAGACTGAAATTCCAGGCGGCGAGCTCCGCCCCGTCGCGCGCCAGCGCGATCCGCGCGCCATGTTCCAGCGGCATCTCGGCGGCGAAGCTGCCGGCATCCAGCGCCCGCAGCTGCTGCGCCGCCGCATCCACCTTCAGCTCCGGCACGCCGCCGCGCCCGCCCGACAGCGCGATCTGCAGCCGGCTGCCCTGTGGCACCGTCAGCGTGCCGCCCTTCGGGTCCAGGAACACCGGCGCCGCGCCGGTATAGGCGGGCGGCGTCACCCAGGCCTCCAGCTTCAGCGCGGCGACGGCCATCGGGGCGGCGTGCAGGCTGGGCCAGATCGCCCGCCGCAGCCGCTGCCCGGCATCGCCGCCGGCCATGACGAAGCCCGCCGCCAGCGCCACCACCAGCCCGAGCCGCAGCGCCCGCGGGTCGCGCCGCGCCAGCGCCGGCCGCGGCCCGCCGACGCGCAGACGCGCCAGATTTGCCAGCGTCCGCCGCTGATGCGCCTGCCACAGGGCCAGCGCCGCCGGATCCTCGGTCACCGCATGGTCGCGCAAGGTGGAGAGCGGCCGGTGCGTCAGGCCGGAGGCGGCCTCGATCCGCCGCTCGGCCGCGGCATCGCCGGGCCAGGCGAAGCCGCGCGCGCCACGCCAGGCCGCCAGGCCCAGCGCCGCCACGAACCCGGCCAGCACCAGCAGGTGCAGCCAGGCCGGCAGGAAGGAGAAAAGACCGGCGAAGGCGACGGTGAGAAACACACCGACCACGCCCAGCGCCGGCCACAGCCGGGGCCAGAGGCTTTCCCAGCTAAGCGCCCATCGCGCGAGCCGCCGCCCGCGCGCCAGGCGACGGGACAGCGGATCGCGCGCCTCCGTCACGAGGTCAGCCAGTCCGGCAGGCGCTGATGCGCCAACAGGTCCTCGGGCGTCTGCCGGGGCCGCACGACGGCGAAGCGGTTGCCGTCCACCAGCACCTCAGCCGCCAGGGGCCGCGCGTTGTATGTGCTGCTCATCACCGCACCATAAGCACCGGCATCCAAAAATGCGATGAAATCGCCGGGAGCCATCATCGGCATGGCGCGGCCGCGGGCGAAGGTGTCGCCGCTCTCGCAGACCGGGCCCACGATGTCGGCCGGCAGCACGTCGTCGGCGAAGCGCACCGGGTCCAGCGGCACGATGCCGTGCCAGGCCTCGTACATCGCCGGGCGGATCAGGTCGTTCATCGCCGCGTCCGCCACCAGGAAGCGGCGGTTCGAGCCCTGCTTCTGCAGCACGATGCTGGCCAGCAGCACGCCGGCCGGCCCGGCGATCCAGCGCCCCGGCTCCAGCATCACCGGCAGGCCCAGGCCCCCCAGCGTCGCCTTGATGGCGCCGGCCAGCGCCTCCGGCGGCGGCGCCACCTCGTCGCGATAGGGAATGCCGAGGCCACCGCCGCAATCCACCCGCTCGACCGGCAGGCCGGCGGCGCGGAAGCCGCGGATCATCTCGGCCAGCCGGGCATAGGCGGCCTGGAAGGCGGAGACCCCCTCGGTGATCTGGCTGCCGATATGCGTCGCGATGCCGATCGGCCGGATGCCCGGCAGCGCCGCCATGCGGGCATAGAGGGGTGCCGCATCCTCGAAGGCGATGCCGAACTTGTTCTCGGCCTTGCCGGTGGTGATCTTGGCGTGGGTCTTGGCGTCCACGTCGGGGTTCACCCGCAGCGCCACCGGCGCCAGCACCCCCATCTCCGCCGCGATGGCCGAGATCATGGCGATCTCCTCCACGCTCTCGGCATTGATCTGGAAGATGCCATGGCCCAGCGCGAAGCGGATCTCTTCCGGCTTCTTGCCGACGCCGGAGAAGACGGTCCTGCCGGCCGCGATGCCGGCCGCCATGGTGGCGCGCAGCTCGCCGACGCTGACGATGTCGGCCCCCGCCCCTTCGGCCGCCAGGACCCGCAGCACGGCCTGGTTGTCGTTGGCCTTGGTCGCGTAATGCACGCTGGCATTCAGCCCGGCGCCATCCAGCGCCGCTTTCAACGCGCGGTAGCGGCGGCGCAGCGTGCCGGCGGAATAGACCCAGGTCGGCGTGCCGACCTCCCGCGCGATGCGGGACAGGGGCACCTCCTCCATCACCAGCCCGTCCTGCGCATGCATGGACAGGCCCGGGCGGGCGGCGATCAGTTCGGCGAAATTCGGGTCGGCGCTGTCAGGCGCGACAGGGAGCGGAGCGGCCATGACAACCATTCTACGCAGCCACCCCTGGCGGCGCCACGGCCAAGCCCCATGATCCGCGCATGGCCGAAACCGCCCCGCTGATCCTCACCCTGACGCTGGACCCCGCCAGCTTCGCCCGGCTCGACGCCCTGCGCCGCGCCCATTTCCCGCCCGAGCGCAACCAGCTGCCCGCCCACCTGACCCTGTTCCACGCCCTGCCCGGCGAGGCCCTGGCCGAAATCCGCGCCAACCTGGCCGTGCTGGCCAGCGGAACGCCACCCATGGCCCTGCGCTTCGCCGGGCTGCGCAGCCTCGGCCGCGGCACGGCGGTGGTGGTGGAAAGCCCTGCCCTGGCAGCGCTGCGCGGCATGCTGGTCGGCGCCTGGCACAGCCGCCTGACACCCCAGGACCGCCAGGGCTTCCGGCCCCATGTGACGATCCAGAACTTCGTGACGCCCGACGCGGCCCGCGACCTGGTGGCGGAAGGGCTGCAGGCCTTCGAGGGACAGGGGACCGGAATGGGGCTGTGGCACTATCGCGGAGGGCCCTGGGAAGCAGTCGAAGAATTCGAATTCAAGAGATAGGCCAGGGGAATGAATTCCCCTGGACCCCTTCTTTTTTCTGTTCTTTTGGCCGTTTGACGATCAGCGCCTCGACACAGGCGACACCAAGGCATCGCGGCGGGACGCTATTTTATCAAAATGGCGCTCGCCCGCAGGTCGCGCTCTTGCCGGGCCATTTCACGTCCCGTCTCCACGTGGACACGGCAGTCAACCCAGAAAAAAGAAGGGGGTTCGGGGGAATTCATTCCCCCGACCTGCATCCCTGTCTTTTTCCCCCGGGCCTTCTCTTCAGACCACCGGATCGACCGGCACGACGGCCGGCCCGGCGGCCTCGATGACGGCGCCGGCTTCGAGGAGGAGGTCTTCGCGGTACCGGCCGGCGATCAGCTGGACGCCGGTGGGGCGGCCGTCGGTCTCGCCCGTCGCGACGGTCAGGCCGGGCAGGCCCATCAGCGGCAGGCCGACCTGGACCAGCTGCGCCTCGATCACCCGGTCGAAGGCTTCGGGCGATTCGACGTCCAGCAGGTCGTTGAAGGGCAGCTCGCTGCACACCGGCAGCAGGACCACCGGGTAGTTCTTCAGGAACATCTGCCACTGCCGGGTGAAGCCGGCGCGGGCCTGCAGCGCGTCCTGGAAGGCGTTCAGGTCCGGCGCCGGGGCCAGCCGCTCCATCTGGGCGAAGACGAAGCGGGCATCGGCGTCGTCCTCCTTCTCCAGCGCGGTGTTCAGGCCGCGGCGCGACTCGGCCAGCCACAGCTGCGCCTGCAGCCGGGCGGGCTCGCGCAGCGGCGGGCAGGGCGTCTCGACGATGCTCCAGCCGCGCTCCTGCAGGCGCAGCGCGGCGTCGCGGAGCGCGCGTTCCACCTCGGGGGTGGTGGCCAGGCCTTCGGGGCGGATGCACAGCGCGGCGCGCTTCGGCGCCGGCGGGCCTTCCAGGGGGGCGGGCACCCACCAGGGGTCGCGCAGGTCCTCGGCCGCCATGGCCGCCAGCGCCAGGCGGATATCGGCGATGCTGCGCGCCAGCGGGCCGGAGACGGCCATCAGCTGGGCGCCGATGGCGCGCTCGGGGCCGGAGGGGTTCCAGGCGGGGATGCGGCCCAGCGTCGGGCGCAGCCCGTGGATGCCGCAGGCATAGGCCGGGTAGCGGATCGAGCCGCCGATATCGGTGCCATGGCCGATGGCGCCGATGCCGGCCGCGACCGCCGCCCCGGCGCCGCCCGAGGACCCGCCCGGGGTCAGCGCCGGGTTGCGCGGATTCTTCGTGTGGCCGTGCAGGGAATTGCGGGTGAACCAGCGCAGGCTGAAGGCCGGGGTGTTGGTACGGCCGATGATGACGGCGCCGGCCTTCTTCAGGTTGGCGACGACGGGGTTGTCCTCCTTCGCCACCAGGTCGCGCTGCAGCCGCAGCCCGTTGGTGGTGGCGAAGCCGGCCTGGTCGACATTGACCTTCACCGTGACCGGCACGCCGGCCAGCGGGCCGACCGGCTGGCCGCGGGCGATGGCGGCGTCGACCGCATCGGCGGCGGCCAGCGCCTGCTCGGGCATTTCCTGCACCACGGCGTTGATCGCCGGGTTCACCGCGGCCAGGCGGGCCAGGGCATCCTGGGCCACTTCCCGGGCGGAGACGGCCTTCGCCGCCACCTTCGCCGCGACCTCGCTGGCCGTCAGGCGCCACAACTCACTCATGCCGGCATCCCCGTCTCAGAACTCGGGGCCGAGTGTTGCGCCCTGCCGCCCGCCCGTCGAGGGGGTGTCAGGTCCTTTGCAGCGGCGTGGCGACCGGCCCGGCGAGCTCGCGCAGCAGCTTCAGGAAGTCGGGATGGTCCCAGGCGGCCGAGCCCTCGAGGCGGGCGACCTCCCGGCCCTGGCGGTTGACGATGACGCTGGTCGGCAGGCCGCGCGCCGCGAAGGCCCGGGCGGCGGCGCCGCGCGGGTCGAGGAACAGGCCGAGATGGCGGACCCCGGTGCGCTTGTAGAAGGGCTCCACCTGGCTTTTCCCGGCCCGGTCGGAGGACAGCGCCAGCATCGCCCAGCCTTCGCCGGCCAGCGCCGCCTGGGCGCGGTCGAGGGCGGGCATCTCGGCGACGCAGGGCGGGCACCAGGTCGCCCAGAAATTCAGCAGCAGCGGCCGGCCCTGGAAATCGGCGATGGTCCTCGGGCTTCCCTCGGCGTCGGTGAAGCCGAATTCCGGCAGCGGGCGGGGTTCCGAGCGGGTCAGCTTGGACAGACCTTCCACACTCTCCCCTGCAATCCCTTGCCGTGCCGGAAGCAGCGTGGTTAGGGTCGCCCCCGCCGCGGTCAGCGAGAGCATGGAGCGGCGTCCGAGCAACACGAGGCAGATCCTTCCTTGTCCAGTCAGCAGCGAAGCCAGGGCAACCAGCAGTGGGGCGGGCGCTACAGCGCCGGACCCTCGGCGATCATGGAGGCGATCAATGCCTCCATCGGTTTCGACCGCAAGATGTGGCGGCAGGACATCCGCGGAAGCCTGGCCCATGCCGCCATGCTGCGCCATGTAGGCATCATCTCCGCCGATGACGAGGCCGCCATCAAGGACGGCCTGGCCGCGATCGCCGCCGAGATCGAGGCCGGCACCTTCCCCTTCAGCGAGGCGCTGGAGGATATCCACATGAACATCGAGGCGCGCCTGACCGAGCGCGTGGGCGAGGCCGGCAAGCGCCTGCACACCGCCCGCTCGCGCAACGACCAGGTGGCCCTCGACGTCCGGCTCTGGGTGCGCGACGCGATCGACGGCCTCGACGGCCAGATGGCCGATGTGATGCGCGCGCTCGTCGAGCGCGCCGACGAGCATGCCGCCAGCGTCATGCCCGGCTTCACCCACCTGCAGCCGGCGCAGCCGACGACGCTGGGCCACCATTTGCTGGCCTATGTCGAGATGCTGGGCCGCGACCGTTCCCGCCTGGGCGATTGCCGCGCCCGGATGAACGAGAGCCCGCTGGGCGCCGCGGCGCTGTGCGGCACCGGCTTCAACATCGACCGCCACATGACGGCCCAGGCGCTGGGCTTCGACGGGCCGATGCGCAACAGCCTGGACGCGGTCGCCAGCCGCGACTTCGCGCTGGAATTCCTCGCCGCCGCCTCGATCTGCGCCACCCACCTCTCCCGCTTCGCCGAGGAGATCGTGCTGTGGACCAACCCGTATTTCGGCTTCGTGAAGCTGTCGGACGCCTACACGACCGGCTCCTCGATCATGCCGCAGAAGCGCAACCCTGACGCGGCCGAGCTGGTCCGCGCCAAGGTCGGCCGCATCAGCGGCGCCCTGGTGGCGCTGACCGTGGTGATGAAGGGCCTGCCACTGACCTATGGCAAGGACATGCAGGAGGACAAGGAAGGCATCTTCGACGCCGCCGAGAACCTGGCCCTGGCGCTCGCCGCCACCGCCGGCATGGTGCGCGACATGAAGCCCGACACCACCCGGCTGCGCGAGGCCTCGGGCGCCGGCTTCTCCACCGCGACCGACCTCGCCGACTGGCTGGTGCGCGAGCTGCGCCTGCCCTTCCGCGACGCCCACCACGTCACCGGCCACCTGGTCGCCAAGGCCGAGGCCCGCGGCGTCGACCTGTCCGGCCTGACGCTGGAGGAGATGCAGGCGGAGGAGCCGCGCATCCACAACGGCATCTTCCAGGTGCTGAGCGTCGAGGCCTCGGTGGCGTCGCGCACCAGCTACGGCGGGACGGCGCCGGTCAATGTGCGCCGCATGGCGGCCGAATGGCGGGAACGACTGGCATGATCCGCACCACGGCGACCCTTCTCGTCCTCGCCCTGGCGCTGGTCGCCTGCGGGCGGCCAGGGCCGATCAAGCCGCCGGGGCCGCAGGACCAGGTGACGTATCCGCGCAGCTATCCGAGCCGGTAAGTGAAGAATCTGGGGGCATTGAATGCCCCCAGACCCCCACATTCATTTTGCGTCACGCCGTCACCCGAACCCAGCCCATCATCCCCGTCCCCAGATGCTCCAGCACATGGCAATGGAGCATCCAGTTGCCCTCGCGCGCCACGAAGGCAATCTCGGCCTTCTCCCGCGGCAACAGCAGCACCGTGTCGGCCCAATGCGGCGGGTTGTCCTGGCGGGACTGCGACAGCACCTCGAAGGTGTGGCCGTGCAGGTGGATCGGGTGCGGGTGCGGCGTGGTGTTCTGCAGCTCGAAGACATAGCTGCGGCCGGCCTTCAGCTCGGCCAGCGGCGGCGGCAGCTGGCGGTGGTCGCCGCCCGGCCAGGTCGACTTGTTGATCGCCCAGAAGGTCTGGCCGCCGACGCAGAGCGCATCCATCAGGATTTTGGCAAACGGGTCCTCCGGCGGCAGGCCGGCCACCGAGCCTGACACCCCCAGCGCCGCGCTGAAGACGAAGGGCAGCCGCTCGGCGCTCGCCAGCTCGGCGCGCGGGATGCCGGGGGCGTAGAGCGGCGCCGGCCGGAAGGGCCGCGGCGCCAGGGAGGAGGCCGCGGCGGTGAAGCGGCCGATCGGCACCGGCTCCCGCGCGAACAGGTCCTGGAGCGTGAAGCCCTGGCCCTCGGCCGGGGCGCGGACCAGCAGGTCGAGCCGCATCGCCGGGCCGATCCGCCACTTGTCCAGCGGCACCGGGGCGATCGGGTTGCCGTCGGTGGCGATGACGAAGGCCTCGGCGCCGGCGACATCGGGGACCAGCGTGCGGGTGGCGTCCAGGTTCAGCAGGCGCAGCCGGATGTCGCCATGCGCCGGCACCGTGGCCGCGAAGTCCGCCTGGCCGTTCACCGCGCGGCGGGTGCCGAAGGTGCCGGCGCGGCCGGCGCCGGCGGCGGTCTCGAAGGGCAGCCAGGACCCGTCGGGGGCGATGCGCCAGTCCTTGCAGACCAGGGTGATGTCGGCATCGGCCGGCGCCTGCATGTCGCCATCGACCAGCAGCACAACGGCCATGCCGCGGCCGACCTGGCCGGGCTCGTTGCAATGCGGGTGCAGGAAGAAGGTGCCGGTGTCGGGCGGCGTCAGGCGGTAGGTGAAGGACTGGCCGGGCTCGACCGGCGGCTGGGTGACGTATTGCACCCCATCCATCGCGTTGGGCACCCGCACGCCGTGCCAGTGGATGGTGGTGTGCTCCGGCAGCTGGTTGTCGAGTCGGGCCAGGATGCTATCGCCGAGCCGCACCCGCAGCACCGGCAGCAGCGCGTCGGTATAGGTCCAGACGGTGCTTTCCGGCCCCTCGGCGCCCAGCAGCCGGGCCGGGCGGGGGGCCGCGCGGAACTGCCAGTCGTGCTGGCGCGGCGCGTCGGAGGCGGGCGGGCGG
>NZ_CACSJM010000042.1 GCF_902706185.1 Roseomonas sp. 18066 | reverse complement strand
TTTTTTTTTCAAGCAGAAGACGGCATACGAGATAGGAGTCCGTCTCGTGGGCTCGTAGATGTGTATAAGAGACAGCTTGCCCAGCTGCGCCGATTTCCGCAACGCCGCGTCGCTGCGCCGGTTGGTACCGATATTCTTCAGCTCGGCGGCCGAGCGGCGCAGGCGGTCGGCCTCGCTGGCGGCGCGCGCCGCGCGGCCGGCCTGGCTTTCCTCGCGTTCCGCCAGCAGCCCGACCGCGCGGGCATAGGGCGCCGGGGCCAGGAAGGACTCCGTCGGCCGCAGGAAAAGGGTCCGCGGGCAGCAGTCGTTCAGGAAAGCGCGGTCATGGCTGGCGGCGATCACCGCCGGGGCGCCGGGGGCGGTCGCCCAGCGCTGCAGCAATGCGATCCGGTCCAGGTCCAGGTGGTTGGTCGGCTCGTCCAGCAGCAGCAGCGCCGGATCGGCCAGGAAGCCGCGCCCGAGCAACGCCAGCCGCTGCCAGCCGCCGCTGAGCCGGCCCAGCGGCGTCTCGCGCAGCGCCGCGGGCGCCTCGAGCTCCTCCAGCAGGGCCTCGGCCCGCCAGCCGCTGTGGGCGCGCTCGGCGGGCGGGATGGCGCGGCGCAGCGCCTCGGCGAGCGTCAGCCCGGCCAGCAGTTCCGGCAGCTCCTGCGGCACCAGCAGCGCCACGCTGCCGCGCGCCAGGGTGACGCGCCCGGCGGTCGGCGCCTGCTGGCCGGCCAGGCAGCGGAGAAGCGAAGACTTGCCGGCGCCGTTGATGGCGACCAGCCCCAGCCGGTCGCCGGCGGCCAGGGTGACATTCAGATCATCGAAGAGCGGCGCGAGCGACAGCCCGCTGGCCTGGATCAGCATTGTTGTCAGTGTCCGATCAGCGGCCTGCCGGTCCGGCAAGCCATCGCCGCGTCCCGCGAACAAGGACACGGCCCCCGAAGGGCAGGAAGCGGGGCTGGATCAGCCCGGCCCGCTGGCCTGCCCCATGACGTCAGCCGGTCATGGGGCGGGGAAGGGCCCGCGCGGGGTATGCTGGCCATATGACGTCATGTGGCCCTCCTCAGGCGCGGGGTCGATCGGTCGCGCGCAGCCTAGCGCCGGCCCCGCCGGACGGGAAGCCTGCCCCTATGCCCCGGGGCTTTATCGCTTGCTTAAGCCCGCCCGGCCGAGGCTGCCGCACCACCGGCCGCGGCCCCTGCGATGACCCCGTCCCCCCTGCGCCTGCGGGCCCTGCTGCTGATGCTGCTCCTCGGCCTGGCGGTGCTGGCCGAGGAAGCCTGGAACTATGCCGCCAGCCGCCGGCACGAGATCGTCTCGATCCAGGAGGGCATGGCCAATCTGGCCCGCTCCGTCGCGCAGGAGACCGAGAGCAACATCGCCATGGCCGATGTCGCGCTCGTCGGCTTCGCCCAGGCCATGCAATCCGACAAGGCGGCGCTGGACCAGGCCCAGGGCCATCTGTGGAGCCAGCTGGAAACCCAGCCATTGCTGCGCAGCCTGGCACTGCAGGATGCCGGCGGCCGGCTGCTGACCGGGCTGGCGGCGCGCCACGGCCAGGTGCTGCCGGAGAAGCCGGTCTTCCTGGCGCCCCCCGCCGAGATCGAGCAGCATCTGCAACGGCCTGGCTGGAAGCTGCAGGTGGGCGCGCCGCAGCGCGCCCCGGGCGATGACGGCTGGATCATCCCGCTGTCGCGCCGCTTCGAGGATGCCGATGGCCGGCTGGCCGGGCTGGTGGTCGCCGCCCTCGACCTCGGCGCGCTGGAGGAACGGCTGGGCGGCTTCGCGCTCGGCCGCCAGGGCTCGATCGCGCTGATCCGCGACGACGGGCTGCTGCTCGGCCGATTCCCCTCGATGGCCAGCGCGCTCGGCCGGCATTTCGACTTCGCCGCGCTGGACGAGGCCGGCCTCGGCGGGCCGAGCGGCCGCACCGACTATGTCTCGCCGATCGACGGCCGCCGCCGCGTCGGCGCCTATCACATCAGCCCGCGCTATGGCGTCGGCGTCGGCGCCGCGCGGGAGCTGCGGGAGGCGCTGGCCGCCTGGACGCTGCGCGCCTGGGTCCGGCTGGCGGTGGTGGCCGTGCTGCTGCTGGGCTCGCTGACGCTGGGCCTGCATCTGACGCGGCAGGTGCTGCGCCGCCGCGCGGCCGAGGCGGCGCGGCTGGCCAGCGAGGCGCATTTCCGCCTGCTGGCCGAGCATGCCTCGGACATGGTGGCGCGCCTCGGGCCGGATGGCCGCTTCCGCTATGTCTCCCCGGCGGCGCAGCGGCTGCTCGGCGCCGCGCCCGCGGCGCTGCTTGGCCGGGCGATCGCCGAGGTCGCGCTGGAGGAGGACCGCCCGGCGCTGGCCCTGGCCCTGGCCGAGGCCGGCCATCCCGGCTGCCAGGGCCAGGTCGCCTTCCGCGTCGCGCGCGAGGATGGCGGCACCGCCTGGATCGAGACCACGCTGCAGCGGGTGCAGGAAAGCGGCGAGGGCGACGGCTATGTCACCGTCTCCCGCGACGTCACCGCCCGCCGCGCGCTGGAGGAGGAGCTGTCGGCGCTGGCCACCACCGACGGGCTGACGGGGCTCGCCAATCGCCGCCACCTGGACGAGGCGCTGGCGCGCGCCTGGCAGCAGGCGGTGGAGCGCGGCGCGCCGCTGGCGGTGCTGCTGCTCGACATCGACCATTTCAAGCTGTTCAACGACCAGTATGGCCACCCGGCCGGCGATGCCGCGCTGCGCGCCACGGCCGGCGCCATCCGCCGCTGCATCCGCGACAAGGACGACCTGGCGGCGCGCTATGGCGGCGAGGAATTCGCCGTCATCCTGCCCGGCGCCGAGGCCGCCGGCGCCGCCCGCGTCGCCGAGCGGGTGCGCCAGGCCATCGCTGGCCTGGCCATCCCGCATGCCCGCCACCCGCTGGGCCATGTCACCGCCAGCATCGGCATCGCGGCGCTGCTGCCGGCCGCCCAGCTGGCCGCGGCGGCCGACGCCCCGGATGACGGCGCCCCGGCGGCGCCGCCCGGGCCGGAGCAGCTGCTGGCCGCCGCCGACGCCGCCCTCTACGAGGCCAAGCGCCAGGGGCGGAACCGCACCATCGCCGCTTAATCCCGGTTCGGCTTGGCCAGCAGGAAGTCGAGGTCGCAGCCCTCATCGGCCTGCAGCACCTCGCGGCGATACAGCCGGGCATAGCCGCGCGCCGGCTCGACGGCGGTCGCCGGCTGGGCGTCGCGGCGGCGCTGCAGCTCCGCCTCCTCGACCAGCAGGTCGATGCGGCGGTCCTTCACCGACAGGCGGATACGGTCGCCGTTCCGCACCAGCGCCAGCGGCCCGCCCGAGGCGGCGTCCGGCGTCACATGCAGCACGATGGTGCCATAGGCGGTGCCGGACATGCGGGCGTCGGAAATCCGCACCATGTCCTTCACCCCGGCCCGCGCCAGCTTCGACGGGATCGGCAGGTAGCCCGCCTCCGGCATGCCCGAGGCCGAGAGCGGCCCGGCATTCTGCAGCACCAGGAAGTCGTCGGCGGTGACGTCGAGGTCGGGGCTGTCGATCCGCGCCGCCAGATCTTCGAGCGAGGTGAAGACCACGGCCCGGGCCTCCTTCTCGAACAGCGTCGGATCGGCCGCCGCCCGCTTCAGGATGGCGCCGCGCGGCGCCAGGCTGCCGAACAGCGCCACCAGCCCGCCCTGCGGCTGCAGCGGCGCCTCCCGCGTGCGGACCACGGCGCGGTCGACGAAGCCGGCCGGCTGCTCCAGCCGCTCGCCCAGCGTCTGGCCGGAGACGGTCAGCGCGTCCAGGTGCAGCAGCGGCTTCAGCTCCCGCAGCACCGCGCCGATGCCGCCCGCCACATGCAGGTCCTCCATGTAGAAGGGCCCGGTGGGCTTCAGGTCGACCAGCACCGGCGTGGTGTCGGAAAGCGCGTTCAGCCGGTTCAGGTCGATCTTGATGCCGGCCCGCCCGGCGATGGCGGTCAGGTGGATGATGGCATTGGTCGAGCCGCCGATCGCCAGCAGCACCCGCAGCGCGTTCTCCACCGACTTTTCGGTGATGATCTGGCTCGGCCGGATCTTCTTGGCCGCCAGCATCATCGCGGCCTTGCCGGAGGCCTCCGCCGCGCGGATGCGGTCGGCATGCACGGCGGGAATGGCGGCCGTCCCTGGCAGCATCATCCCCAGCCCCTCGGCCAGCGAGGCCATGGTGCTGGCGGTGCCCATCACCGCGCAGGTGCCGGCGGTGGTGGCCAGGTTCTCCTCCACCTCCTCGATGGTCTCCTGGTCGATCTCGCCGGCGCGGAACTTGGCCCAGAAGCGGCGGCAATCGGTGCAGGCGCCCAGGCGCTCGCCGCGCCAGCGCCCGGTCATCATCGGCCCCGTCACCACCTGGATCGCCGGCACATCGGCCGAGACCGCACCCATCAGCTGCGCCGGCACCGTCTTGTCGCAGCCGCCGACCAGCACCACCGCGTCCATCGGCTGGCCGCGCACCATCTCCTCGGTGTCCATGGCCATCAGGTTGCGGAAGAACAGGCTGGTCGGGTTGAGGAACACTTCTCCCAATGAGATCGTCGGGAACTCGAGCGGCAACCCGCCGGCGGCCAGCACGCCGCGCTTCACCGCGGTGACCAGCTCCGGCACCAGCCGGTGGCAGTTGTTGAACTCGGAATAGGTGGTGGCGATGCCGATCACCGGCTTCTTCATCAGCTCCCGCGAATAGCCCATCGCGCTCGCCATGCTCAGCCGCAGGTAGCGGGCGAAATCCATGTCGCCGTAATTGGTCAGGCCGCGGGTCAGGCCCACGGGTTCCTTCTTTTCATTGCTCATGGACGTCGTTCCTCAAGGGCAGGGGTAAGTCAGGCGGTCAGGAAGGAAGACTGGGCGCGCAGATAGGCCTGGCGGGACGGCGCCAGGTGGTTGCCGCAGAGCCGCGCCAGCCCGGCGCGGTCGCCGCTGGCCAGCGCCGCCAGCATCGCATGGTGCTCGGCCCGCGACCGGGCCAGCGCCGCCGGGTCCGGGAAATCGGCAAAGCGGATGGCATGCGCCCGCTGCGCCAGCCGCTCGATCGCCTCGGCCAGGAAGGCATTGCCGCAACGGGCGAAGAAGGCGCGGTGGAACGCCAGATTGGCCCGGAACGCTGCCCGCGCGTCGCTGGCCGCGACCGCCGCGTCATGCACCGCCTGCAGGCCCCGCAGCACGGCGAGCTCGGCATCCGGCAGGGGCAGCGGCATCTGCTGCGCGGCCTGGGTCTCCAGCAGGTCGCGCAGCGCGCAGAGCTGCTCGACCTCCGCCAGGCTATAGGCCTTCACCAGCGCGCCGCGGTTGGGGATGCGCTCGACCAGCCCCATCCCCTCCAGCACCGCCAGCGCCGCCCGCACATTGTGCCGGCTGGCGGCGAAGCGCTCGGCCAGCTCCTCCTCGATCAGCCGCTCGCGCGGATGCAGCCGCCCGAAGACGATATCCTCCTCCAGCGCCGCGGCCATGGCGGCGGGAAGCGGGGTGGGCGCCTCGGCGCGCGCGGCCTGCGGCATCGGAGTCTCCGGCATCGGTCCGCCACCACCTTAATCGTCAACGAGATTGTCGACAATCCGGTTGACTTGGCGGCGTTCCGCCTTCGAAACTGGCGCCCAGAAAAAGAAACCGATGGAGGAAGTCCCGATGCGCAATCCCCTGTTGCGACATCCCGTGTCCCGCCGTGCCTGGCTCGCCGCCCCGGCTTTGCTGCTGGCCCGCCCGGCCAGCGCCGCCGAATTCCCCGACCGCACCATCACCATCATCGTGCCCTTCGCCCCCGCCGGCGCGACGGATCTCGCCGGCCGCGTCCTCGCCGACCGCATGGGCCCGCTGCTGGGGCCGCAGGGCCGCGTGGTGGTGGAGAACAAGCCCGGCGCCGGCTCGGCCCTGGGCGCCGAATACGTCCGCCGCGCGCGCCCCGACGGCTACACCCTGCTGGTCGGCTCGGCCTCGACGCTGGCGGTGGCGCCGGCCGCCCAGCCCGCCGTCGCCCGCTACAACCCCGCCGAAGATTTTTCCCCGATTGCCATCGTCGGCACCAGCGCGCTCGGCCTGGTGGTCCCCGCCGCATCGGGCATCAAGACCATCGGCGAGCTGGTGGCAAAGCTGCGGGCCGATGGCGGCAAGCACGGCTATGCCAGCTCCGGCGTCGGCGGCGTCTCGCACCTGGCCTCGGCGCTGTTCAGCAAGCTGGCCGACGCGCCGGCCAACCACATTCCCTATCGCGGCGGCTCCTCGGTGGCCGAGGCCCTGCTGAAGCAGGAAGTCCTCTTCGCCGTCGACCAGATCGCCTCGATCGTCGGCCAGATCCGCGACGGCCAGCTGACGCTCCTGGCCGTCACCACCACCACCCGCGACCGCAGCTTCCCCAACGTCCCGACGCTCGCCGAGGCAGGGGTCAACGAATACGAGCTCTCCACCTGGACCGCGCTGGTGGCGCCGAAGGACACCCCGGCCGAGATCATCGCCACCCTGAACCGCGCCGCCAACGGCGCGCTGCGCGAGACGGCGGTGCGCGACCGCCTTTCCACCAGCGGCACCGATCCCCGCGACGACAGCACGCCGGCGACGACCAAGGCCTTCCTGGCGGAGGAATTCGCCAGGTTCAAAGGCGTGGTGGAGAAGACCGGGCTCAGGATCGAGTAATCAAGCAAGGCCGGGGGAAGGTATTCCCCCGGACCCCCCTTCTATTTCTGTCAGACAGAGACAACCATCAGAAGCGCGGTGCGCATCGCCTGCTCGGAATCCAGCCAGCCCGTCTCGTTGTCGTCAGCGGCCAGCGTCAGCCCCTCTGGCGACAACACATGCTTCACCTGCGCATCCCGCCACGCCTTCTGGCCGCGCTTCGACAAGCCATGCGCCAGCGCCCGTACCAGCCGCAGCACCATCGCCCGCTCGGCCACCAGCTGCGCCGCCTCGGCCACCACGTCCGGCTCGGCATCCAGCGGCGCCAAGGCGCGAAGCCGCTCCGCCAGCAGCGCCACCGCCGGATAGCCCAGGTTCACATGCAGCTGGTGCGTCTCGGCATAATAGGCCGCGGCCCGCTCGCCGAGGTCCCGGTCGGCGATCTCCTGCGCGTCGCGCAGCAGCACCAGCGCCGGCGCCACCTCGAAGACCGGCCCCGGCGGCGGGCCGGGGGGTGCTGCCTCCGACGTCGCGGCCCGCGCGGCAGCCGGGGCGGCCGAGGGCTTCGACGCGGAAGGCGCGGCGGCCGGGGCAGGGGCTGCCACGGCAGGCTGCCCCCGCGGCCGCATCCGCGCCACTTCCAGCCGGTCCAGCAGCTCCTGCATCGTCTGCCGCGCTTCCTCGGCGTACAGCGCCTCGGGCTGCGCCTCGGCCAGCTTCTTCGACAGCCAGCGGGGCAGGTGCCGCGCCAGCAGCCCGGCAAAGTCGAGCAGCTTGACCTGCGCCTGGCTGCCGCCGCGATAGCGGAGAAACTCGCGATAGGCCTCGGGCTGCACCGGATAGGTGTCCGGCAGCTCGACCAGCAGCGTCACATGCCGCGACAGGAAGGGAATGCCGAAGCTTGGCGCTTCCCGCCGCCAGGACGCGCCCCAGAGCAGCCCATAGACCTCGTCGCGATGCACCACGGCGCCCAGGCTCTTGCGCGTCTCGGCCAGCGAGGCCTGCGGGTCGAAGGCGTAGTGCAGCACCGTCCCATCCGGCAGCCGCACCGCCTCGTAGCCGGCGCCCGCCTCATCGGCCAAGCCTGCCAGCCGCGCCGCCATGCTCTGCACCGAAACCGCTGCCTTGGCGCCGGAAACCTCGGCCTGCAGCACGACCTCCGTGCCCTCGGGGAACCGGAAGAAACGATGGGTGATGGCGTTCAGCAGCCAGCGCGGCGAGACCCGCGGCTGCCCCAGATAGGGATCGGCCGTGGTGTCCTGCCCGGGCGCCTGGCCCATCAGCACCACCTCGGTCCAATCGGGGGCGGGGTCGCGGCCCTCGGCGCGGGCGGCGTCGGTCGCGGGGATGACCTCGGCCGCGACGCCATCCGGCCCCGGGCGGCGCAGCCGGCCGTAGATGCCGGCGAACTTGCCGATCACCACCTCCTGCACGGCGCCGCCATGCGCCGAGCGGTAGCGCAACCCGCGCGGGTTGGAGGGCAGCGCCGCCACCTTCGCCCCCATGCCGAAATTGCGGTCCAGCCCGGTCTCCTTGCGGATCGAGGCGGCGATGTCGCACATGGCGAACAGCTCGGCCCCGGTCATGCCGCGGCCGCTGTTCCAGATCGCCAGCTTGCGCGCGCCCTCGACCGGCAGCGCCGAGAATTCCACCCGCCGCTGCCCGGCCGGCGCCGTCGCGGCCGCTTCCAGTGCGTTCTGCAGCAGCTCGCGGATCATCATCGTCTTCGGGCAGCGCTCGATCATCGAGGCGACGAGGAAATCCTCGTCCTGCACCTTGAGGCGGGTGACCTGGGCGTCGTCGCTGCTCACGGCATCTCCTTCCCAAGAGGGGGGACTTGCTGGCGATCGGCCGCCGGCGCCATGCTCAAATTCTATCAGCCATGCCCGATTGCAACCAGGACAGCGCGATGAGCCCGCCCGGCGCCCTTTCCACCCATGTGCTTAACACCGCCGAGGGCCGCCCGGCCCAGGGCGTTGCCATCGAGCTCTGGCGCCTGGCCCCCACGCCGCACCGCGTCGCTGCCAGCGTCACCGACAAGGACGGCCGCCCCGACGCGCCCCTGCTGCCGGCGGCAGACTTCCGCCCCGGCCGCTACGAGCTGCGCTTCGCCATGGGCGACTACTTCGCGGGTCGCGGCATCGGCCCGGCCGAGCGGTTCCTCGACGTGGTGACCGTCAGCATCGGGCTGGCCGAAGGGCAGGGGCACTACCACGTGCCGCTGCTTTGCTCGCCCTTCTCCTACACCACCTATCGCGGCTCGTAGGGCGAGGGGTCGTCCAGCTCCGGCGGCGGCCGCGCCGCCGGGTCGCGGGCGATCAGCCCGGCATCGTTCTCCGAGAATTTGCCGACCCGCGTGGCCACCGGCCAGCAGGCCAGCTCCTCCGCCGGGCTCGGGCGCAGCAGCGGGCGGGGGTCGCCCTCGGCCTCGCCGAGCCAGAGCGGCCAGTCCTGCCGCGGCAGGATCACCGGCATGCGGTGATGCACCAGCGCCTGCTTTTCATTGGCCTCGGTGGTGACGATGCAGAAGGTCTTCAGCCAGGAGCCGTCCGGCTGCTGCCAGCCTTCCCACAGCCCCGCCAGCGCCATCGGCTGCCCCGAGCGGAGCGCCACGGCATAGGGCTGCTTCCGCTCCGCCTCCTGCCGCCATTCATAGAAGCCGTCGGCCGGCACCAGGCAGCGGCGCCGGACGAAGGCCTCCCGGAAGGACGGCTTGGTGTCGATTCCATCGGCCCGGGCGTTCATCAGCTTCGCCGCGCCGGCGGCATCCTTGGCCCAGCGCGGCACCAGCCCCCAGCGGAGGTTGTCCAGGTGCCGCGCGCCGGTCTGCGGGTTGCGCCGCACCACCAGCGCCATCTGCGTCGGCGCGATGTTGTAAGACGCTTCGGCATCGTTCAGCAGCGGGGTGTGGACCTCGAAATACGCGCCGAGGTCCACGATCTCCTTCTGCCGGAAGTAGCGCCCGCACACCGCGCGAAGCCGCCTTACTTCGGCAGCAGCTGCTCGGCCAGCGTCGCGAAGAAGCTGGCGCCGACCGGCAGGATGGCGTCGTTGAAGTCATACTTCGGGTGGTGCACCTGCGGGTCGCCGGCCGACTTGCCGCCCCCGAGGAACAGATAGGCGCCGGGCTTCTCGTTCAGCATAAAAGCAAAATCCTCGCCGCCCATGGTGGGCTTGGGCAGCTCGGCCACCTTGGCCTCGCCCGAGACGGCGCCGGCGGCGCGGATCGCCAGCTGCGTCGAGGCCTCCTCGTTGATCGTCGCCGGATACATGCGGGTGAACTTGACCGCGGCCTTCGCCCCATAGGCGGCGGCGATGCCGGTGGCGAGCTCGGTCACCTTGGTCTCCAGCACGTCGCCGATCTCCGGCTTGAACCAGCGGGCGGTGCCGTGCAGGCGGACGCTTTCGGGGATGACGTTGAAGGCATGGCCGCCGGTGATGCTGCCGATGGTGACCACGCCGGCCTCGACCGGCTCGATGTTGCGCGCCACGATCGACTGGAAGGCGGTGACGATCTGCGCCGCGATCACCACCGGGTCGTTGCCCTGATGCGGCATGGCGCCATGCGCGCCCTTGCCGGTGACCGTGATGTCGATATCGGCGACGGCGGCCATCAGCGGCCCGACGCGCCAGGCGAACTCGCCGGCCGGCAGCGACGGCCAGTTGTGGATGCCGAAGACGCGGTCGACGGGGAAGCGGTCGAACAGGCCCTCCTTCACCATCACTTCGGCGCCGCCGCCCGATTCCTCGGCCGGCTGGAAGAAGACATAGACGGTGCCGGCGAAGTTGCGGGTCTCGGCCAGGTACTTGGCGGCGCCCAGCAGCATGCTGGTATGCCCGTCATGGCCGCAGGCATGCATCTTGCCCGGGATGGTCGAGGAATAGGCGACGCCGCTCTCCTCCAGGATCGGCAGGGCGTCCATGTCGGCGCGGAGCCCGATCGCACCCCCCGGCGCGCTGCCGCGGATCACGCCGACCACGCCGGTCTTGGCGATGCCGGTCACCACCTCGTCGACGCCGAAGCTCTTCAGCTTCTCGGCGACGATGCCGCTGGTGCGCACCTCCTCGAAGGCCAGCTCCGGATGGCGGTGGAAATCCTGGCGCCAGGCGGTCATCTCGTCGTGGAAGGCGGCGATGCGGTTCAGCACGGGCATGGGCGGTGTTCCAGCGGTTCTGGTCAGAAGGCCGACAGCTTTGCGTCCCCCCGTCCGGCTCGGCAAGGGGGACCCCCTCGGCAAAGGGCCGTCCCGGGCCCATCTGCCAGGCATGATCCGACGCCTGCTGGTCTGGCTTTTCTTTCTGGCGCCGCTCCTGGCGGGGCTGGCCTATTGGCAGGGCATCTGGCGGCCGCCGCCGCGCTGGGACCCGGCCGCCCCCCTCGACTTCCGCGCCGAGACCAATTTCCTGACCGGCCTGAAGCTGGCCCGGATGGAACTGCAGCCCGACAGCTGTTTTTCCGCCTTCGAGGCCTCGGCCATGCCGGTGGCGCGCGTCGCCGACCGGGAGTCGGACCAGGGCTGCCCGATCCGCAACGCGCTGCGGCTGCAGGGGGCAGAGGTGGAATTCTCCCCCAATCGCCCGGTGGTGACCTGCCCGGTCGCCGCCGCCTGGGCGCTGTTCGAGCGCCATGCCCTGCAGCAGGCCGCCCGCGCCCATCTGGGCAGCACGGTCACCGCGGTCCGCCATCTCGGCAGCTACAATTGCCGCAACGTCTATGGCCGCGCCGAGGGCCGCCGCAGCCAGCACGCCACGGCCAATGCGCTGGACATCGCCGGCTTCACTTTGGCCGATGGCCGCAGCGTCATGCTGCCGCGCGACTGGGACGCTTCCGATGGCCGCGGCGACTTCCTGCGCGCGGTCCGTGACGGCGCCTGCCGCAGCTTCCGCGCGGTGCTGGGGCCGGATTACAACGCCGCGCATCGCGACCACTTCCATCTCGATCGCGGGCCCTGGGGGCGATGCTCCTAGGGCAGGGGGCGGAGTCGCGGGGAATTCGCCTGCCGAAGCGAGTCGAAGGGCCCGCCGCCCGGCCGGCGGCACGCCGGAAATCTCTTCTAGATCAGGGCTTTATTCTCCGTCAGGGGAGCCCTGTCGGCATGAGGTATCCAAATACCACAGCTTTTTCCCCTTGACCCCCCGCCGCCCAGCACGGATAAGGCGCCCTCTTTTCAGGACTAAGCAGAAGCAGATCATGCTGACCACGCAGACCCGCTCGCTGAAGCCGGCGGAGGTCAAGAAGGGCTGGGTGTTGATCGATGCGGAGGGCCTCGTGCTCGGCCGTCTCGCGACGCTCGTTGCCAATCGCCTCCGCGGCAAGCACAAGCCGCAGTTCACCCCGCATGTCGACTGTGGCGACCACGTCGTCATCGTCAACGCCGAGAAGGTCCGCGTGACCGGTAACAAGGCCGAGCAGTCGGTCTTCTACTGGCACACCGGCTATGCCGGCGGCATCAAGGAGCGCACGCTCCGTGAGCGTCTGGAAGGCCGCTTCCCGGAGCGCGTCATCGAGAAGGCCGTGGAGCGCATGATCACGCGCGGTCCGCTCGGCCGGAAGCAGATGAAGAACCTGCACGTCTATGCCGGTGCCGAGCACCCGCATGCCGGCGCGCAGCCCCAGTCGCTGGACGTCGCCGCCCTGAACCGCAAGAACAAGGTGGCCTGAAACCATGAGCGAGCAGACCACCGCCTCCTCCCTCTCCGAGCTGAAGAACCTCGTCGCCGGCACCGCTGCCGCCGGCCCGACTTCGGCCACCCCGCAGCCGAAGCGTGACCAGTTCGGCCGCGCCTATGGCACCGGCCGCCGCAAGAACGCGATCGCCCGCGTCTGGGTCAAGCCCGGCAAGGGCGAGGTCCTGATCAACGGCAAGAAGCAGAGCCAGTATTTCGCGCGCCCCGTGCTGCGCATGCTGATCGCTCAGCCCTTCCTGGTGACGGACCGCTACCAGCAGTTCGACATCTACGCCACCGTGGTCGGCGGCGGGCTGTCCGGCCAGGCCGGCGCGGTGCGCCACGGCCTCAGCCGCGCCCTGGTCAACTACGAGCCGGGCCTGCGCCCGATTCTGAAGAAGGCCGGCTTCCTGACGCGCGATCCGCGCGTCGTCGAGCGGAAGAAGTACGGCAAGGCGAAGGCACGACGCTCCTTCCAGTTCAGCAAGCGCTGACGCTGGGCGGACCGGCGTTCGCGCCGGTCCGTTCGAGGACTGTTTATCGGCAAGGGCGGGTCCGCAAGGACCCGCCCTTTCTGTATGCTCTGGACGATCTCCGATCCTTTGGGAGGGCCTCATGGCCAAGGGTTCACTGCCTGCCATCTTCATCGACGGCGAAGCCGGCACCACGGGCCTGGGCATCCGCCAGCGCCTCGAGGCCCTGCCGGGCGTCGTGCTGCGCTCGATCGATCCGGAGCGCCGCAAGGACCCCGAGGCCAAGCGCGCCCTGATGGCCGAGGTGGACCTGGTCGTCCTCTGCCTGCCCGACGCCGCCGCCAAGGAGGCCGCCGCCATGGCCGCCTCGCTGGGCCAGGATGCGCCGAAGCTGCTCGACGCCTCCACCGCGCACCGCGTCGACCCCGACTGGGCCTTCGGCTTCCCCGAGCTGAACCCGGCCCAGGCGGCGAAGATCGCCGCCGCCCGGAACGTCGCCAATCCGGGCTGCTACCCGACGGGCGGCATCGCCCTGCTGCGGCCGCTGGTCGATGCCGGGCTGCTGCCGGCCGACCACCCGATCACCGTCAACGCCGTCTCCGGCTATTCCGGCGGCGGCAAGGCCATGATCGAAAGCTATGAAGGCGGCGCCGCGCCCTCCTTCGAGCTCTACGGCCTCGGCCTCGAGCACAAGCACGTGCCCGAGCTGCAGCTCTACTCCAGCCTGACCCGGCGGCCGATCTTCGTCCCCTCCGTCGGCCACTACCGCCAGGGCATGCTGGTCTCCATCCCGCTGCACCTCGACATGCTGCTGGGCACGCCCAAGGCCTCGCAGCTGGAAGCGGCGCTCGCCGCCCACTACGCCGGCTCGGAATGGGTCAAGGTTGTCCCCGCCGCCGGCAACGCCAAGCTGGAGCCCGAGGCGCTGAACGACACCAACGCCATGGAGCTGCGCGTTTTCGGCAACGACCACCGGCACCAGGCGGTGCTCGTCGCGCGGCTCGACAACCTCGGCAAGGGGGCGTCGGGGGCGGCCGTCCAGAACATCAGGATCATGCTGAATCTGCAGGCACAGCAGGCCGCGGCGGCATAAGACAGAAAAAAGGCCGGGGAGAAGGTATTCTCCCCGGACCCCTCATCTATTTCTATAAGAAAGCAAGAAGACCACACACGCCTAGAAGGGAACGCGTCCGAACCATGGCTCCGCTCTACCCGTTTGAAGGCCGCATGCCGGCCATCGACCCCACCGCCTTCGTCGCCCCCTCCGCCGCCGTCATCGGCGACGTCGAGCTCGGGGAAGACGCCTCCATCTGGTACCACTGCGTCCTGCGCGGCGACACGAACATCATCCGCATCGGGGCGCGGACCAATATCCAGGACGGCACCATCGTCCACGTCAACGCCGGCAAATACCCGGCGCTGATCGGCAACGACGTCACCGTCGGCCACGCCTGCATCATCCACGCCTGCACCCTGAAAGACCGCGCCTTCGTCGGCATGGGCGCCACCGTCCTCGACGGCGCCGTCATCGAGGAAGGCGGCATGCTCGGCGCCGGCGGCCTGCTGGCCCCGAACAAGCGCATCGGCCCGAACGAGCTGTGGCTCGGCGCCCCCGCCCGCCTGGCCCGCGTCATGACCGCCGAAGAACGCGCCGGCTGGGACAAGACCGCCGTCCACTATGTCGAGCTCGCCAAGCGCCACCGCACCTCGCTGGCGACATGACCCGCCGGGCGACGCTCCTCCTTCTCCTGGCCGGCTGCGTCGCCCCGCCGCCGCCCGTCTCGCTGCCGCCGGCAGCGGTGACGGCGGCGCCCAACCCCACCACCGCCGCGCTGCGCGCCGCCGCTGCGGCCTTCGCTGCCCCTGGCAAGCTGCAGGGGCGGCCGTCGCTGGCGGCGCTGGCGGTGGCGCAGCTGGAATACCTGGCGGTGGAGATGCCCTCCGGCCGGGTTTCCGGCGATATCGGCATGGTGGCGCCGATGCTGCTGGCCGCCCGCAGTGAGGTGCGGTCCTGGCTCGGCATCGACGAGGCCGTGCCGCCGCAGCAGGTGATCGACGCCATGACCGCCGCCGCGACGGCCCCGGGCGGCGAGCCTGTGGCGCCGGGGCAATTCCCCGCCGGGCTTTCCAGCGCCGGGCCGGACGGGCTGTGGCAGCGGCTGGGCGCCATGCCACGGCTGCCACAGGCCAATGCGGCGACGCGGATGGCGCTGCGCTACTGGGAATTCGGCCCCCTGGAAGATTTCGACATCGGTTTCCTGCGGCGTTGAGGCCGCGCGGCAGGGGGCGTTTGGCGAAGCGGCGGGGCTGCGGCAGAATGGGGTCGAAACCCGACGGAGTGCCCGCCATGCGTCTTGCCCGCCTCTCGGTCCTTCCGGCGCTGCTGGCGGGGGCGCTGCTGCTGCCCGGCTGCGCCGAGCTGCGCACGCCGCGGCCCCGCATCGAGCTGCCGCTGGAGCTGGTGCAGGGCCCCGAGGACCCGGTGCGCAATTCCGCCCGCCTGGCCGCCGCCGCCTTCGACAACCAGGGCGCCGGGCTGGATGGCCGCCCGGCCGAGACCGCCCGCGCCGCCGCCCGCCTGGAATACCTGGCGCAGGTGCTGACGACGGACCCCCGCTTCGCGGCGCTGCCGCCGGGCCTGTCGATGTCGCTGCGCGGCGCCGTGCGCGAGGTGCGCCAGGCCATCGGCATCTCGGCGACCGCGCTGCCCGAGCAGGTGATCCCCGCGCTGACGACCGCGGGCCGCGTGATCGAGGCGCGCGGCGACACGGCCGCGGCCTTGCCCGCCGCCGTCTTCCAGGCCGGCCCTGCGCTGACGTTGCAGCGCCTCGGCCAGCCCGGCCCCCTGCCGGAGGCGGCGATCGCGACCGGCCGCACGCAGGAGGCGATTGCGGCTTTGGACCGTGTCGATGGCTGGGGTGGCGTGCGCGACACCGATCCGCTGCGCTGAGCCCTAAGCGGCCGTTGATGTGGGGGTGCGGGGGAATTCAATTCCCCCGCTCTTTCTCTTCTCCTTAATCCCGATTTGTCATTCTTCCTTGCCCTGACAAGGAAGATTTACCGATGCCCTTCCAATCGCTGCGCGCGCGGATGGTGCTGGCGATCCTGGGTGCCAGCCTGGGCGCGTCGCTGCTGCTGACGGCGGTTGGCGCCTGGCAGCGCGATGCGGCGGAGGAGCAGGACCTGGCCCGGCGCATGGTGCAGCTGCGGCAGAGCCTGATGCTGTCGCTGGCGGAGGAGGAGCGTCTGGCGGCCTCGGTCGGCAGCGTGGTGGCGCGGGTGCCGGCGGTGGCGGCGGCGGTGCGCGATGGCGACCGGATGGCGCTGCAGGCCGAGACGGCGGCGTTGTTCCAGGACATGGCGGCGCGCTTCGGCCGGGTGATCCTGACCTTCGCCGACGGGGCGGGCACGGTGCTGCTGCGGGCGCATGACCCGGCGGCCTCCGGCGACAACTACCGTGCGCGGCGCACCACGGTGCGGGAGGCGCTGTCGCGCGCCGCCCTGGTCACCGGGCTGGAGCCGGGGCGGGACAATGTCAGCGTCTTCGCCGTGGCGCCGGTGCTGGTCGGCGGCCGGGTGGTCGGCGTGGTCGATCTGGGCATGGCGATCGGCGACAGCCTGGCCGGGCGGATGAAGGCGCTGAGCGGGGCGGAGGTCGCGGTCTATCGCCTGTCGGGCGGCGACCTGGCGCGGATCGGCTCGACCACGGGTGGGCAGGGGCTGCTGCCGGCGGCGCAACTGGCGGCCGGGCTGCAGGCCAGCCAGGCGGCGACGGTGTCCTGGCGCGGCCAACGGCTGCGCATCGCCACCGAGACGCTGCGCGGCATCGACGGCCAGGTGCTGGGGCTGATCGAATACGGCATCAATATCGAGGCGCGGCTGGCCGCCGGCGACCGCACCGACCGCGACGCCCTGCTGATCACGGCCGGCGCCAGCCTGCTGGCCCTGCTGGCCGGGTTGTGGCTGGCGGCGCGGCTGGCGCGGCCGCTGGCCGCGCTGGCCGAGGCGGCGCGGCGGCTGGCCGGCGGGCAGACCGCGCTGGAGGTGCCGGGGCGCGCCCGGCGCGACGAGATCGGCGCGGTGGCCCAGGCGATGGAGGTGCTGCGCCAGGGCACCGCCGAGGCCGAGGCGATGCGGGCCGACCAGGCGCGGCACCGGCAGCAGGCGGAGGAGGACCGGCGGCAGGCGACGCTGGCGCTGGCCGGGCAGGTGGAGACGCGGATCGGCGCGGTCAGCGAGGAGCTGGCGCAGAGCGCCACCCGGCTGCAGCGCAACGCCACCGCCCTGCTGACCAGCATCGAGACGGTGGGCAGCCGTGGCGCCGGGGCGGCGCAGGGCGCGGTGCTGGCGTCCAGCAACGTGCAGACGGTGGCCGCCGCGGCGGAGGAGCTCAACGCCGCCATTTCCGAGATCACCCGGCAGGTGGCCGAGGCCGCCAGCGTCGCCCGCCGCGCGCTGGAGCGCAGCGGCGCCGCCGATGGCACGGTGCGGCAATTGTCCTCGAGCTCGGAGCGGATCGGCGAGGTGGTGCAGCTGATCGGCGACATCGCCGGGCAGACCAACCTGCTGGCGCTGAACGCCACCATCGAGGCGGCGCGGGCGGGGGAGGCGGGGAAGGGCTTCGCCGTGGTGGCCAGCGAGGTGAAGAACCTCGCCGCCCAGACCGCGCGGGCGACGGAGGAGATCAGCGCGCAGATCGCCGGCATGCAGCAGGCGGCGCAGCAGGCGGCCAGCGCCATCGGCGGCATCGCCGGGGTGATCGCCGAGGTCGACCATATCGCCGGCAGCATCGCCGCCGCGGTGGAGCAGCAGGGCGCCGCCACCAAGGAGATCGCCCGCAACGTGCAGGAGGCTGCCGACGGCACCAGCCGCGTCACCAAGGAGGTGGAGGGGGTCAGCCGCGCCGCCGCCGGCGCCGCCGAGGCCGCGGCCGGCATGGACAAGCTGGGCCGCGACCTGGGCCAGCAGGGCGGCGCGTTGCGGAGCGAGCTGCAGGCGCTGCTGGCGCAGATGCGCGCCGCCTGAGATGGGGCTATCCTGCCGCCAGGCGGAAAACGCGCATCGGACAGCGCAAAATTGTGGCGTGGCGGCCATAGCGGCGGCGCCTTCGGGGCCGCGGACGCCACGGGTCTTCATGTCGGACGCGCGATGTGCAGAATGCCTCCCTCTTTCGTGAGTTGGAGCACCCAGTGCAGCGTCGCAACTTCCTGGCCGGGGCCGCGGGCCTCACCACCACCTTCGCTGGCGGCCCCCTGGCCCGGCCGGCCCTGGCGGCGGCCGATGCCCGGCGGGTGCTGCGCTTCGTGCCGCAGTCGGACCTGCGCGTGCTCGACCCGATGGCCACCACCGCCTATGCGACGCGCAACCACGGCCATCTGTGCTGGGACACGCTGTACGGGCTGGACCTCGCGCTGAAGCCGCAGCCGCAGCTGGCCGAGGGCCATCTGGTCGAGGAGGACGGCAAGCTCTGGACCTTCACCCTGCGCCAGGGCCCGCGCTTCCATGACGGGGAGCCGGTGCGGGCGCAGGATGCGGTGGCCTCGATCCGCCGCTGGATGCTGCGCGACCTGCACGGCCAGGCGCTGGCGCCGCGACTGGAAGAGATCCGCGCGCTGGACGACCGCCGCTTCGCGCTGCGGCTGTCGCGGCCCTTCGGGCTGATGCTGAACGCGCTGGCCAAGGCCTCGACCTATCCGTGCTTCGTCTATCCCGAGCGCTTCGCCGAGCAGGACCCGGCGCGGCCCTTCACCGAGGTGGTGGGCAGCGGCCCCTATCGCTACGTCGCCGAGGAGCGGGTGCCGGGCAGCCTGGTCGCCTATCGCCGCTTCGAGGGCTACAGCCCCGCCGGCGGCGCGGTCAGCCTGACCGCGGGGCCCAAGCTGGCGCTGTTCGACCGGCTGGAGCTGCGCCACACCCCCGACGCCACCGCCGCCGCCGAGGCGCTGCAATCCGGCCAGGTCGACTGGTGGGAACAGGTGGCGCCCGACCTGCGGCCGCTGCTGAAGCATGACCGCGGGCTGGTGATGGAGCGGCTCGACATGGGCGGCACCATGGCCATGCTGCGGGTCAACCAGCTGCACCCGCCCTTCGACAACCCGGCGCTGCGCCGCGCCCTGCTGCCGGCGCTGCGCCAGGGCGACTTCATGACCGCCATCATGGGCGACAACCGCGAGCTGTGGCGGGAGAATGTCGGCTGCTTCCCGGAAGGCAGCCCGATCGCCTCCGAGGCCGGGCTGGAGGCCATCGCCGGCCCGCGCGACGTCGACGCCGCCAAGCGCGCCGTCCGTGCCGCCGGCTACAAGGGCGAGAAGGTCGCGGTGCTGCACCCGACCGACGTGGTGAACAACAGCAACCTGACCGCGGTGGCCACCGACCTGTTCCAGCGCGTCGGCCTGAACACCGAGACGGTCAGCTGCGACTGGGCCGGCTTCCTGCAGCGCCGCGCCAGCCGGGCGCCGGTGGCCGAGGGCGGCTGGAGCGCGCTGGTGGTGCTGTTCGGCGGCATGGACCTGGCGACGCCCGCCGGCCACCCCCTGCTGCGCGCCAATGGCGAGCGCGCCTGGTTCGGCTGGCCCGACAGCCCGAAGCTGGAGGCGCTGCGCGACCGCTGGTTCGACACGCCGGACCTGCCCGGCCAGCAGAAGCTGGGGCGCGAGATCCAGCGGCAGTTCTTCCAGGACCTGCCCTATTTTCCGCTCGGCCAGTACATGAACGACAGCGCCTGGCGGTCGTCGCTTTCCACCCCGCGGCGCGGCATGGTGCTGCCGCTGAACGTCAAGCGGGTGTGACCGCCCCCGTTGACCAGGACGTTTCCGCACCGCAGCATCGCGTGATCCTGTTGATCGGACGACCACGATGATTCTCCGCCGCCGCAGCCTCCTGGCGACGCCCGCCCTTCTGCCTGCGCTCACCCTGGGCGCGCGCGCCCAGGCACAGGGCGCGGCCTGGCCGACCCGCCCCGTCCGCATGATCGTGCCCTTCGCCGCCGGCGGCAGCACCGATGTCTCGGCCCGCATGATCGTGCCGAAGATGTCCGAGGTGCTGGGCCAGAGCGTGGTCATCGAGAACCGCGCCGGCGCCGGCGGCACCGTGGGCTCCGACGCGGTGGCCAAGGCGCCGCCTGATGGCAGCACCTTCCTGATGGGCACCATCTCGACCCATGTGCTGGCGGTCGGCCTCTATGGCGCGCGGCTGCCCTACGACCCGGAGCGCGACTTCGTGGCCGTCGCCCCCACCGTGCTGGTGCCGATCTGCATCACCGTCCACCCGTCGCTGGGCGTGACCACGCTGGCGCAGTTCATCGCGCTGCTGAAGGCCAATCCGGGCAAGTACAGCTATGGCACCGGCGGCGCCGGCGGCTCGGCGCATATCGCCGCGGTCAGCTTCCTCAACAGCATCGGCGCCCAGGCCGAGCACATCCCCTATCGCGGCAGCGCGCCGATGCTGTCCGACCTGCTGGCCGGCCAGGTGGCGGTGGGCTTCGACACCCCCGCGCTGATCGCGCCGCACCACAAGAGCGGCGCGCTGCGCTGCCTGGCCATCGCCACCGACGAGCATTCGATCCTGATGCCCGAGGTGCCGACCGCCGCCGAGGCCGGGCTGCCCGGCTACCGCGCCTATAGCTGGTTCGGCGTCTTCGCGCCCGCCAACACCCCGGCGCCGATCGTGGCCAAGATGAACGCCGCCGTGCGCACCGCGGTGGAGGAGCCCGAGACCGCCCGCAAGCTGCGCGAGCTGGAGCTGCCGCCGATCGAGAAGGGCTCGCCGGCCGATTTTGCCGCATTCTTGAAGGCCGAGCTGGCGCTGTGGGTGCCCTTGGTGAAAGCCTCGGGCGCCACGGCGGACTAAGACAGGCGGGCGGGGACACCACCCCGCCCCGCCTTTCCCGCCGCAGGAGTGCCCATGACCGCCAAGCCCGAGCCCCCTCCCACCACCCCGGCGCGGGTCCGGCGCCTGGGCTGGGCGCTGCTGCTGGTCGGTGGCCCGCTGCTGCTGCTGATCGTGCTCTTCGCGCTGCCGCTGCTGGGCAACCTGGTCGGGCTGATGACCCTGCCGAAGCTGGCCGAATGCACCCAGCAGGCCGGCACCTTCACCCATTGCTGGCTCTGGGGCGAAGACGTCGCCGAAATCGTCAACGGCTACGCCATCGGCATCTTCCTGGCCGGGCTGATCAACCCGATGCTCTTCCTGAAGCTGCTGGCGACCTACCTGCACCCGCTCCTCGTCCTGGCCTGGGCTGTCGGAAGCCTTTGGCTGACGGTGAGGTGGTTGAAGGGAAGGAAGGCTTTGAAGAGCCAGGAATGAAGGTTGGGGGAAGAATGAATTCTTCCCCCCTCGGACGTATACGTCCGAGCCCATCATCTTTTTTTATCACCGGCCATGGGGTGACCTACGCGTCAGCGGGATCCACACCAGGGCGTCACGGCGGGACGCAGATTCATACAATCAGCGCTCGCTGACAGGTCGCGCTGCTGCCGGGCCGTTTCACGTACTGTCTCCACGTGGAGACGGCAGTCCGAAAGAAATTCAGCAAACTTCCGGAACGAAAACCCGCGACGGCGACACGAATTCGTCCTGCGCCGCCACGGTGAGGATTTCCCGCGACGAGGCTTCCGACGTCCGGCGCAGCAGGCCGTAGATCGACGACGCGGCCGCCCCCAGCGCGGCGCTGGCCGAGCCGGTCTTCAGCCGGTGGAACAGGAACAGCGCGGCGATGGCGTCGCCGGCGCCGTTCACCGACAGCGGCAGCATCGGCGTGCGGATGCGGTGGAACTGGTCGCCCTCGGCGGCCAGCATCTCGATCTGGTCGTCCGGGGTCTCGGCCACCTTCAGCGAGGTGATCAACACGCAGCGCGGCCCGCCCGGCGCCATGCGGGCCTGCAGGGCGCGGGCGGCGGCCTTCGCCTCGGCCAGCGTCGTCACCGGCTGGCCGGTCATCCATTCCAGCTCGAACTGGTTCGGCGTAATGATGTCGGCGGCCGGGATGGCGCGGTCACGCATGAATTCCGGGATGCCGGGGCGGACGAAGACGCCGCGGCCGACATCGCCGATCACCGGGTCGCAGCAATACAGCGCCTTCGGGTTGGCGGCCTTCACCCGGGCGCTGGCGTCCAGCACCGCCTCGCCGATGCCAGCGTCGCCCATGTAGCCGGACAGGGTGGCGTCACAGCGGGGCAGGGCGCCGCGATCCTCGATTCCCTGCACCAGGTCGCTGACCAGGTCGGCCCCGAAGACCTGGCCGCGCCAGCTGCCATAGCCGGTGTGGTTGGAGAACTGGACGGTGTTGACCGCCCAGACCTCGGCCCCCAGCCGCTGCAGCGGGAACACCGCCGAGGCATTGCCGACATGGCCGTAGGCGACCCAGGACTGGATGGACAGGATATTCATGCACCGATCTTCCTCAGCGGGGCGGTGCACAAGGCTCTAGGATTGGGTGGGGGGATGGTCAATCCGGGGGCGGCGCGAAGGCCCTGGATTCAGTTGCACCAGGGCCGTGGCGCCTGTAGAAGCGGCGCTTCCGCGCGGCCGGTCGGCATCGGCTGCACCAGACAGAGAAGCAATCGCCATGAAGCCCAACATTCATCCCGAATACCACGAGATCAACATCATCATGACCGATGGGACGACGTTCAAGACGAAGTCCTGCATGGGCAAGGCTGGTGATACGCTGCGTCTGGACATCGACCCGAAGTCCCACCCGGCCTGGACCGGCGTGCAGCGCGTGATGGACACCGGCGGCCAGATCGCCAAGTTCAACAAGCGCTTCGCCGGCATCGGCGCCCGCAAGGCCTGAGCCTGCGGGCCGCCCCCTGCGCCCCTGGCGCGGGATGCTGCCGAAAAAAAACGCCGTCCCTCGCTTGAAGCGGGGGGCGGCGTTTTCCATTTGGAGCTGTGTCAGCGGCGCCCGGTAGCGGGGCCGCCGGCGTGATCCACCAGGCCTTGGGCTGCCCGATCGGGGGCCCGTTCCAGCCGGGATCGCCACGCAACGGACCCTTGCTTTTGAGGAGTGTCCCCATGACCAGCTTCGACACCGCCCCGCTGTTCCGCACCGCCATCGGCTTCGACCGGCTGACCCGCCTGCTCGACCAGGCGCGCAACACCGCGGACAGCAATGCCTATCCCCCCTACAATATCGAGCGCACCGCCGAGGACGCCTATGTTCTGACCATGGCGGTCGCCGGCTTCGGCCCGGGGGATCTCGAGATCAATGCCCAGGACAATGTCCTGGTGGTGACCGGCAAGGCTGCGCCGGCCGAGGGCCAGGATCGCCGCTTCCTCTATCGCGGCATCGCCGGCCGCGCCTTCGAGCGCCGCTTCGTGCTCGCCGACCATATCCAGGTGCAGGGCGCGGACCTCGCCAATGGCCTGCTGCATGTGGCGCTGAAGCGCGAGGTGCCCGAGGCGCTGAAGCCCCGCCGCATCGAGATCGCGACGACGGCGCCGCGCCAGCCGGTGATCGAGGGCGACAGCCAGCAGCCGCTGGCCGCGTAACCTCGGCCGGGATTTGTCTGGATGATGCGGCCGGGGTGGCGACACCCCGGCCGTTTTTGCGTGCGGCCGTAGCGGGCAGGGGGTTGCGGGGCGCGGTGCGGCGCCGGAAGCTGGTGGCCTTCCTGCCCCGGACTGCCCCGCCTTCATGTTCCAGGATCGCCAGAAAGCCACCACGGTCACCGCGCTGGGCATCGCCCAGACGCTGGCCTGGGCGTCCTCCTATTACCTGCCGGCGATCCTGGCCCGGCCGATGGCGGCCGAGCTCGGCCTGTCCAGCTCCACCATCTATGCCTGGTTCTCCGGCGCGCTGCTGCTGACGGCGCTGCTCGGGCCGGTGGTCGGGCGCGCGATCGACCGCCGCGGCGGCCGGCCGGTGCTGGCGCTGTCCAACCTGGTCTTCGCCGCCGGCCTGGTCCTGATCGGCACGGCGCAAAGCCAGGCCTGGATGGGCGCCGGCTGGCTGGTGCTGGGCGTGGCCATGGCGATGGGGCTGTATGACGCGGCCTTCGCCACGCTGGCCGGCCTCTATGGCGCCCTGGCCAAGGGGCCGATCACCGGGGTGACGCTCTTCGCCGGCTTCGCCTCCACCATCGGCTGGCCGCTGACCACCTTCCTCGAGGCCGAGATCGGCTGGCGCGGCGCCTGCCTGGCCTGGGCCGGGCTGCAACTGCTGCTGGGCCTGCCGCTGAACCGGCTGCTGGTGCCGCCCGCCCCGCCGCCGGCGCCGAAATCGGCCGCGGCGGGCGAGGCGGCGGCGGCGGCCCCGCATGCCATGTGGGTCATCGGCTTCGTCTTCGCCGCCACCGGCATCGTCACCGCCGCCATCGCCGCGCACCAGCCGGCGCTGCTGGCCGCGGCCGGCGCCTCGCCGGAGCTGGCGCTGCTGGCCGCGGCGCTGACCGGCCCGGCCCAGGTGGGGGCGCGGCTGCTGCAATTCGGGCTGCTCGGCAACCTGCACCCGCTCTGGACCTCGCGCTTCGCCTGCGTGGCGCAGGGGCTCGGGACCGTGGCGCTGATCGTCCTGGGCGGGCCGGCGGCGGTCGCCTTCACCCTGCTCTATGGCGCCGGCAACGGGCTGCACACCATCGCCCGCGGCACCCTGCCGCTGGCGGTCTTCGGCCCGGTGGGCTTCGGCCAGCGCCAGGGGCTGCTCTCCGCCCCGGCGCGGCTGCTGCAGGCCGGCGCGCCCCTGGCCTTCGGCCTGCTGCTGGAGGGGGCCGGCGCCCTGGCCGCGCTGACCGCCATCATCGCCCTGTGCCTGGCCGCCTTCGCCGCGCTTTTCGCGCTGCGGGTGCGCTGACGCCGCGGGGCTCGACCCCTCTTCGCACTTGCGGAATGCGGGGCGGACGCGCATATGAGCGCCGTCGGCATCGTGATGGATCTGATCCAGGGTGATTCCGGCGCGCTTTGGTCGCGTGAACGGTAGGCTCGCTCTTCAAGCGGCCGCCCAGGCCAGGGCCCCGGGCTTTACGCCCCCGGAACTCTCCCTCGGTACGACCCATCCACGCGGGGCGTCCTGACCCGCCCCCGGCGCGGCCTCAGGCATGCGCCCGATTCTGGATGTCTCGATGACCGACTTCGCTTCCCTCGGCCTGGCCGAACCCCTGCTGCGCGCCCTGGTGGCCGAGGGCTACACCACCCCCACCCCGATCCAGGCCGAGGCGATCCCGCTGGTGCTGCAGGGCCGCGACCTGCTGGGCATCGCCCAGACCGGCACCGGCAAGACCGCCGCCTTCGCCCTGCCGCTGCTGCATCACCTGGCCGACCGCAAGGCGCCGGCCCCGCGTGGCGGCTGCCGCGCCCTGATCCTGTCGCCGACGCGCGAGCTCGCCTCGCAGATCCACGAGAACGTCCGCAGCTACGGCCGCTTCCTCGGCCTGACCTCGACCGTCGTCTTCGGCGGCGTCGGCGCCAAGCCGCAGATCCGCGACCTGGCCCGTGGCGTCGACATCCTGGTGGCCACCCCGGGCCGGCTGCTCGACCATGTCCAGCATGGCGCCTGCCGCCTGCAGGGCGTCGAGGTGCTGGTGCTCGACGAGGCCGACCAGATGCTGGACCGCGGCTTCTGGCCGGCGATCCGCAAGCTGACCGGCATGATGTCGAAGAACCGGCAGACGCTGTTCTTCAGCGCCACCATGCCGGCCGAGATCGCCAAGATCGCCAACGAGATGCTGAAGGAGCCGGCGCGGGTCTCGGTGACCCCGGTGGCCTCCACCGCCGAGCGCGTCGAGCAGAAGCTGATCCACATCGATGCCAGCCAGAAGCGCATCCTGCTGACCGAGCTGCTGCGCCAGCCCAGCATCGGCCGCGCCCTGGTCTTCGCCCGCACCAAGCACGGCGCCGACCGCGTGGTGAAGCACCTGAACACCGAGGGCATCAACGCCCACGCCATCCATGGCGACCGCAGCCAGGGCCAGCGCGAGCGCGCCCTGTCCGAGTTCCGCACCGGCCGCGCGCCGATCCTGGTGGCGACCGACATCGCCAGCCGCGGCATCGACGTCGACGGCGTGACGCATGTCTTCCAGTTCGACCTGCCCGACACCCCCGAGGCCTATGTCCACCGCATCGGCCGCACCGCCCGCGCCGGCGCCTCGGGCGAGGCCATCACCTTCTGCGCGCCGGACGAGGTCGCGAAGCTGAAGGCGGTGGAGAAGCTGATCGCCATGCGCATCCCGGCCGAGGACCGCCGCAGCGACGCCGGCCGCGCCGAGGCCGCGTCCGTGGTGCCGAAGGCCAAGCCGAAGCCGCGTGGCCGCCGTCCCGGTGGCGCCCCCGGGGGCGCGCCGCGCAGCGGCGGTCCGCGCACGCCGATGGCGGCGGGCGCCGGCGGTGGTGATGGGCCGCGTCGTCGGCCGATGGCGGCGCGCTAAGCAAAGCAAGCGAAGGCCGGGGGGATAGTATCCCCCCGGACCCCGCCTTCATAAAATCGACCCGGACAGGTTGCCCAAGCAACCCAACAGGGACAGGCTCCCGGCACCACAAAGCTGGACCAGCCGCAATGCCGAGCGAAAACGACAACCGCGTCGAGACCATCTCCACCGACGCGACCGAATGGCGCCGCCACCTGCACGCCAATCCCGAGCTGTCCTTCCAGGAATTCAAGACCAGCGACTTCGTCGCCGAGAAGCTCGCGAGCTGGGGCATCGAGGTGACCCGCGGCATCGCCGGCACCGGCCTGGTCGGCACCCTGCGCGGCAAGGGCCGCGGCAACGCCCCCCGCGCCATCGGCCTGCGCGCCGACATGGACGCCCTGCCGATGACCGAGGCCACCGGCCTCGGCTATGCCAGCCAGACCCCTGGCGTCATGCATGCCTGCGGCCATGACGGCCACACCACCATGCTGCTGGGCGCGGCCCGCTACCTCGCCGAGACCCGCGACTTCGACGGCACCGTCCACTTCATCTTCCAGCCCGCCGAGGAAGCCGGCGGTGGCGGCCGGGTGATGGTCGAGGAAGGCCTGTTCACCCGCTTCCCCTGCGACGCCGTCTTCGGCATCCACAATGATTCCGCCATGCCGCTGGGCAAGTTCACCGTCACCCGCGGCATCACCAACGCCGCCGCCGACACCGTGACCATGCGCATCCAGGGCCTGGGCGGCCATGCCGCGCGGCCGCATGCGGCGATCGACCCGGTGCTGGTCGCCAGCCACGTGGTCGTGGCGCTGCAGAGCGTCGTCGCCCGCCGCGTCGACCCGCTGGATTCGGCGGTGCTGTCGCTCTGCAGCATCCATGGCGGCACCGCCTGCAACGTCATCCCCGACGAGGTCGTCATCCAGGGCACCATCCGCACCCTGAAGCCCGCCACCCGCGACGCCATGCAGCGCCTGCTGACCCAGGTGGCGACCGCGACCGCCGAGGCGCATGGCGCCAGCATCGTCATCGACTACGAGCGCGGCTATCCGTCGGTGGTCAACAGCGACGCCCCGGTCGAGCGCGCCCGCCTGGCCGCGGTGGCGCTGTCCGGCGAGGACCAGCTGATCCGCGAGCGCAACCCGACCATGGGCGGCGAGGACTTTTCTTATATGGCCAACACGGTGCCGGGCTGCTTCATCCGGCTGGGCCAGGTGGATGACGACAAGAAGTTCCCCGTCCACCATGTGAAGTACGACTTCAACGACCGGCTGCTGCCGACCGGCATCGCCTTCTGGGCCTCGCTGGTCGAGCAGGAGCTGGCGCCGCAGGATTGAGCCACGGGGGGAGCGGACAGCGTCCGCTCCCCCCGCAAGACATCAATCCGTGGCGATGACCCTGACATAGCTGCCGGGCGCTTCTTCCAGCGCCGGCAGCCCGCCGCTGCCGGGGATGCGCGCCGGCACCTGCGCCTTGTCCAGCGCCGAGGCCCAGCGGTGCCAGTCCGGCCACCAGGACCCGGCCAGCTCGGTGGCGCCGGCGAACCAGGCATCGGGCTCCGGCGGCTGGCTCTCGGCCACCCAATGGCTGTACTTGCCCGATTCCGGCGGATTGGCGACGCCGGCGATATGGCCGGAGGCGGCCAGGACGAAGCGCACCGGCCCCTGGTAGATCTGCGTCGCGCGATAGGTGCTCTTCCAGGGCGCGATATGGTCTTCCCGGGTCGACAGGATATAGGCCGGCACCTTGATCTTGGTCAGGTCCAGCGGCACGCCGCCCAGCGTCACCGCGCCCGGCTTCACCAGGTCGTTCTGCTGGTACATGCGGCGCAGGTAGAAGCTGTGCATCGCCGCCGGCATGCGGGTGCTGTCGTCGTTCCAGTAGAGCAGGTCGAAGGGGAAGGGCTCCTGCCCCAGCAGGTAGTTCTGCACCACGAAGGACCAGATCAGGTCGTTGGCCCGCAGCATGTTGAAGGTGGTGGCCATCTCCCGCCCCTCCAGGTAGCCGCGCTTCTGCATGCGGTCCTCGAGCGACTGCAGCTGCTCCTCGTCGATGAAGACCGACAGCTCCCCGGCCTCGGCGAAGTCGACCATGGTGGTGAAGAAGGTCGCCGACTTGATCCGCGTGTCCTTCTTCGCCGCCATATGCGCCAGCGTGGACGCCAGCAGCGTGCCGCCCAGGCAATAGCCGATGGCGTTGATGGCCTTTTCGCCGGTCGCCTGCTGGATGGCGTCCAGCGCGGCATAGACGCCGTCGGTCATGTAGTCGTCGAAGCTTTTCTGGGCCAGCGTCTCGTCCGGATTGACCCAGGAGACCATGAACACCGTATGCCCCTGGGCCACCGCCCAACGGACAAAGCTGTTCTTCGGGCGCAGGTCGAGGATGTAGAACTTGTTGATCCAGGGCGGCACGATCAGCAGCGGCCGCTTCAGCACCGTCTCGGTGGCCGGGCTGTACTGGATCAGCTGCATCAGCGCGTTCTGGAAGACAACCTTGCCCGGCGAGACGGCGATGTTCTCGCCGATCTTGAACTTGCTCTCGTCGGTGGTGCGGATGCGCAGCTTGCCCTTGCCGCGCTCCAGGTCCGACAGCAGGTTCTGCAACCCGCGCAGCAGGTTCTCGCCGCCGGTCTCGGCGGTGCGGCGCAGCACTTCCGGATTGGTCATCAGGAAGTTGGACGGGCTCATCGCGTCGACGAATTGCCGGGTGTAGAAATCGACCTTCTGGGCGGTCTTCGGCTTCAGGTCGTCCGCCGCATGCGCGACGTTCGTGAAGTAGCGGGCCGAGAGCAGGTAGGACTGCTTGATAAAGTCGAAAACCTCGTTCTCGCGCCAGGCCTCGTCCTTGAAGCGGCGGTCCTTCGGGTCCTCGGCGATCACCGGGTTGACCTCGCCATCGCCCCACATGCGCCGGGCGGTGTTCTGCCACAGCGTCAGATAGTCCTGCCAGAAGCCGAGCTGCGCCTGCACCAGCCGCGCCGGATTGGCCATCAGCCGCGCCGTCATCTCCATGAAGGCGCTGCCGATATGGCTGGGGTCGGGGCTGCCGGGGGTCGCCTCCGCCTCGCTGCCCTGGCGCTTCAGGAAATCGGCGACGATGCGCTGCCCGCGCTCCGCCACATCGGCCATGGTGCGCGACACCAGAGCGGGATCCGGCATGCGGAAGGCGGCCGGGTCCTGGGGGGTGTCGTCCTGAGCCATGCGTTCCTCCGCGCCATCGGCGCCGCTGCTGTCCTGGTAATCTGACCGCGCTCGAATGGCGCCTTGGGGCTTGCGCCCCCCGCATCATGGCCGCAGCCGGCGGTGAAAGCCATTCTTCTGGGTCAATCTTCGCGGCGGGCCCGGACAGGGCGCCTGCCGCCGCACTTTCGCGCCCCCCCGCTTTCGGGCTAATCCCCGAGGGAGGCCCCGGGACGTCCTCGGCGCGCCTGGGTGAAAGGGCCGCACAGCGATGCAGCAGATGACCGAGCCGGGCCGCAGGCCGCGCGCCGCGACGCGGATCGTGGCCTTGGCGCTGCTGGCCGCCCCGCTGCTGGCTGCCTGCGTCGGCTCCCCGGCCGAGGGGCCGCGCGAATTCTGGAACAACGCCTTCGGCGAGCCGCTGCAGGGTCGCCCCCTGCCGCCGGGCACCGACGGCGCCTATCCCAACCTGGCCTCGGTGCCGCCGCAGCCGCCGCGCGGCACCGCCTCGGCCCGGGAGGCGCTGTCGGCGGCGCTGGCCGAGGCGCGCGGCCAGTCGCGCGAGCCGGTCGTCGCCGGCCGCCCGGTGCCGCCGCCGCCCGCCGGTGGCCAGGGCGACACCGCCATCCCGCTGAACCCGCCGACGCCGCCGCGCCTGGCCAGCGCGCCCCCGATCCGGCCGATGGCGCCGGGCGAGGGCAACCTGCCCAGCGACCCGGCCCTGCCGGCCGATCCCGGCCGCGCGCCCGGCCTGCCGCCGGCCGAGATGCTGGCGCCGTCCCCGGGTGGCCCGCCGCCGCCGGCCCGCGGGCTGGGCCCGGCGCCCGCCGCCCCCGATCCGGCAGGGGTGCCGCCGCCGCCGCGGCTCTGACGCCACGCTTCCGGGGCGGCCCCTCCCGCCAGGGGGCGATCTGCCCTATCCTGGCGCCGTCGCGCCGTCTTTTCTCGTCGTCTCTATTGGACATCAGGTCATGACCGAGGACTTCCACCGCATCCGCCGCCTGCCACCCTATGTCTTCGCCGAGGTGAACCAGGCAAAGGCCAAGGCACGCGCCGCCGCGGAGGACATCGTCGACCTGGGCATGGGCAATCCGGACAGCCCGACGCCGCCGCATATCGTGGCCAAGCTGATCGAGGCGGTGCAGAACCCCGACACCCATGGCTATTCGGCCTCCAAGGGCATCCCCGGGCTGCGCCGGGCGCTGGCCGGCTACTATGCCCGCCGCTTCGATGTCGAGCTCGACCCCGAGACCGAGGTGGTGGCGACGCTGGGCTCGAAGGAAGGCCTGGCCAACCTGGCGGCCGCCATCTCCTCGCCGGGCGACACCATCCTGGTGCCCAACCCGAGCTACCCGATCCACCAGTTCGGCTTCATCATCGCCGGCGCCTCGGTGCGCAGCGTGCCGCACACGCCGGACGAGACCATGCTGCAGGCGCTGGACCGCGCCGTGCGCCATTCGGTGCCCAAGCCCACGGCGCTGATCATCAACTACCCGTCCAACCCGACCGGGCTGATGGCCGAGCTCGATTTCTACCGCGAGATCGTCGCCTTCGCGAAGAAGCACGAGATCTTCGTGCTGAGCGACCTGGCCTATGCCGAGCTCTACTATGGCGACCGGGTGCCGCCCTCGATCCTGCAGGTGCCGGGCGCCAAGGATATCGCGGTGGAATTCACCTCGATGTCGAAGACCTACAACATGGCCGGCTGGCGCATGGGCTTCGCGGCCGGCAACCGCCGCCTCATCTCGGCGCTGACCCGGGTGAAGTCCTACCTCGACTACGGCGCCTTCACGCCGATCCAGGTCGCCTCCACCGCGGCGCTGAACGGGCCGCAGGACTGCATCGACGACATGCGCAAGCTGTATCGCGAGCGCCGCGACGTGCTGGTCAAGGGCCTGAAGCAGGCCGGTTGGGACGTCCCCGTGCCCGAGGCCGGCATGTTCGTCTGGGCCGAGATCCCCGAGCGCTTCCGCGCCCTGGGCTCGGTCGAGTTCAGCAAGCTGCTGCTGGCGAAGGCCAAGGTCGCCGTCGCCCCGGGCCTCGGCTTCGGCGAGCATGGCGACACCCATGTCCGCATCGCCATGGTCGAGAACACCCACCGCATCCGCCAGGCGCTGCGCGGCATCCGCAGCTTCCTGGCCACCGACAATGGCGGGCCCGTCGCGGCCGCCGATTCCGCTCCCGCTGAACTGGTAAAAGAATGACCCGTCCGCTTTCCGTCGCGGTCGCCGGCCTGGGTACGGTCGGCGCCGGCCTGCTCACCCTGCTGCGCGACAATGCCGAGCTGATCGCCGCCCGCGCCGGCCGCCCGATCGTCGTCACCGCCGTCGCCGCGCGCGAGCGCAACCGCGACCGCGGCGTCTCGCTCGAGGGGCTGCGCTGGTACGAGGACCCGGTGGCCATGGCCGCCGACGCCCAGGCCGATGTCATCGTCGAGCTGATCGGCGGCAGCGAGGGCCCGGCCCGCGCTTTGGTCGAGGCCGCGCTGGCCGCCGGCAAGCCGGTGGTCACCGCCAACAAGGCGCTGCTGGCGCTGCATGGCACGGCGCTCGCCGCCCGGGCCGAGGCCTCCGGCGCGACGCTCGCCTATGAGGCGGCGGTGGCCGGCGGCATCCCGGCGATCAAGGCGCTGCGCGAGGGGCTGGCGGCGAACGGCATCCGCCGCGTCACCGGCATCCTGAACGGCACCTGCAACTACATCCTGACCTGCATGCGCGAGCAGGGCCGCGAATTCGGCGACGTGCTCGCCGAGGCGCAGAAGCTCGGCTATGCCGAGGCCGACCCGTCCTTCGACATCGACGGCATCGACGCGGCGCACAAGCTGGCGATCCTGGCGGCGCTGGCCTTTGGCCGGCCGGTGGATTTCCCGGCGGTGCATGTCGAGGGCATCCGCGCCATCTCGGCGCTGGACATCCGGCTGGCCGACCAGCTCGGCTACCGCATCAAGCTGCTGGGCATCGCCGAGCGCACCGAGGGCGGCGTCGCCACCCGCGTCCACCCCTGCATGGTGCCGGCCAGCCACCCGATCGCCCGCGTCGACGGCGTCTTCAACGCGGTGGTGGCCGAGGGCGATTTCGTCGGCCGCGTCGTGCTGGAAGGCCGCGGCGCCGGCGCCGGCCCCACCGCCAGCGCGGTCGCCGCCGACCTGATCGACATCGCCCGCGGCCGCTCCACGCCGGTCTGGGGCGCCGCGGGCCCGGCGCTGAAGGCGATCCCCGCCGAGCCGATGGCGGCGCATCACGGCGCCTACTACCTGCGGCTGATGGTGCTGGACCGCCCGGGCGTCATCGCCGATGTCACCGGCGTGCTGCGCGACCATGGCGTCAGCCTGGAATCGATGATCCAGCGCGGCCGCGCCCCCGGCGAGGCGGTGCCGGTGGTGCTGACCACCCATGCCTGCCGTGAATCCTCGATGCGCGAGGCGCTGGCCCGGATCGCCGGGCTGGAGGCGGTGCTGGAGCCGCCGGCGCTGATCCGCATCGAAACCCTCTGACGAGCGTTATGTGACGAGCGTTACCGGGGCAGTTGACGCTGCCCCGGCCAGATCCCGGGCCCAAACAGGAGCTTCCATGCGCGACACCATCCCCGTCGACCGCAACCTCGCCCTCGAGCTGGTGCGGGTCACCGAGGCGGCGGCGCTGGCCGCCAGCCGCTGGATCGGCCGCGGCGACAAGAACGCGGCCGATGGCGCGGCGGTGGACGCCATGCGCCGCGCCTTCGACACGGTCGCCATCAGCGGCACCGTCGTCATCGGCGAGGGCGAGATGGACGAGGCGCCGATGCTGTTCATCGGCGAGAAGATCGGCAGCGGCGGCCCCCGGGTCGATATCGCCGTCGATCCGCTGGAAGGCACCAATATCTGCGCCACCGGCGGGCCGAACTCGATCGCGACGCTCGCGGTCGCCGAGGATGGCGGCTTCCTGCACGCCCCCGACATCTACATGGACAAGATCGCGGTGGGCCCGGGCCTGCCGGCCGGCATCGTCGACCTGGACGCCTCGGTCGAGGAGAACCTGCGCGAGCTGGCGAAGGCCAAGAAAAGCGAGATCAACGACCTCGTCGTCTGCATCCTGGGCCGCGACCGGCACAAGGACATCATCAAGGCCTGCCGCGCCGCCGGCGCCCGCATCATGCTGATCCCGGATGGCGACGTCGCCGGCGTCATCGCGGTCAGCCAGCCGGAAGCCGGCGTGGACCTGTATCTGGGCTCGGGCGGCGCGCCGGAAGGCGTGCTGTCGGCGGCCGCGCTGCGCTGCATCGGCGGCCAGATGCAGGGCCGCCTGCTCTACGAGGATGACAGCCAGCTGGCCCGCGCCCGCGAGATGGGCCTGACCGACCCGCACCAGAAGCTGTCGGCCGAGGACATGGCCAAGGGCGACGTGATGTTCGCGGCGACCGGCGTCACCTCCGGCCCGATGCTGCGCGGCGTCCGCCGCACCTCGGCCGCGGCCTACACGCATTCGATCATCATGCGCAGCAAGACCGGCACCGTCCGCTACATCGAGGCGCACCACAACTTCTCCCTGAAGCCCAGCGCCTTTGTCGATTGACCTGACCACGAGCGAGACGGGGGAGGGGGCGGTGCTGGGCGTCGCCCGCTCCGCCCTCGGCCGGCGCTGGGTCTGGCGCCAGGGCGATGCCCGCATCGGCATGGCAATCGCCCAGCGCCTGGAGCTGCCGGAGCTGCTGGGCCAGCTGCTGGCTGCCCGCGGCGTCGGCACCGACCAGGCCGCGCTGTTCCTGGAGCCGACGCTGCGGGCGCTGATGCCCGACCCCGCCGTGCTGATCGACATGGACCGCGCCAGCGCCCGGCTGGCCCAGGCGGTGCGCGACGGCGAGCAGGTGGCGGTCTTCGGCGACTATGACGTCGACGGCGCCTGCGCCGGCGCGCTGATGGTGCGCTTCCTGCGCGAGCTCGGCTGCCGGGTGCGCGCCTATGTCCCCGACCGGCTGAAGGAAGGCTACGGCCCCAACCCGACTGCCGTCGCCGCCCTCTGCGCCGAGGGCGCCACCCTGCTGGTCTGCGTCGATTGCGGCATCGCGGCGCATACCGCGCTGGCCGCCGCCGAGGGCCGCGCCGATGTGGTGGTCCTCGACCACCACAAGGCCGAGGGCCCGGTGCCGGTGGTGGCCGCGGCCGTCAACCCGAACCGGCTGGATTGCGAATCCGGCCTGCGCCATCTCTGCGCCGCGGCGGTGGGCTTCATGGCCGCGGTCGCGACGCTGCGCGAGCTGCGCCGCAGCGGCTTCTTCGCGGATCGCGCGCCGCCGGACCTGCTGGGCTTCCTCGACCTGGTGGCGCTGGCCACCGTCTGCGACGTCATGCCGCTGGTGGGGCTCAACCGCGCCTTCGTCACGCAAGGCCTGAAGGTGATGGCCCGCGGCGAGCGCCCCGGCATCGCCGCCCTGCTGGAGGTCGCCCAGGCGCGCGACGCGCCCTCGGCCTATTCGCTGGGCTTCCTGCTCGGCCCGCGCATCAACGCCTCGGGGCGCATCGGCGAGCCGGATCTGGGGCTGCGCCTGCTGGCCTGCGACGACCCGGTGGAAGCCCGCGTCATGGCCGAGCGCCTCGACCTGGTGAACCGCCGTCGCCAGGAGGTGGAAAGCGAGGTCCTGGCCGCCGCCTTCGCCCAGGCCGAGGCCCAGGCCGAAGCCGGCCACCCGGCGCTGCTGATCGTCGGCGAAGGCTGGCACCCCGGCGTCGTCGGCATCGTCGCCGGGCGGGTGAAGGAAAAGTTCAACCGTCCAACCTGCGTGGCGGGGGTGTCCGAGGGCATCGCCAAGGGATCCGGCCGGTCGGTGGCCGGCGTCGACCTGGGCGCGGCCATCATCGCCGCGCGGCAATCGGGGATGCTGGCCACCGGCGGCGGCCATGCCATGGCGGCCGGCTTCTCCTTCAGCGTCGACCGGCGGGAAGACTTCCACGCCTTCCTCAACGAGCGCCTGGCCCATGCCGCCGAGCTGCCCGGCAGCGCCGACCTGGTGGTCGACGGCACCCTGCTGCTGCCGGCGGCGAATGCGGCGCTCGCCCAGCAGGTGGCGCGCCTCGGCCCCTTCGGCGCCGGCAACGAGGAGCCGATCTTCGTCTTCCCGCGTGTCCGCATCGCCCGCGCCGACCGGGTGGGCAAGGAAGGCAACACCATCCGCGCCTTCCTGGAAGGCGAGGGCGGCGGACGCCTGAAGGCGGTGTCCTTCCGCGCCAAGGAAGGCCCGCTGGCGGAGCTGCTGCTGAACAGCCGTGGCAGCCCGGTGCACCTGGCCGGCGCCTTGCGCGCCGAGACTTGGAACGGTTCCACCAGCGCCAGCCTGCATGTGCAGGACGGGGCGGCGGCATAGAGCCTTTTGCGATTGGATTGACGCAGCAGGATCATAGCCTGAGTTTGTAAGGTAGTTGGCGCAGTCGCTTGGACGGAATTGATCGAGCAATGCGCCGGCGCATCGCCAAGTCGCCTTGATGGAGCGCGTGCAAGCCTTGCGCAGCAAGGTCTTGAGCTTGGCAAAGACCTGCTCGATCGGGTTCAGGTCCGGGCTTTAGGCGGTAGGAACAGTAGATGGGCGCCGGCTTTCCGGATCGTTCGGTGGACGGCCTGGCCGTTAGGGCTGCCCAGATTGTCGAGGATGGCGATGTCGCCCGCCGTCAGCCCCGGCACCAGGAAATGCTTGAAATAAGCCTGGAAAAGCGTGCTGCTGACAGGGCCGTCCAGCACGCAGGGCGTGTCGATCCGGTCGTGGCGAAGGACGGCCAAGAAGGTCAGGGTCTTCCAGTGGCCGTGCGGCGCCCGGTCTTGAGCGCGCTGGCCGCGCGGCCCCCAGCCATGGGTTCGCACCATGATGGTCTTGACCCAGGTCTCGTCGATGAAGACCAGACGGCTTGGGTCAATCAGCGCCTGATGTCGGCGCCAGCGAGCCCGCTTGCGCGCCACGTCCGGCCGGTCCGCTCGGCGGCCAGCACGGTTTTTTTGAAGCTGATCCCCTCGGCCTTGAAGAAGCGCGAGAGGATGCTGGGACCGGCTCGCACCCCATCCTCGCCCAGCAGTTGCCGGCACAGCGACAGCAGTGTCAGGCTGGACTGGCCGTCGCCTGTGCCAGCAGCCAAGCACGATGCCGGCGCACCGCGGAAGGTCGGTGCCCACCCGTGCCGTGGTCCTGGCGGCTGCCGCTCCGCTCAAAATGCTGCACCCACTTGATCGCCGAGGAGGCGCTGACGCCAAACCGCCGCGCCGCCGGTTGCCGGCTCTCCTCGCCTCTCGTCACCGTGTTAATCACGCGGTTGCGCAGATCCTGCGAACTGGCCCTCGCCATGATGGCTGCTCCCTCATCAGCCATCCCGTCGAATCACATGATGAACGGCAAGGGAACCTAACGATGCAGCCTATTCGCAAGCGGCTCCGAGGCGGAGGTGTCGTTGCCGGCTGGCGAGAGAGCTGGTCAGCCAGGGCATTCCATCGTCGGATGGATGAAGGCAAAATGCTCTGGGACTTCGTCTGATCGCATGATCAAGGTTTTCGATGCTTCCACCTCAAGCCTTTCACCCCCCCCCCAGGGCCGCGACGCCTTGTTGGGAAGGTTTCGCCGCGGAGTGCGGTGCCAGCAGGGTTGAAATCGTTTTGGCTGACACAGTCGCAGGTCCAGCAGGCTGCCTTTCCCAACCTTTCGCGAACATGCCGCCTGCGTGCCTGCGTGCCTGCGTGCCTGCGTGAGGCGGTCCACGATCGCTTCATCGCAGTGGCCGCAACTGCCTTCCCGTCCTTCGTCAAGGCTAGAGGCGTTGCGCCGTTATCGTACCTCTTGTCGAAGCGACGTCCGACGGCACTCCACGTGCTTCCGGCGATCAACGACGCATGGCCCAAGCGTGGCGCTGTGCCGCCTCACTTGGCTTCCACACGGGGTGCATCGGTGGATTTGACGAGAGAGCCGTCCCCCGGCCCCAGGCCGACAAAATACTCAATAACTTTCTCGACTAAGCGCTGAAAATCATCGCCCTTGACGCGAATGCCCGGCTTCGCTGCCTCCGCCAGCAGAGAACCGGTCAGCTCCTTGCGCTGCTTGATGATCTCCAGCACGCGAATGGCTGACAATGCGGCGCGATGGCTATCCGCCATTTCCGCAAACCAAGTCACGTTCCGCGTATCTTGAGCCACCGAACGCCTGAAGATCTCGACAACGGTTTCCAGAGCATTGCGTCCGGGCGCGTCGACCTTGCGCGCCAGACGGATGAGGCCGCAAACCAGAATTGACAGGCAGTAATTATAGCCATGAGTAATCACGAATCGGCTAGAATTACGATAAGTATCTAGAATGATTTCCAGACAATTTTCGGCCTTCAAGGGTTCCGAATTATGGATATAGAAGTGCCAGAGGCAAGTATTCACTGATATGAAAAGGTGATCTTTGTCGCTTCGGACGCCCGTCTTTCCCGGATCCATTCGGGAGATGGCGCCGAATACGAGCTGGAGCATGGCGGACGGCACCACCAGATCCCCAGTGCTCCTAAGCTCAATCGACTTGTAGATGTAGATGACGAACGAGTTGACGATATAGCCAAGCACTTCCGGATCAACGTGATCGAGCTTGTTCTCGTGATCGGCCAGCACCTGCCGCGCCGAAAAGCGGACAGTGGCCGGGTCCTTATGACGGCGGCGGTCGAAGCTGATATGGTCGCGGTACTCCGCGACGCTATTGGGCAGTAAGAAGTCCAGTTCTGCGTCCCTGGTCGCCCAAGGGACTTTTGTGGACGCCTCATCGAGAAACACGACGCGGATGGATCGGTAGAGAACAGACGGATCCAACACGAACGACCGATCGATCTTGATCTTGGACCGTGCCATCCGGGAGCGGGTCTTGTCAGACAAGCGCCCCGTAAGATTGTTCAAATAGACCGTCGCGGCTTCGGTGGCCGGATCTTCCATCAGCCGATGCTCGGCGCCGTCACGATCAACGGCAATTGCCGAAATGCGGCCGGCATTCACCGACCCGCCCAGGCACCTGACATTCAGGCGGTCGCCGCTCACGCAAGCCAGGGCCCGGGCGTGCGGATCGATGTCCGGAACGGTGTCTGCGTTCTGATCCATTATCGCCTCGAGATCCTCTACCGCAGCTTGCTCTCTAGCTTGACTGGGCGAAGAGTGCCACTCAACTGCTGATCGATTGGCCGGAGAGATTTGACTGGCTGAGGGTGCTTCACAGAACCCGTCAGCCTGGGGGCTGTAGACTCTTTGGATTCCCAGCTGGGCGGATAAGTGATTCAAGACTGTCTACTGGTGCGAGGGGGCAGCGTTGGATGCTTTGGATCGGCTGGTACCGAGCGACGGGATGTGGGCTCGGATGGCGCCGCATATCATTGGCGAAGAGCGGAGCCGCGGCACATCCGGCCGGGACAATCGGATGTTCGTCGAGGGCGTCCTCTGGATCGTCCGGACCGGGTCGCCCTGGCGCGACCTGCCGGAGGTCTTCGGCGATTGGAACAGCGTGTTTCGTCGGTTCAGCCGCTGGAGCCGGAAGGGCGTCTGGCATCGCATCTTCGAAGCGATGGCCGGCGATCCAGACTGCGAGTGCCTGATCGTCGACAGCACCGTCGTCCGCGCCCACCAGCATGCTGCGGGGGCAAGAAAGGGGAGTCTGAAGATCAGGCCCTTGGCCGCTCCCGCGGCGGCTTGAGCACCAAGATCCACTTGGCCGTCCGTGGCCTGGGCGGCCCGGTGCGCTTCATCATCACCGCTGGTCAGCGTGGGGATTGTCCTCAAGCCTACGATCTGATCGACGACCTTCCGGCGGAGATCTTCCTGGCGGATACCTCTTACGATTCTGACAAACTGCGCAGCGTCGCCGGAAAAGGCGCCCTCGCCGTCATCCCAAACAACCCGTCCCGCGTCCGCAAGCACAGTTTGGACAAGCATCTCTACGCCCAGCGCCATCTGGTCGAGTGCTGTTTCTTCAAGCTCAAGCAGTTCCGCCGCATCGCCACTCGCTACGACAAAACGGCGAGGAGCTACCTCGCCGTCATCACCATCGCCGCGACCGTTCTCTGGTCACGATAAATGTCCACAGAGCCTGGGGTGGGGATGGGCACGCGGAGGCTGGCGGAGAATGCTGCGGCTCCGCGGGCCGGTGGTTGCGGGTCTAGGCACTCCGAACGGGAAAGCGCCTCACAGGGTTCGAAACTTGTGGCCGGCCTGATCCGGGCACGCAGTTGTGATCAATGCCGATGAAAGCGGCCTGATTATTGTCGAGCGTCGTGAAGGCCAGTTCCGGCCGGAAAAGCTGCCAATCCGATAGTCGCGTGGCCATCGCGGATCCTCAGCCAATGTCTGCCCTGCCGGCGGTGCGATGCGCTGCAGCGTACCACCCAACGGCTGACCCACTCCGGCGACGGCATCAGGTGGGCGCAGTCAAAGCGCCAGCCCCGCCGCCAGCAGCGCCTGGCGGGCCGCCTTCAGCGCCGCCAGCGCATTGTCGCCGTGGCGCCTGGCGGCGGCGTTGTCGGCATCGACCTCGTCCATCATGTCGCCGGCCGATTCGATGCCGGCCTGCAGCTGCTCTTCCATCTCGCCGAGCTTTTCCTTCAGCTCGATGCGGCGATCGGCGCTGGCCCCGTCGAGCCAGGCTTTCACCATGCCCTCCACCTCGCGCCGCATGCGCTCGGGCGCTGAGGGCCGCGCCGCCAGGTCGGCCAGCTTCTGCAGCGCCGGGCGGGTCTTGATGGGCTCGGGCCGGGGGTCGGC